>NZ_JABFBA010000024.1:85220-98896 GCF_017168445.1 Micrococcus sp. KRD026 | reverse complement strand
CCCCCGACCCGGCGCACCTCGACGACCTCCCGCCCGCCACCCTCGTGGCGCGCGGTCTGACCCTGCGCGGCAGTCGCGGGCCGGTGTTCGGCTCCCTCGACCTCGTGCTGCCCCCGCAGACCCACCTGGCCGTGCTCGGAACCCAGGGCTCGGGCCGCTCGGCCCTGCTGCTCGCCCTCACGGGGCGCCTGCAGGGCGTGCGGGGCGAGCTCGTGCTCACCGGCGGCCCCGTGGACGTCGCACTGGACGGGCCGGAGCGGCCCGCCGCCCGCGCGTACCGGCCCCCGATCGACGCCGCGCGCCACCCGCACGCCCTGCGCGCCCGCACCGCCGTCGCCCACACCACCGACGTGGTGGAGCTCGAGCCGGCGCTGACCGCGGCCGAGGTCGTGGACGAGCGCTGTCTCACCGACGGCGTGCGCCGCCGCGCCGGCCGCGCACGCTTCGCCCTCCTCGCCGACGCGGTGAGGCTGACCGTGGCGCCGGAGGCCGTCGTCGGGGAGCTGTCCGCGCCCGATCGCGCGCTGCTGGCCGCCGTCGTCGCCTGCCTGCGCCCGGCCCGCCTCGTCACCTTCGACGACGTGGACGCCACCCTGACCCTCGATCAGCTGGTCGCGCTCCACGCGGCCCTGGACGTCCTCAAGGACCACGGCCACCCGTTCGCGGTGAGCGCCGTGGCCTCCGCGCCCGTGCCGCGCGACGCCGTCGTCCTCACCCTGCCCCCCGTCCGGGAGAACTGATGCTGTTCCGCTACGAGCTGCGACGCTTCCGCCGTGGCCTGCCCCTGCTCGCCCTGCTGTTCATCTTCCTCGTCCCCGCCATCTACGGCGCCCTCTACCTGTCCGCGAACTGGGACCCCTACGGGGCCATGGACCGTCTGCCGGTGGCGATCGTCAACGAGGACGAACCCGTCCAGCGCGGCGACACCACGCTGCGCACCGGCGCGGACATGACCGAACGCCTCAAGGACGACCGCGCCTTCGACTGGCGCGAGACCACGCGCGAGGAGGCCGAGGAGGGACTGCGGGAGGGCCGGTACTACCTCGTCCTGGAGATCCCCGCCGAGCTCAGTCGTGACCTCGTCAGCCCCGAGGGCGGCGGGACACCGCGGCAGGCGCAGATCACCCTGCGCCGAGACGACGCCAACGGCTTCGTGATCGGCTCCGTCACGAACGCGAGCCAGGCCAAGGTCGAGGCCGCCGTGAACCGGTCCGCGATCGAGGCGTACTTCGAGGCCGTCTTCTCCAGCCTCGGCGAGCTGCGGTCGGGCATGGTGGACGCCGCCGACGGCGCCGCGCAGCTGGCCGACGGCACGGCCTCCGCGGAGGACGGCGCGAGCCAGCTGGAGGACGGGATCGTCCAGGCCCACGACGGCTCGGGCAAGCTGGCCGAGGGCGCGGGCCAGCTCGCCACGGGTGCGGGTGACCTCGCGGACGGCGCCGCCCAGGCCGACGACGGCGCCCAGCGACTCGCCGAGGGCGCCGCATCCGCGCAGGACGGGGCCGGCCGCCTGGCCGACGGGCTCGACCAGGCGCGCGAGGGATCCCAGGCCCTCGCCGACGGAGCCGGGCAGCTCGCCGAGAACGCCCCCGCCCTGCGTCAGGGCGCCACGGACCTCTCCGACGGGCTGGCCCAACTGCAGACCGGATCGGCCGAGCTCACCGACGGCGCCACGCAGGTGGCCGACGGCACCCAGCAGCTCTACGACACGGTGATCCCCGGCCTGGACCAGGTGATCGAGCGGCAGGACGCGGTGGCCGCCGACGTCGCCGCGGTGGACGAGGACGTCCAGCGGGTCGCCGAGGTGGCCGGCACGGCCGAGGACGGCGCGGGCGCCCGCATCGCCGACGCGCAGGCCGCCCTGGCCGAGCTCGCCGAAGAGGACCCGACGCTCGCCGAGTCCGAGCAGTACGCCGCGCTCCAGGAGGCGCTCACCGGCGCGGACGAGCGGGTGACCGCCGTCGCCGGCCGCGCCGAGGAGGCCGCCGCGACCTCCGCGGCCGCCAACGAGCGCGTCCAGGGCTTCGTCGAGGACGACGTCGCCGCCTCCGCCAAGGCGGATCTGACGGACCTCAACGACGGCGCCCACGCCGTGGCCGCGGGCGCGGAGAAGCTGCAGGGCGGGATCGGTGAGGCGAAGGACGGGGCCGACTCCCTCGCCGACGGCGCCGGGAAGTTCGCGGACGGCCTCGAGCAGCTGGGCTCCGGCGCGACCGAGCTCGACGGCGGCCTGGCCCAGCTCCAGGACGGCGCCGGGGAGCTGCAGTCCGGCCTCGGCGAGCTGACGGACGGGGCGACCACCCTCGCCGAGGGCAACGCCGCGCTCCACGACGGGGCGCTGACCCTGCAGGACGGTGCGGGGCAGCTGGAGTCCGGCGCCACCGAGCTCGACGGCGGCCTGGCCCAGCTCCAGGACGGCGCCGGGGAGCTGCGCGCCGGCCTCGGCACCCTCGACGACGGCGCCCACGAGCTCGCCTCCGGGCTCTCCGACGGCGTCGACCGCGTCCCCGCCCTGACCGAGGACGAGCGGGACGAGGCCGCCCTGGTGATGTCCCGGCCGGTGGAGGCCGTGATGCAGGTGGACAACTCCGCGGAGGTCTACGGCCGCGGCATGGCGCCGATGTTCTTCTCCATCGCGCTGTGGGTGTTCGGCATCGCCGCGTTCAACATCATGCGGCCCATCAGCGGGCGGCTGCTGGCCGGGCGCCGCAACCCGGTGGCGATCGCGCTGGCCGCGTGGCTGCCCGTGGGCATCGTGGCCGTGGGCGGCGGCCTGCTCATGCTGGCCGCCACGCTGCCGCTGGGCCTGGCCCCCGTGCACCCGGTGCGGGCCGTGGCCCTGACGGTGCTCGTGGCCGTGGTGTTCTCCCTCATCGCGCACCTGATGCAGACGGCGCTCGGCACCCCCGGTTCGGCGCTGCTGCTGGTCCTGCTGGTCCTGCAGCTGGCCTCCACCGGCGGCACCTACCCGGCCGAGGTGCTGCCCGGCTTCTTCCAGGCGCTGCACCCGTTCATGCCGATGAGCTACTCCATCGAGGCGTTCCGCAACGCGATCTCCGGCGGTCCGGACCAGCGCTTCTGGGTGCCGGTGGTCGTGCTGATGGGCATCGGGGCGGCGGCGCTCGCCCTGGACGTGCTCGTGGTGCGGCGCCGGCGTCGGTTCCGCATGAAGGACCTGCACCCCGCGCTGCAGGCCTGAGCGGGGATGACTTCCGCACCCCGCGCCGCCGTCGTCCGTCCGGCCCGCCCCGAGGACGCGCCCGCGATCGCCGCGATCGCCGCGGCCACCTTCCCGGACGCCTCCCCGGCCTCGCTGCCGCGTGCCGCGGTGGAGGCGCACATCGCGTTGCACCTGAGTGAGGCCGCCGTGGCCGCGTGGATCGCGGACCCGGAGCGGATCGTGCTCGTGGGCGCCGCGGCCGACGCCCCGGAGACCCTGCTCGGCTACGCCATGTACGAGACCGCCGCGGCCCCCGAGGCACCCGTCACGGAGCGGCTCGGCGACGTGCCGGCCGGCCACCTCTCGAAGCTGTACGTGCTCGCCGAGGGGCGCGGCACCGGGCTGGCCGAGGCCCTCGTGCACGACGGCGTCGAGCGGCTGCGGCGGCTGGGGTTCCGGCACGTGTGGCTCGGCACGAACGCGCAGAACGCACGGGCCAACCGGTTCTACGAGCGCCTCGGCTTCGAGACGGTCGGGGCGCGGCAGTTCGTGGTCGGCGGGGAGCGGGTCGAGGACGACTGGGTGCGGCTGCTGACGGTGGCGTGAGCCGGTCGCCGCTCAGCAGGCCTCCGGGCCGTCCGGGTCCTCGTCGGGGTCGAACCACGCGGACGGGTGATAGTGCACCGCGGCGAGCCCCTCGTCGTCGGCCAGGTGGGTCTGGGCCCCGGGCACGGAATCCGTGTTCTGCCCGGCCACCGCCTCCCACGCCCCGGTCTCGGTGCGGCGCACCACGAGCAACAGGACGCCGGTGCGCTCGCCGGCCTCGTCGCCGTCGGGCGCGGTCTGCCCCGTCATGGTCCACGGCGCGTGCACCACTGCCACGTCCCCGAGCTCCCGCACCCGCACGCGCCCGAGCTCGAGCCGCGAGTGCGGGAACATCCAGCGGAAGCCGAGCGCGTGGTTCACCCGGATCTGCCGACGCCGCCTCCACCACACGCCCACCACGTTCACGAAGTCCGCGTCCTCGGCGAACAGCTCGGCGAGCGCGTCGGCGTCGGCGGCGTTCCAGGCGGCCGCGAAGGCTTCGGCCACCGCGGCGGGGCCGGTCGGTCGGGCCGCGACGTCGGCGGTGGGGTCCGCGGGGGACATGGCTGCTCCTGGATCGGGGAAGGGGTGTCTGGGTCATGCGGTGCTCCTGGGGACGGGAGGCGGGGGATGGTCGGGGAGGCCCGGGTCTCGGCCGGGTGTCAGGTTCAGAGGTCGAGGCTCAGCGGGCCGGCGGCGGCGCTCACGCAGGTCTGGATCAGCTCGCCGGGCTCGCCGTGGACTTCGCCGGAGCGCAGGTCGGTGACCTGGCCGGAGCGCAGGGGGGTCAGGCAGGCGTGGCAGATGCCCATGCGGCAGCCGGACGGGGCGGCGACGCCGGCCTCCTCGGCCACGATCAGCAGCGGCACGTCACCGGGAGCGTCGGCCTCGGCGTCGGCGTGCTCGAACACCACGCGGCCGCCCGCGCCGGCCACGCCCGCCGCGAAGTCCGCACGGAAGCGCTCGATGCGCAGGTCCTCGCCGGCCTCGCGCCGCCAGAGGTCCTCGGCGTCGTCGAGGAACTCGGCGGGGCCGCACGCGTAGGCGGCCCGGTCGCGCCAGTCGGGGCACAGGTCCTCGAGCTCGGCGGGGGAGGACAGGTCCAGGCGGCCCTCGTCCGCGGTGTGGCGGTGCACCACGCGCAGGCCCGGGAACTGGTCGGCCAGCTCGGCGAGCTCCTCGCGGAACAGGGCGTCCTCGGGGGTGCGGGAGGAGTGGATGAGCACGACGTCGGCGTCCGCGCGGGCCGGCACGAGCGTGCGGATCATGGACATCACCGGGGTCAGGCCCGAGCCGGCCGTGAGCATCAGCAGGGCGCGCGGCTCGTCCGGGAGGGTGAAGTCGCCCTCGGGGACGTCGAGGAACAGGACGTCGCCGGGCTTCGTGCGGCGCACGAGCGTGCCGGAGACGAGGCCGATGTCGGACACCGTGATCTCGGGGTCGGCGCCCGCGGGAGCGGAGAGCGAGTAGGAGCGCCACTGGCGCACGCCGTCCACGTCCACCCCGATGCGGGCCCACTGGCCGGCGTCGTGGGCCCGCCAGCCCGGGCCCGGGCGGAAGGCGATGGTGGCGGTGCCGGGCGTCTCGCGCGTCACGGAGGTGACCACGCCGCGCAGCTGCCGCGAGGAGTGCACGGGGTCGAGCAGGCTGAGGACGTCCTGCGGGGCGAGCGGGTGCAGGAGCGTCGACGCCAGACGGGAGAACAGAGACGGGCCGACCATGGCTCCAGTCTATGGCTCGGCATGCCGCAGTTCTTCGTCTTCAGCGTACGATCTGGGCCATCACTTCATCGCGAGGAGACAAGATTGAGTGTGACGCAGACCACCCCCGCCCCCGACTGGCGCCCGCCCTGGCAGTCCCTCCCCGACGACCTCGCGGAGCGCCTGGCCCCGGCGATCCCCGGGATCATGGAGCGCATCATCGAGACGGTCCCGGACCAGATCCCCGCCTACGCGGCGGCGCGCGACGGCCACTACGGCAAGAACCTCACCGCCGGCGTGACCACCGCCCTCGAGCAGCTGATGAGCCTGCCCGGCACCACCCGCCCGGCCCTGAACAGCGAGTCCCGCGTCCTCATGGCCCGCCTGGGGGCCGGCGAGTTCCGCGAGGGGCGCTCCATGGACGCCCTGCTCGGCGCGTACCGCACCTCCGCGCGGATCGTGTTCCGCGAGCTCTCCGCCGAGTGCGCGCGCCTGGGCCTGGAGATGTCCGTGGTGATCGAGCTGGGCGAGTCCATCTGGGCGTACATCGACGAGCTCTCCTCCGTCAGCGCCCAGGCGTACGCGGAGGCGCAGTCCGCCCAGGCGGGCGTGCTCGAGCTGCACCGCGCCGCCCTCGCCACCGCCCTGGTCCGGGGCGGGACCGAGGAGAAGGAGGTGCAACGGCTGGCCGCGCTCGCGGACTGGCGGCTGCCGCGCCGGCTGGCGGTGGTGGTGCTGCCCGCGGACGCCGGCGTCGCCGTCCGGGAGAGGCTGGGCCGGGCCGGGCTCGTGGTGGAGCGGGACTCGGAGGTGGTCGCCGTGATCGACGCGACGCCCTCCCAGGGCCGCCGCGAGCGCATGCTGCGCCTGCTGGCGGGGACGGCCGCCGTCGTCGGGCCGGCCGTGGACTGGCCGCTCGTGCCCCACTCCTACCGGGTGGCCCGCACGCTGGCCGTCCAGGAGGCGGCGGGCCGGACGGCGGAGCCCGCGCAGGGGGAGGACGACGACGGCGCCCCGTCCCCGATCCTCGCCGCGGACCACCTGGCGCGCGTGGTGCTGGGGGCCGAGCCGCGCGTCGTGACGCAGCTGGCCGAACGCGTGCTGGCGCCCCTGGACGAGGTGAGCGAGGCGAAGCGGGCGGTGCTGGAGGAGACCCTGCTCGCCTGGCTCACGCACTGGGGCCAGCGGGCGCCGATCGCCGCGGAGCTCGGCGTGCACCCCCAGACCGTGGGGTACCGGGTGGGCCGGCTGCGCGAGCTGTTCGGGGAGGCCCTCGAGGACCCCGACGCGCGGTTCGACCTGGAGATCGTGCTGCGGGCGCGGCGGGACGGGGTCGGGTGAGCGGGGCGGCAGGGGGTGCCGTCTGACGGGGGCCTTCACTAGCGTGGGTGGACCACGCATCCCGACGAGGGACCCCGACGAGAGAAGAGGGACAGTGCCATGACGAACGCCCCGAACCGCGACGAGCTCCCCCTGCCGGACTACGACCACATCCCCAACGGCACGCTGCCGACCCGGATCACCGGCCTCGACGAGTCGCAGGTGGAGCAGCTGCTCGCCTACGAGCGCGCCCACGGCGACCGCCTGCCCGTGGTGCAGGTCCTCGAGACGCGGCTCGAGGCGCTGCGCTCCGGCGCCCAGCCCTCCGGCGATCAGGTGCCGGACACCCCGGAGGTCGGCGGCTCCCGCACCGGCTCGCCCGTGACCCCGGAGACGAGCGGCCCGCCCGTGGAGCCCCTGAGCCGCGGCATCCCGGCCGACCCGCAGCACCCCGGCAACCGCTGAGCCGGCCGGGCGTCGCCTGACAGGGCGGCCCCCCGCGGAACGCGGCCACGACGCCCCGTCTCCTTCCTGTGAGAGGCGACGCGTCGTGGCCGCCTCGCGTTCCGGGCGATCCCGCGGTCCGGCCACGGAGCGCCTGCGAGGGTCCCCGTAGCGTGTTTGTGAGCTGGGTTATATTTCGACACAGCTGCGGCGGGCCTTCGGGCGCTGACGTGCGAGGCTGCCGGATTCCCGGCTGTCCGGCTCCTACTCACGGATGGGTGAAACGGCATGACTGAATTCGAGGACAAGCTTGCGCAAGTGGCTCGGCGAGCCCGCGACTACGCAAGCTCCCTGGACACGGAAGAGGCGACGAAGAACGCGCTCGTCATGCCATTCATCTCGCAGGTGTTGGGCTACGACGTGTTCGATCCCCAGGAGGTCGTCCCGGAGTTCGTCGCAGATCTGGGCCTGAAGAAGGGGGAGAAGATCGACTACGCCATCATGCGGGAGGGGAAGGTCAACATCCTCGTGGAGGCCAAGAAGGTCGGCTCGGAGCTGTCCCTGGCGCACGCGAGCCAGCTGGTGCGCTACTTCCACACCAGTGAAGCGCGGATCGGCGTGCTCACCAACGGGCGGGTGTGGAACTTCTACACGGACCTCGACAAGGCCAACATCCTCGACGAGCGTCCGTTCCTCGTCCTCGATCTTCTGGACATCGACCCGGTCACCGTGCCGAAGCTCGAGCAGCTGGCGAAGGGATCCTTCGATCTCGACTCGGTCATCGCCGCAGCCGAGGAGCTGAAGTACGTATCGGCCATCAAGCGCGAGATTTCTGCCGAGATGGCTGCGCCGAGCGATGAGTTGGTGAAGGTCCTCGCCAAGCGCGTGTACTCCGGGTACATGAACGCCAAGGCGGTGGAGACCTTCACCCGGCTCACCGAGGAGGCTGCGCGCCAGTACATCAACGATCGCGTCAACGCGCGGCTGAAGACTGCCCTGGGCGACCAGGTCGCTCCGGTACTGGCGGCTCCCGCTGAGCCCGTGGCCACCGGCGATCAGACGGTCCTGTCCGACGAGGAGAACGGTCAGGAGGGCCAGCTCAAGCCGGGCGTGGTGACGACCGAAGAGGAGATCGAGGGTTTCCGCATCATCAAGGCGATTCTCGCCGGAATCGTGCCGATGAACCGCGTCTACATGCGCGACGCAGCCTCGTACTGCAGCGTCATCCTGGACGACAACAATCGGAAGCCGATCGCGCGCCTTCACTTCGACGGGAAGGTGAAATATCTGGTGCTGTTCGATGCGGACAAGAACAGGACGCGGGCCGACCTCGAGAACTTGGAGGACATCTACGAATCCGCCGAGGCACTGCGGAGCGTCGTCAGCTCCTACGTCGGGGCCTGAGCGGACTCTGACCCGCCTACTGACCGGATCCGGCCCGCGGGCGGGCAGGACTGTGCCCCGCCGCCGTCGATGCGCCACCCTGGTGCGCACGCCCCGGTGGGACAGACCCGCCGGGCGCCGACCCGAGAGGACGTCATGACCCATCACGAGCGCGACGACCGCCAGGCCCTGGCCGCCGGCGAGACCTACCTGATCCACGTGCTGGAGACCTCCGACCCGCCCGGCAACCCGGACCACTACCGGATCACGGACGCGGTCGAGGCCCACCACGCGTCCACCGGCTCCTACGACGTCGAGGCCGGCGGCCTGGACGCCGCCCGCGAGCTGCTCGCCCGCCACGCCAAGTGAGCGACCGGGGCTGAGACGTCCGGCCGGGCCGCGCCTCACGCGCCCGGCCGGAGCCTCATCCCCAGCACGGTGCGCGCCTCGAGCCCCAGAGCCGCGCGGGCCTCGGGCGCGCCGGTGCGGTCCTCGCCCACCACGGTCATCCCGATCCGCTCGGCCACCCGGCGCGAGGCCGTGTTCTCCGGGTGGATGATCGCCACGAGCTCGTGGTGCCCCAGCACGTCCCGGGCGTGGTCCCGGCAGGCGGCGGCCGCTTCGGTGGCGTAGCCGCGCCCCCACAGGTCGGCCCGCACGTGGTAGCCGACCTCCAGGCGAGGCTCCCCGTTGACCTCCTGCCACGTCAGGCCGCAGTCGCCCACGAAGCCGGGCCCGCCGTCGTCGTGGGTCTCGATGATCCACAGCCCGTGCCCGTCCTGCGCGTACCGGCGCCGGTTGCCCGCGATCCACGCCGCCGCCTCCGCGCGCGTGCGCGGGGCGGGGTAGAAGCGCATCACCACGGGATCGGCGAGGAGGCCGGCCAGGTGGTCGAGGTCGGCGTCGGCCATCTCGCGGAAGCGCAGACGGGCGGTGGGGGCGGGCGGCATGCGCCCAGGCTAGCGGCGGGCGGATGCGCCCCGCCTCTTGTCTGCGCGGGGCCGGGCTGGTCGACTGTGCCCATGCCGCATTCCCTCTCCCTGCGCCCGTTGCGGGTGGATGACGCCGAGGCCATGGCCGCGGTCCTCGCCGACCCGGACCTGTACACGTACACCGGCGGGACGCCGCCGGGCGAGGAGGAGCTGCGGCAGCGGTACGCGATCCTCGCGCGCGGTCGCTCCGAGGACGGCGCGGAGGACTGGGCCAACTGGATCGTGGTGCTGGAGCCGGAGGGCCGGCCGGTCGGCTACGTCCAGGCCACCATCCCCGTGGACGGGGGACCCACGCAGATCGCCTGGCTGATCGGCACGCCGTGGCAGGGCCGCGGGCTGGCGAAGGAGGCCGCCGGCCTCCTCAAGGGCGAGCTGCGGGACCGGGGGGTGCGGCGCCTCGTGGCGGATGTCCACCCCGAGCACACGGCCTCCCAGCGGGTCGCCCAGGCGATCGGCCTGGCGCCGACGGACGAGGTCGTGGACGGGGAGGTCCGCTGGGCCGGGTCCGTGGACGACGGCGGCGGCCCGGTCACCGGCTGAGGCCGCGGCGCCGCTCCGGGTAGGAGCCGCCGAGCTCCACGCCCCGCTCGGCCAGGTAGGCCTCCGGGTCCACCGGCTCGCCGTCCACGCGCAGCTCCAGGTGCAGGTGCACGCCGGTGGCGGCGCCGGTCTGCCCGACGCCGGCCAGGTGGTCCCCGGCGGAGACGCGCTGGCCCGCGTCCACCACGGTGGAGTCCGGGGCGGCGTGCAGGTAGCGCCACACGTGGCCGTCCCCGGCGTCCACGGCGAGCAGGTTGCCGCCCGCGTCCCCGCCGGCCTCCACGAATAGGACTCGGCCGTCGGACACCGAGTGGAAGGGCGTGCCCTCCGGCACCCCGCCGAGGTCCACGCCGTCGTGGCGGGTCAGGGCCTCCTCGGACACCCCCGAGGGCACCACGCCCTCGCCGAACGGGTTGGGGCGGGGCCCGAAGCGGGAGGTCACGCGGCCCTGCACGGGCTCGGCGTACCCCTGCGTGTTCACCGTGGGCGGGGCGGGGGTGAAGCCGCCGTTCCAGCGCCGCCGCTCGGCGCCCGCGCCGGCGTCGTCCCGGCCGGCCGGACCGAACGCGAGGACCAGCGCCAGGACGGTCGCGATCAGGGCCAGCGCCCCCACTGCGGCCAGCACGCCCCCGGCCACACCGCTGCCCGGGGAGCCGGCGCCGGGGGTCGGGGTGGTCATCCCCTCAGTCTGTCATGCAGGGTCGGGACGGCCCCGGCCTTCGCCCACGGCATCCCGGCCCGCCACCAGCTCCCGCCCGCGCTCGTAGTCCTCGTCCGCGTTGTAGGTCAGCACGCCCACCACGCGGTCCTGCGCGTCCGTGTACCAGAGAGTGAACCCGCCGGTGCGCTCCACCATGCGGGCCTGCTCGTGGCCGTCGCCCCACGCGGCGTGCTTGAGCGTGTGCTCGCCGATGGTGCTCCAGAACCCGGGCACGGCCTCCCACCGCCGCAGGGACTCCGGGTCCGCCGTCGCCGCGTGGGCCAGCACGGAGGCCTGGCCGGCGCCGCCCGGCACGCCGACCTCGGTGCGGGCCGCGTTGTGCCCGGCGACCTCGCCCATGCCGAGGGCGTCGCCCCAGTGCTCCACGGGGATCGGCCGGCCGGCCACGGCGTGGTGGGCGCGGGCCACGTCCCCGGCCACCCACACGCCCGGCGCCGCCGCCAGGTGCTCGTCCGCCACGATCCGCCCCTCGTGCATGGTCAGCTCGGAGTCCTCGAGCCACCCGCCCCCCGGCTCGACCCCCACCGCGGCGAGGATCAGGTCCGGGGCGAGCGTGGCGCCGTCGTCGAGGTGGACGGTGCGCGGGGCGCGCACCTGCCCCACCCGCACGCCGGTGCGCAGCTCGACGCCGGCGCCGATCAGCCACTGCGCGATCCGATCGCCCGCCTCGCGGCCGAGCCGCTTCTGCTGCGGCACCTCGTCCGGGGTGACCAGCGTGGTGGCCACCCCGCGCAGGGCCAGGGAGGCGGCCGCCTCGCAGCCGATGAACCCCGAGCCGATCACGACGGCGGAGCGCGCGTGCCCGGCGGAGGCCACCAGGCGGCGGGCGTGGTCGAGAGAGCGCAGCAGGTGCACCTCGGCGTCGTCGTCCGCGACGGGCAGGGGCTTCGGGTGCGCGCCGAGGGCGAGGATCAGGCGCTCGAAGCGGACCGGCTCCTCGCCGACCCGCAGCGTCCGCGCGGCGAGGTCCGCGCCGGTGACGGTGGTGCCGCGGCGCAGCTCGACGCCGTCCGGCAGCTCCTCCCCGGCGATCGGCGTGCCCTCGGGGGCCGCCATGCCGCGCAGCAGCTCCTTGGACAGCGGCGGACGCTCATAGGGGTGGTCCACGTCCGAGGTGAGCATGAGGACGGGGCCGGGTCCCCCGGCGTCGAGGTAGGCGCGGGCGGCGCTGGCGCCGGCGGGGCCGCTGCCCACGATCACGAGCGGGTACGGGGTGGAGCTGTGCTGGGCCATACGGCCAGCATGCGCACCCGTCACGGGCGGGCGCCAGGGCCGACGGGCACCCCCGGCTCCGGCATACTGCCCGCATGGACCCCTCCCTGGTGTGGCTGCCGGCCGTCGTCGCGCTGGCCGCGATCACCCTGGGCGGCACGCTCCAGCGGGTGAGCGGAATGGGTGTGGGCATGATCGCCGCACCCACGCTGTCCCTGCTCCTGGGCCCGGTGGCGGGGGTGACGCTGTCCAACGTGGCCGCCTCGGTGTCCGCGGTGCTGCTGTTCGCGATGCTGCACCGGCATGTGGACTGGCCGCGCTTCGTCCGCCTCGCGCCGTTGCTCGTGACCGGCTCGTTCGCGGGGGCGTGGGCCGTGCGGGTCCTGGACGCCCACGCACTCGAGATCCTCCTGGGGTCCTCCGTGCTGGTGGCCGTGGCCGCCGTCCTGGGCCTGCAGCAGCGCTTCACCGCCCAGGGGGACGGGGCCGTGTTCGCCTCCGGCGCCGTCGCCGGGTTCATGAACACCACCGCGGGCATCGCCGGGCCGGCGCTCGCGGTCTACGCGGTGGCGAGCCGGTGGGACCAGCGCTCGTGGGCGGCCACCCTCCAGCCCGTGTTCCTGCTGGCCAATCTCACCTCGCTGGTCACCAAGTCGCTGTTCGGCGCGGCCGTGCCCGCGGGGCTGCACGTGCCGTGGCCGGTGTGGGTCGCCGTGGTGGTGGGCGGCCCGCTGGGTGTCCTGCCCGGTTCGGTGGTGGCCCGCCGGGTGGACCCCGCGAAGGCGCGCGTCCTCGCGATCTGCCTGGCCGGCGTCGGGGGCACGCTGGCGCTGGTGCGCGGTGTGGCCGGCACCCTGGGCTGAGGCGGGGCCGGCGCGCAGGCGTCAGGGCAGGAGGGAGCGCACGGCCGCGGCCAGCGTGTCCCGCACGTCGTCCACCGTCAGGTCCTCCGGGGCCAGGTGCCGCTCGACCGACAGCGTGTGCACGAGCATCAGGAGCATGGCCGCAGTGTGTGTGACCTGCTCGTCCGGGACGTCGGCCAGCACGCGGTGCTCGCGCAGCAGGCCGGCCAGGAAGTCCCGCCGCCGGACGGTCAGCGTCCGGTAGGCTCTCCCCACGGCGGGCTCGCGCAGGCCCACGGCCTGGAACTCGTGGAGGAGCAGGGGCCAGGAGCCCGTGGTCTCGAGCACGACGTCGGCCAGGGCCTCCGCCACGCGGGCCACCAGGTCCTCGCGCGGCAGGTCGGGGTCGTCCAGGGCGTCGGCGACGCCGTCCATGGCTCGGGTGGTCGCCCGCTCGAACTGGACGGTGCAGGCGGCGGCGAAGAGGTCCGGCTTCCCCGCGAAACCGGAATAGACGGCGCCCTTCGTGTAGCCGGCCTCCGCCGCGATGCGGGCGAGGGAGGAGCGCGCGTAACCCTCCCGTCCGAACACCCGAGCCGCGTGGTCGAGGATGGCCGCGCGGACATCCTCGCGGCGGGGTCGGGTCGCCATGTTGCCCTCTCGATGCCGATGGTATTGAATACCGATGGTATTGAATCCGCCTCGACTCGGCAAAGAGGGCCCATGTCTTCCACTCCCACCGACGCCGATCACCATGGCCCCGGGCCCGCCCCCGAC
>NZ_JABFBA010000024.1:56540-85120 GCF_017168445.1 Micrococcus sp. KRD026 | reverse complement strand
GGTCGTGCGGGTGCTGCCCCGCTGGCGGGAGTGGCTGGAGCGCTGGCCCACCCCCGCGGACCTGGCCGCCGCCCCCACCGCAGACGTGCTCACGGCCTGGGACCGACTCGGCTACCCGCGCCGGGCCCTGCGCCTCCAGGAGGCCGCCCGGGCCGTCGTCGGGCGCCACGACGGCCGGGTGCCGGCCGACCCCGCCGCCCTGCGCGCCCTGCCCGGCATCGGCGAGTACACGGCCGCGGCGGTCGCGAGCTTCGCGTTCGGCGTCCCCGAGACCGTCGTGGACACCAACGTGCGCCGGGTGATCGCGCGCGCGGTCGCGGGTGAGGCCCTGCCCGGCAGGTCGCTGACCCGCGCCGAGATGCGCCGCGCCCAGGCCCTCATGCCCGAGGACCCCGCCCGCGCCAACGCGTGGAACGCGGCCGTCATGGAACTCGGGGCCCTCGTCTGCACCGCCCGCTCCCCCGCCTGCGACCGCTGCCCGCTGGCGGAGACGTGCGCGTGGGTCGCAGCGGGCTCCCCGCCGCCGGTGGAGGTGCCGCGCGGCCAGGCCTGGGCCGGCACGGACCGTCAGGTGCGCGGGGCCGTGATGGCCGCCGTCCGCGAGCACGGGCGCGTGGCCGAGGCGGAGGTGCCCGCCGTCGTCGTGGCCGGGGGGCGGCTCGGGTCGCACCGCCCCGACGACGCGCAGTGGGCGCGGTGCGTCGCCGGGCTCGTGTCGGACGGGCTGCTGGCCCGGGACGACGACGGCGGCCTCACCTTCCCGGCCTGACCTCGCCGGGGCCTGGGGCGGCCCGCGGTGCGGCGGCTCAGAGGCGGCGGATCATCCGCGTGTTGCCGAGCGTGTTCGGCTTGACCCGGGCGAGGTCCAGGAACTCGGCGACGCCCTCGTCCGTGGAGCGCAGCAGTTCCGCGTAGACCTCCGGGTCCACGGCGGACTGGTCCGCCATCACCTCGAAACCGTGCCGGCGGAAGAACTCGACCTCGAAGGTCAGGCAGAAGACCCGCTCGACGCCCACGGCCCGCGCACGGTCCAGCAGCTCCTCGATGATCAGGTGCCCGACGCCGGTCCCCCGGTGGGCCTCCGAGACGGCGAGGGTGCGGACCTCGGCGATGTCCTGCCACATCACGTGGAGGGCGCCGAAGCCGGCCAGGGTCCCGTCCGCCTCCTCGGCGACCACGAACTCCTGGATGGCCTCGTAGTAGGCCACCGCCTCCTTCTGGAGCAGCACGCGCTCCCGCGCCAGCGGCTCCACGAGCGCCTGGATGACCGGGACGTCCTGGGTCCGCGCCGAGCGGAGGGTGAGGGGGCGGTCGGCAGGCATGGGGTCCAGTCTAGGCACGGACATCCCGACCCCGGACAGACGGGAGCCCCCGTCCCGGCGGACCGGGCGGGGGCTCCCGCGGCGTCGACGGCAGGCTCAGGCCTGCTGCTCGCCCTCGTCCCCGGACAGGAACTTCTCCTGCGCGCCGTCGACACCCTTGTTCACGGTGTCGCCGTGCTCGCCGAGCTTGTCGCCGTGCTGCTCCTGAGCGTTGTCCACGGCCTCGTCGATCTTGTCCGAGTGCTGGTTTGCGAGGTTGTTCAGGTCACCGATACCCATGGGCGGCCTCCTTCTTCTCGGGGCTGCCCCGCAGCCGTCCCGGCGAGCGCCGGGTCGAAGCGGAGACAGGACCACCGTCGAGCGGTCACAGACCACAGTGGCACCGATCCCGCCGCGAGGGAACCCCTCTCGTGCCTCCGGAGAGGCGGGCCGGTTCAGCGGTCCTTCGCGAGGCCGTCCTTGATGCCGGCGGCGGTGTCGCGGACCTCGGCCCCGGCGTCCCCGCGGGGGCACGACGACGGCCCGCCGCCTCCTCCCCGAGGGGGAGGGGCGACGGGCCGTGGCCACCGGACGCGCGGTCCGGCGTCGTGGGTCAGACCCCGCAGGTCACACGGAGCGGTCGGCGTCCACCGGATCGCCGGCACCGGACTCGAGCTCGGCCAGGTCCGCACCCTCCAGGGCCTCCCGGCCGCCGGAGAACGCGAACGTCAGCTCGGCGCCCTCCCCCTCGCCCGTGGCGTCCACGGTGATGAGGGAGCCGGCCGGGATCTCGCCGAAGAGGATCTTCTCCGAGAGCTGGTCCTCCACCATCTGCTGGATGGTGCGGCGCAGCGGGCGGGCGCCCATGGCCGGATCGTAGCCGCGGTCCGCGAGCAGATCCTTGGCGGACTGGGTGAGCTCGATGGACAGGTCCTGCTCCGCCAGGCGCTTGCCGAGGCGGGAGACGAACAGGTCCACGATCTCCACGATCTCGTGCTTCTGCAGCTGCGGGAACACGATCACGTCGTCCACACGGTTGAGGAACTCGGGGCGGAAGTGCTGGCGCAGCTCCTCCTTGACCTTGCCCTTCATCCGCTCGTACCCGGTGGTGGTGTCCGTGGCCGACTGGAAGCCGGTCATGACGCCCTTGGAGATGTCCCGGGTGCCGAGGTTCGTGGTCATGATGATCACGGTGTTCTTGAAGTCCACCACACGGCCCTGCGAGTCGGTCAGGCGACCGTCCTCGAGGATCTGCAGCAGGGAGTTGAACAGGTCCTGATGGGCCTTCTCCACCTCGTCGAACAGCACCACGGAGAACGGACGGCGGCGGACCTTCTCGGTGAGCTGGCCGCCCTCCTCGTAGCCCACGTAGCCGGGAGGGGCGCCGAACAGACGCGAGACGGTGTGCTTCTCCTGGAACTCGGACATGTCCAGCGTGATGAGCGCGTCCTCGTCCCCGAAGAGGAACTCCGCGAGGGACTTGGCCAGCTCCGTCTTGCCGACGCCGGTGGGGCCGGCGAAGATGAACGACCCCGAGGGGCGGTTCGGGTCCTTCAGGCCCGCGCGGGTGCGGCGGATGGCGCGGGACAGGGACTTGATGGCCTCGTCCTGGCCGATCACGCGGCGGTGGAGCTCGTCCTCCATGTTGCGCAGGCGGTCCGTCTCCTCCTCGGTGAGCTTGAACACCGGGATGCCGGTGGACTTGGAGAGCACCTCGGCGATGAGGTCCTCGTCCACCGTGGCGACGTCGGCGTCCGCGCCGGTGCGCCACGCCTGCTCCTTCTCGCGGCGCTCGTCCCCGAGCTGCTGCTCCTGGTCCCGCAGGCGGGCGGCGCCCTCGAAGTCCTGGCCGTCGATGGCGGCCTCCTTCTGGGTGCGCACCTCCGCGATCCGGGACTCGTAGGCCTTGATCTCCGGCGGCACGGTCATGCGACGGATGCGCAGACGCGCGCCGGCCTCGTCGATCAGGTCGATGGCCTTGTCCGGCAGGTGCCGGTCGGAGACGTAGCGGTCCGCCAGGCCGGCGGCGGCCTTGAGCGCGCCGTCGGTGATGGAGACCTTGTGGTGCGCCTCGTAGCGGTCCCGCAGGCCGCGCAGGATCTCCGTGGCGTCCTCGACGGACGGCTCGGCGACCTGGATCGGCTGGAAGCGGCGCTCGAGCGCGGCGTCCTTCTCGATGTGCTTGCGGTACTCGTCCAGCGTGGTGGCGCCGATGGTCTGCAGCTCACCGCGGGCCAGCATCGGCTTGAGGATGCTGGCGGCGTCGATCGCGCCCTCGGCCGCACCCGCCCCGACGAGGGTGTGGATCTCGTCGATGAACAGGATGATGTCCCCGCGCGTGCGGATCTCCTTGAGCACCTTCTTCAGGCGCTCCTCGAAGTCGCCGCGGTAGCGGGAGCCGGCCACGAGGGAGCCGAGGTCCAGCGAGTAGAGCTGCTTGTCCCTGAGCGTCTCCGGGACGTCGCCGCGGTCGATCGCCTGGGCCAGGCCCTCGACGACGGCGGTCTTGCCGACGCCGGGCTCGCCGATGAGCACGGGGTTGTTCTTGGTGCGGCGGGAGAGCACCTGCATGACGCGCTCCATCTCACCCGCACGCCCGATGACGGGATCCAGCTTGCCGTCGTGCGCGGCCGCGGTGAGGTTGCGTCCGAACTGGTCCAGCACCACGGAGCCGGCGTTCTGGCCGGCCTCGCCGCCCTGGCCCACCCCGGCACCCGCGGTCTCCTTGCCACCCTGGGCGCCGCCCTGGTAGCCGGAGAGCAGCTGGATGACCGTCTGACGGACGCGGTTCAGGTCCGCGCCGAGCTGCACGAGGACCTGGGCGGCCACGCCCTCGCCCTCGCGGATCAGGCCGAGCAGGATGTGCTCGGTGCCGATGTAGTTGTGGCCGAGCTGCAGCGCCTCGCGCAGGGACAGCTCGAGCACCTTCTTGGCGCGCGGCGTGAAGGGGATGTGGCCGGGCGGGTTCTGCTGACCCTGGCCGATGTCCTCCTGCACCTTCTCTCGCACGGCGCCCAGGGAGATGTCCATGGACTCCAGTGCCTTGGCTGCGACGCCCTCACCCTCGTGGATCAGACCGAGCAGGATGTGCTCGGTGCCGATGTAGCTGTGGTTGAGCATGCGCGCCTCTTCCTGGGCGAGCACGACCACCCGCCGGGCGCGGTCGGTGAATCTCTCGAACATGGGCACACTCCTTGCGTACGGTCGTGGTCGACACTACGCACCCGGACCGCGTGCCGCGCGGCTGTTCGCCAGCGGGAGAAGCGGCCCGGCCGTCCTCGGGAGGGGCCGGAACGAGGCCCGGGGACGCCGATTCCTCGACGCACCCGGGCGGGACGCTCACTTGCGCTTCGCGTTGCGGTAGGCCTCCACCACGTCGCGGTGCAGGCGACCGCGGCTCGAGACCTCGTAGCCGTTCTCGGCCGCCCACTTGCGGATCTGGGCGGCCTCGACCTTGGGCGACGGCGGCGCCACGGCGCGGCCCTTCTTCATGTAGGGCTTCAGGAACTCACGGAGTTCCGCAGCGTGCTCCTTCGACAGGTCGATCTCGTAATTGCGACCGTCCAATGCAAAGTTCACGGTCTCATCTGCAGGCGAACTGTCAAGATCATCCACGAGGACCACTTCTACCTTCTGTGCCAACGGTGATTCCCACTTTCTTCTCTCGTGCGCGTGTCCCTGGGTTCCGGTCTTCGCTCTCGGGGTTCTTTCCCGCGTGCTCACGATTCCGGCCGTGCACTTGTGGTGATTCAAGAATACCGCAACGAAGCCGGGCAGAAGGATTCTTCAACGCCGGGGAAGGAATCTCACCGGGCGCGGTCCTCCGGATCAGCCCCCGGCCCTCCCTCGGCTCGGCGTCGGGCCGCCCACTCACGGGCCTCGGCCTCCTCGCGGGCCGCCCGCGCGTCCGCGCCCGAGAGCCGGCGGGCCTGACTCTCGCGCTCACCCGTGTCCGAACGCAGCAGGGAGCGCATCACCAGCCAGAAGATGAGCCCGAGGCCGATCGAGGGGGCGAGGACGGAGAAGTAGTCCCAGAAGGCGGCCATGTCAGGCCTCCGGCTTGAGCAGCGGGAAGAGGATGGTCTCGCGGATGCCGGCGTCCGTGAACAGCATCACCAGGCGGTCGATGCCCAGGCCGATGCCGCCCATGGGCGGGGCGCCGTACTCGAGGGCGCGCAGGAAGTCCTCGTCCAGCTGCATCGCCTCGTCGTCGCCGGCGGCCGCCATCGCCGACTGGGCGGTCAGGCGCTCGCGCTGGATGACGGGGTCGATCAGCTCGGAGAACGCGGTGCCGCGCTCCATGCCGCCGATGATCAGGTCCCAGGCCTCGATGACCCGGTCGTCCGAGCGGTGCGGGCGCGCGAGCGGCTGGGCGGCCGGCGGGTAGTCGTACACGAACGTGGGGTTCATCAGGGTGGGCTCCACGATCTCGCCGAACAGCTCGATCACGAGCTTCTCCGCGTCCCACGCGGGGTCCACCTTGACCTCGTGCTCCGCGGCGATCGCCCGCAGCGTCTCGGCGTCCGTCTCCGGGGTGATCTCGCGGCCCACGGCCTCGGACAGCCCCGGGTACACGGCGACCCAGGCCCACTCGCCGTCGAGGTCGATGACGCCCTTCGCGGTCTCGAGCCGACGCCCGGCGCCCACCGCGTCCGCGGCGTTGAGGATGATCTCCTGCATGCGCTCGGCCATGACGTGCATGTCCGCCCACGCCTCATAGGACTCGAGGGTGGTGAACTCGGGCGAGTGGGTCGAGTCCACGCCCTCGTTGCGGAACACGCGGCCGATCTCGAACACGCGGTCGATGCCGCCGACGACGGCGCGCTTGAGGTACAGCTCGGTGGCGATGCGCAGGGTCATCGGCTGGTCGAACGCGTTGAGGTGCGTCTCGAAGGGACGTGCGAGGGCGCCGCCGTGGACCAGCTGGAGCATCGGGGTCTCCACCTCCACGTAGCCGTGGCCCTCGAGGGTGCGCCGCACCGCCGAGGTGACCTTGGCCCGGGTGTAGACCATGCGGCGGGCCTCCTCGCGCACGATCAGGTCCGCGTAGCGCTGGCGGACGCGGGTCTCCTCGTTCAGATCCGCGTGCAGCACGGGCAGGGGGCGCAGCGCCTTGGAGGCCATCTCCCACGCCGAGGCCATGATGGACAGCTCGCCGCGGCGCGAGACGATCACCTCGCCGGTGACGGAGAGGAAGTCGCCCAGGTCCACGACCTTCTTCCACTCGGCCAGGGACTCCTCACCGACGGCGGCCAGGGACACCATGACCTGGAGGCGGACGGCCTCCCCGTCCGCGCCGGACTCCTGCAGGGTGGCGAAGCAGAGCTTGCCGGTGTTGCGGAGGAAGACGACGCGCCCGGTCACCGACACGGTCTCGCCCGAGGTCCAGTCGGGCTCGTGGCCGTCGAACCGCTCACGCACCTCGGCCAGCGCGTGGGTGCGCGGCACCTGCACGGGGTAGGCCTCGCGGCCCGAGGCGAGCAGCTGCTCACGCTTGGCGGCGCGGACGGCCTGCTGATCGTGGTGGTCGACGGCGGCGGAGGCGGAGTTCTGGGTGGTCACGGTCCCCGAGTCTACCGACGGCGCCCCGCCGGTCAGCCGCGCACCTCGGGGTTGACGAGGGCCGGGGCCTCCGCGCCCGTGGCCATGGCGATCGCGTTGCGCGCGGCCAGCTCGGCCATCGCGGCGCGGGTGTCCCGGGTGGCGGAGCCCAGATGCGGCAGGAGCATCACGTTCTCCAGCTCGGCCAGGCCCGGGGCGAGGGCGGGCTCGTCCTCGTAGACGTCCAGACCGGCGCCGAAGAGCCGCCCCTCGCGCAGGGCGGTGACGAGGGCCGCCTCGTCCACCACGGGCCCCCGGGCCGTGTTGACGAGGACGGCGTCGTCCTTCATCTTCGCGATCACGTCCGCATCCACGAGGTGATGGGTGTCGTCCGTCAGGGGCACGTGGAGGGACAGGACGTCCGCGACCTCGACGAGCTCCTCCCAGCGGACCTGACGGACGCGGCCGGCGAGGTCGCCGAGCTCCGCGGCCGCGACCTCCCGGTGCGCGGGCGGCCGCGGCGCGAACACGACCTCCATGCCGAAGGCGAGCGCACGCTCGGCCACCGCCTTGCCGATCCGCCCGAAACCGGCCAGGCCCAGGGTCGCGCCACGCACGTCCCGGCCCACGAGCAGGTCCGGCGCCCAGCCGTGGAAGCGTCCCTCGCGCACCATCCGCTCACCCTCGGGGGCACGGCGGGTCACCCCGAGGATCAGGAGCATCGCGATGTCCGCGGTGGCGTCCGTGAGCACGTCCGGGGTGTTGCCGACGGCGATCCCCCGCCGCGTCGCGGCGGCCACGTCCACGTTGTTGTAGCCGACCGCGTAGTTGGCGATGCCCCTGATCCGCGCGTCGGCGAGCACGTCGGCGGTGAACTTCTGGTCCAGGGCCGCGACGACGACGTCGTAGTCCCCCGAGGCCACCAGCCGCGCGAGCGCGGCGTCCCCTCCGACGTCGGCGCCGTCCACCACCTCTCCGGCCTCGCGCAGCATTCCGAGCCCGGGCTCAGGGAGGCGGGTCATGAGCAGGAAACGGGGGGTCACGGCGGGCCTCACTCTCGGATCGGGGCGGGGAGGACGCGGCGTCGTCGTCCGTGCCGACCTCGTCCGCGCCCACCTCCGCCGCCCCCGCTGGTCCGCCGCCCGCCGGCGAACCGGTGGCCTGGTCGGACGTGGCCCGGGTTCCGCACCTGTTCTTCCACTCCCTCGTGGTGGACCCGGCCCGCGCCTTCGACGGCGACGACAAGGCCGGCGGCTATCTGGACTTCATGGTCACGGTGGACGAGTTCGACGCCGTCATCCGGCAGGTCTACGAGCGCGGCTACGTGCTGGTCTCCCCGCACGAGCTGTACGAGGTGGGCGAGGACGACGTCGTCCGCCCGAAGACCCTCATGGTCCCCGAGGGCCGGACCCCGCTGATCCTCTCCCTGGACGACTGCTCGTACTACCTCTACATGGACGGCGACGGCTTCGCGGACCGCCTGATCGTGGCCGAGGACGGCCGCGTCCGCAACGAGTACACGGACGCCGAGGGCACCACGCACGTCGGGGCGTTCGACGTCGTCCCGCGCCTGGACGACTTCCTCGCCGAGCACCCGGACTTCAGCCTCAACGGCGCCCGCGGCGTGCTGGCCATGACCGGCTACGACGGCGTGTTCGGCTACCGCACCTCGGCCCGCGAGTTCGGGGACAGCCCCACGTTCGACGCCGACGTCGCGGCCGCCACCGAGGTCGCCGACGCGCTCAAGGACAGCGGCTGGGAGTTCGCCTCCCACACGTGGGGCCACCGGACGGTGCCGAAGCTGACCATGGAGGAGCTCGAGTTCGACATGGGGCACTGGCACGAGGAGGTCGAGCCGATCCTCGGCCCCACGGACATGCTCATCTACCCGTTCGGCGCGGACGTCACCGGCCCCGGCACGTACACGGAGGACAACGAGCGGTACCGCTACTTCCGTGAGCTCGGCTACCGCTCCTTCTTCCTCGTGGACGGCACCTCCAAGGCGTGGGGCCAGCTCGAGCCCGGCTACTATCGCGGCTCGCGGATCAACGTGGACGGCATCAGCCTCGCCGCGGCCGTCTCGGGTGAGCGGCCCGTGCTGGAGGAGTTCTTCGACCCCCGGTCCGTCCTGGACCCGGCCCGCCCCGAGTCCATCCGCGGCCCGAAGAAGCCGAGCCCGGCACCGTCGTCGTCCGCCGCGGCCCCGAGATCCCCGCGACCCTGAGGAGAGCACCATGTCCATCCCCGCCACCGAGGTCGAGGCCCGCTGGAACGCGGCCGCCGAGCCGTTCACCGCCGTCGTCCGTGAGGTGCGGGACTGGGACGCCGCCACCCCGTGCGAGGGTTGGGACGCGCTGGACCTGCTGGACCACGTGATCGCCGGCCAGCGCGACTTCGCCGCCCGCCAGGGCCGGGAGGTGCCCCTCTTCGACGGCTCCCGCCAGCAGCTGGCCACCCAGTGGACCAAGCACGCCGCCGCCCTGTCCGCCCTCGCCGGTGACGAGGAGTTCATCCTGCGGCCCATGGACACCGCGCTCGGGGAGATGACCGTGGGCGAGGCGCTGATCCGCTTCCACACGTTCGACCTGATCGTGCACCGTTGGGACCTGGCCCGCTCGCAGGGCGTGGACGCGCGGTTCACGGACGCGGAGATCGACTGCGTGGAGGAGTCGCTGGCGCTGTTCGGCGACGCCGCCTACACGCCCGGCATCCTGGGTGAGCCCGTCCCCGTGGCCGACGACGCCGACCCGCAGACCCGCCTGCTCGGTCGCCTGGGCCGTCGGGGCTGAGACCCGGGCAGGACCCGTCCCCGCACCCCAGGAGGCACCATGACCGAGCCCACCGGTTTCAGCGCCGCGGAGCAGGCCGCGATGGCCGAGCGCGCGGAGGAGCTGCGCGCCCAGCGCGGCGGCAGGAAGAAGGCCGACGCCCTGCAGGACCTGCTGGCGAAGATCGAGGAGATGCCCGAGCAGGACCGCGCCCTGGCGGTGGCGGTGCACCGGATCGTCACGGAGGTGGCCCCGCAGCTCGACCCCCGCACCTGGTACGGCATGCCCGCCTACGCGCGCGGCACGGACGTGCTCGTGTTCCTGCAGGTCAGCAGCAAGTTCGGCGTGCGGTACACGACCCTCGGCTGACGTCCGGCGCAGAGTGGTCACGACACGCCGCGTCGCGCGCGGGGAGACGGCGTGTCGTGACCACTCTGCGGGCCGTCCGACTCCTTCGACCTCGCCGGCCCCTCCGCGGACCGGGCTGCCCGTCGCCAGCGCCGCACCGCCCACAGGGTCAGACCGCCCACGGCGAGCCAGCCCACCCCGAGCAGCACGCCGTTCACGACGCCCGGGCGCACCGCGAACGCCCCCATCGCCACGAGGGAGAGCTGCCCGGGGATCACGCCGACCGCGGTGGAGCCGGCGAAGATCCCCAGCGGCACGGCGAGCGCGCCCGCCCCGTAGTTCACGGGCCAGTACGGCAGCCCCGGGGCGACGCGCAGGGCCAGCAGGGCGAGGAACCCGGTGTCCTCGAGCCGCCGCTCCACGGTCTCGGCGTGGCGGCCGAGCCCGCGCAGGACCACCTCGCGTCCGACCGCGCGCGCGATGCCGTACGCCCCGAGCGAGCCCAGCAGGGCTCCGACGACGGACAGCACCGTCCCCTCGATCGCGCCGAAGAGCACACCGGCGGTGACCGCCATGATCGTCACGGGGATGGGGGTGAGCGCCACGGCCGCGTACAGCACGGTGAACGCCAGCCAGCTCCACCAGCCGAAGCCGTCCAGCTGGGCGCGCAGCTCGTCCACGCCGGGCAGGCGCACGGTGAGTGCCAGCCACACGAACGCCGCCACCACGAGGACGAGGGCGGCGGTGCGCAGGATCGACACCCCGCGGTGCCCTGTGCGGGCGGGCAGGGTGGAGGCGGCGCCGGAGTCGCGCGGCGGCACGGCGGTGGAGGGCATCGGCTCAGGCTACCGGCAGCCGCTCCCTCCGCATGTCCTCCCTGGCCTGCGGTCACGCCCTGCTCTGCTTTGCTGGATCACACGCGTGTGACTCATCCACACCTGTGGACAACTCTGTGGAGAACCCTGTGCACGCGGCCCGCCGGGTGTGGACGGAGGGGCTCAGACGGTGGACGCGCCGGGCGCGTCGTCACCCGGCCGCGCCTCGCCCGGCCCCGCCGCCGGCTCGTCCTCGAAGACGGGACCGCCGTCGTCCTCCCAGGCCGCGGCGGCGTCGTCGTCCCTGTCGGTCTCCTGCACCTGGTCGTGCAGGCGCTCCATGCGGGTGTCCAGGTCCGCAGCCACGCGGGCGGCGGCCACGAGCTCGGTCGCGATGTCCGGGGGCACGCCGCCGTCGAACTTGTAGTTGATCTTGTGCTCGAGCGTGGCCCAGAAGTCCATGGCGCTCGTGCGGAACTGCATCTCCACGGTCACCGGGATCGTGCCGGTGGACAGGTGGATCGGCACCTGCACGAGGCAGTGCAGGCTGCGGTAGCCCGAGGGCTTGGGCCGGGAGATGTAGTCCTCCACCTCGAGCACCCGGATGTCCGGCTGCTGCGTGAACTGGCGGAACACGCGGTACACGTCCCGGGCGAAGCTGACGATCACGCGCGCCCCGGCGATGTCCGTGACGTTGGTGCGCAGCGCGTCCAGGTCCAGGGACAGCCCGCGGGCGGAGGCCTTGCGCAGGATCGACTCCGGCGACTTCACCCGCGTGACGATGTGCTCGATGGGGTTGTAGTCGTGCAGGTGCGTGAACTCGTCCCGCAGCACCTCGAGCCGCGCCTCCACCTGGAGCAGGGCCGAGCGGTACTCGAGGTCGAAGCGCTCGACGTCTCGGCGCAGCCGCTCCAGCGCCCCTGACGCCGCGGGGGTGAGCTGCGTCAACTCGGACACGGGGGTGCCGCGCAGCGCCTCGACGTCCGCCGAGGGCGCGGGCGCGTCCGGGGAAGGGTCCTGCTCCATGGCCTCAGAGCCTACGGCGGGATCCTGCGAGACGGCAGGCCGTCCACAGGCCCGACGGCGGCCCGTCAGTCCTCGGCGGGGATCAGCACGCGCTCGAAGGCGGCGCGCTCCTCGTCGGAGACGGCCACGGGCCGCCCGGCCGCCGGGTCCACCTGCACGAACACGGCGTCGCACAGCACGCAGCGCCGCCCGTCCTGCCACAGCTCGTGGCGCAGCGTGAAGGACGTCCGGCCGATCCGCAGGATCCACACCCGCGCCGTCACCTCGGGCCCGGCGTAGACCACGGGCGCCTCGTACTGGACCTCCATGGACCGCACGACGCGCTGGACGTCCGGGGACGCCGTCGTCGTGGCCCACGCGGCCAGGGCGCGCACGCGCGCCTCCTCGGCGAGGGTGAGCAGGCGGGCGTTGTTGACGTGGCCGTAGCGGTCTTCGTCGGACCAGCGCAGCTGCAGCCCGACCTCGAACGGGGTCGGCGTGCCGGCGTCGGCGGGGGTCTCGGGGGTGGTCGGCTGCGTCACGGGGTGAACACCTTTCCTGGGTTGAGGATGCCGTGCGGGTCGAACACGGCCTTGATGCGCTGCTGGAGGTCGTGCTGGGCGTCGCCGAGCTCGTCTCGCAGGAACGCGCGCTTGAGCAGGCCCACGCCGTGTTCGCCGGTGAGCGTGCCGCCGAGTTCCAGGCCCGCGCGGAACAGCTCGCCGGCGGCCTCCCACACGTCCGCCGGGATCGACGCGGCGTCCTCGGCCGCGCCGCCCACCTGCGCCGCCGCGCCGAACAGCAGGATCGGGTGCAGGTTGCCGTCCCCGGCGTGGGCCGTGGTGGGGATGGCGACGCCGGTGCGTGCCTCGATCTCACGGATCCGCGCGAACATCTCGGCCATGCGGCTGCGCGGGACGGCCACGTCCTCCACGAGCGGGGTGCCGAGGCGCTCGAGCGCGGGGAACGCGGTGCGGCGCAGGGCCATGAGGGCCTCCCCCTCGGCGGGGTCCACGGTCACGGTGACGTCCCCGCCGTGGGCGCGCATGAGGGCGGCCATGGCCTCCCCGTCCGCCTCGGCGCCGGCGCCGTCGGCCTGCACCAGCAGGAACGCGCCGGATTCGGGCAGGGCGGCCCCGCGCTCGGGCCCCGCGTGCGCGCGCACCGCGGCGAGCGTCGCCTCGTCCATCAGCTCCATCAGGGCGGGCACGTGACCGGCCCCGGTGATCGCCTCGGCCGCGGCGGCGCCCGCGACGACGTCCGGGAAGAACCCGCCGAGCGTCACGGGCACGCCGCGCACGGCCGGCCGCAGCGCCAGCGTCGCGCCCACGATCACGCCGAGCGTGCCCTCCGAGCCGATCATCAGCGCGACCAGGTCGTAGCCGGTCACCCCCTTGACGGTGCGGTGGCCCAGCCGCAGCAGGGTGCCGTCCGCGAGCACCACGTCCAGGCCCAGCACCGCCTCGCGCGTGACGCCGTACTTGGCGCACAGCAGCCCGCCGGCGTTCATCGCGATGTTGCCGCCCACCGTGGAGATGTCCTTCGACGCGGGATCCGGGGCCCACCACAGCCCGTGCTCGGCGAGCGCGGCGTTCAGCGCCCCGTTGAGGATCCCCGGCTCGACGACGGCCACGCGGTCCGCGGGGGAGACCTCCAGGATCCGGTCCATCGCGGTCATGTCCAGGACGATCTCGCCCGCCCCCGCGACGGCGCCGCCGGCCAACCCCGTGCCCGCTCCGCGGGTGACCAGCGGGGTGCGGGTCCCGTGCGCGATCCGGCACGCGGCCTGCACGTCCTCCACCGTCCGCGCGCGGACCACGGCCAGCGGCGCGGCGGGGGAGCGATGCCCCGAGCGGTCCGCCCGGGCGGCCTCGAGTGCGGCGGCGGAGACGTCCACGCGGCCGGGCAGCTCCGCCTGCAGGCGGGCGACGACGTCGGCGGGCGGGGCGTCCGCGGCAGGCGGGGCGGCGCGGGTCGGGTCGAGGGGTGCGGAGGAGTCCATGTCCACCAGTGTCGCCGATCACACGGGGTGGAACGTGCGTCGGCCGGTCCGATGACGCGCCCGGCCCCGTCCCTAGACTGGCGACCATGACCTCCCCGGACCCCGCTGCGCCGCGCCCCCGCGTCCACGTGCTCACCCTGCGCCCGGGTGGAGCCCGCGAGGACACCGCCCGCCGCGTGGGCGCCGTCCTCGCCGAGGCCTTCGCCACGGACCCGTACACGCTCGGGCTCGTGCCCGAGGACCGGCGCGAGGCCCGCCTCGAGCGCAAGTTCACCGCCGCCGTGCGCCACGGGCTGCGCGCGGGGGCCGACGGCGCCCCGCTCGGCGCCGTGGACGTCGCCGTGGACGCCGACGATGGCACGCTGCTCGGCGCCGCCGTGTGGACCTCCCCCGCCGCCCCCCGCGGGGTCGACGTGCCGGGCCTGCTGGCGGGGCTGCCCACCGCGGTCGCCGTCCACGGCCGCCACACCCTCGCCCTGAAGCGGATCCAGGCCGCCTGCGAGCGTGCCCGCCCGGCAGGCCGGCACTGGTACCTTGAGGAGGTCGGCACCGTCCCGTCCGCCCGCGGGCGCGGGGCGGCGAGTGCGCTGGTGCGCCACGGCCAGCGCCGCGCGTCGGGTCTGCCCGTGCACCTCGAGGCGTCCGTGCCCGCCACCGTCCCGTTCTATGAGCGGCTCGGCTTCCGTGCGACCGGCCACGTGCCCGTGCCCGGGGGCGAGCCCCTGACCTGCCTGCGCTGGGAGGCCTGAGATGAGACACCCGATCCCCGACTACCTGGCGAGCCTGATCACCGAGCTCGGCGCCGTGAACCCGGGAGAGACGGCCCAGTACATCCCCGTGCTCGCGGAGGCGGACCCGGACCGCCTCGGCATCGCGCTGGCCACCCCCACCGGGCGGCTGCACTCCGCGGGGGACGCGGACGTGGAGTTCACCATCCAGTCCGCGTCCAAGCCGTTCACGTACGCGGCCGCGCTCGTGGACCGGGGCTTCGCCGCCGTGGACCGACAGGTGGGGCTGAACCCCTCGGGCGAGGCCTTCAACGAGCTCTCCCTCGAGGCGGAGTCGCACCGCCCGGACAACGCCATGATCAACGCGGGCGCGCTCGCGGTGCACCAGCTGCTGGTGGGGCCGGAGGCGAGCCGGAAGGAGCGGCTGGACCGGGCCGTGGAGATCATGTCCCTGCTCGCCGGGCGTCGGCTCGCGGTGGACCGGGAGACGTACGAGTCCGAGATGGCGGTCTCGGACCGCAACCTCTCCCTGGGGCACATGCTCCGCAGCTACGGGGTGCTGCAGGACTCGGCCGAGGAGATCGTGGCCGGGTACGTGGCGCAGTGCGCCGTGCTCGTCACCGCCAAGGACCTCGCCGTGATGGGCGCGTGTCTGGCCACCGGGGGCATCCATCCGATGACGGGTGAGCGCGTGCTGCCGTCCATCGTGGCGCGGCGCGTGGTGTCCGTGATGACCTCCTCCGGCATGTACGACGCCGCCGGGCAGTGGCTCGCCGACGTCGGGATCCCGGCCAAGTCCGGGGTGGCCGGCGGTGTGCTCGGCGCGCTGCCGGGCCGCGTGGGGATCGGCGTGTTCTCGCCGCGCCTGGACGAGGTGGGCAACTCGGCGCGCGGCGTGCTGGCGTGCCGCCGCCTCTCCGAGGACTTCCGGCTGCACCTCATGGACGGCGACAGCCTGGGCGGAACCGCCGTGCGCTTCGTGGAACGCGAGGGTGACCGCGTGTTCCTGCACCTGCAGGGCGTGATCCGGTTCGGCGGCGCCGAGGCGGTGCTGGACGCGCTCACGGACCTGCGCACCGGTGCGGAGAAGCCCGGCACCGGCTGGGACGCCGCCGTCTACCCGCGGTGGCAGGAGGCCGCGGCGGACAGCGCGGCGCTCGCGGCCGCGACCGGCGGCGGGGCGGTGTACGAGGCCGCCGCCGTGGCCGCCCGAGATGAGAACGACGGGCCCATCCGCACCGTGGTGCTCAACCTCACGCGGGTGGACCGGATCGACGACGTCGGCCGGCGGCTGATCGCCGAGGGCGTGCGCCGGCTGCAGGCGGACGGCGTGCGCGTGGAGGTCGAGGATCCGGAGCGCATCCTGCCGCTGGAGGAGGCCGGCGCCCACTGAGGCGGCGGGGCGGGCAGGAGGTCCCCCGCCCCCGAGGCCGTCGCGCCGGCCGGCGCCCCCTCGCTCGAGCGCGCCGCCGCCGACGCCGCGCGCCACCGCTCCGTGCTCCAGGCCCTGACCGGCCTCCTGCTGGGCATGTTCGTCTCGATGATCGCCAACACGGTGGTCTCGACCTCGATGCCGGTGATCATCCACGACATCGGCGGCGACCAGACCGCCTACACCTGGGTCATCACCTCGGCCCTGCTCGCCACGGCCATCGCCACCCCGATCTGGGGCAAGCTGGCCGACCTCGTCAACCGCAAGGTCCTCTTCCAGGTCGCCCTGGCGATCTTCGTCGCCGCCTCCGCGGCGGCCGGGTTCACCCACGATCCGACCTTCCTGATCGTCTGCCGCACCGTGCAGGGCCTGGGCGGCGGCGGCCTCGTCGCGCTCAGCCAGGTGATCATGGCGGACATCATCAGCCCGCGTGAGCGCGGCCGCTACATGGGCCTGTTCGGCGCCGTGATGGCCGTGGCCACGGTGGGCGGCCCGCTCGCCGGCGGCGTGATCACCGACCTGTGGGGCTGGCGCTGGAACTTCTTCGTGGCGGTGCCCTTCGCCGTCGTCGCCCTGGTGATGGTGCAGCGCACCCTCCACCTCCCGCACCGCGAGCGCCAGAAGGTGTCCATCGACTACCTCGGCATCGTGTTCCTGACCGCGGCCACCGCGCTGCTGCTGATCTGGGTCACCAGCGCCGGTCGCGACTTCGACTGGGCCAGCACCACCACCGCGTGGATGCTCGGCGGCGCCGCCGTCGCCACCGTCCTGTTCGTCGTGACCGAGCTGCGCGTCGCCGAGCCGCTCATCCCGCTCACCCTCTTCCGCGACCGCACCTTCACCCTCGCGACGATCGCCTCGATCGCCACGGGCCTGGCCATGTTCGGCTCCTCCGTCTACCTGGCCCAGTACATGCAGCTGGCCCGCGGCGCGACGCCGACCCAGGCCGGCCTCATGACCATCCCGATGATCCTCGGCCTGCTCGTGTCCTCCACGGTGATCGGCGGCCTCATCACCCGCACCGGCGTGTGGAAGCGCTGGCTCGTGATCGGCGCCGTCCTGCTGATCGCCGGCACCGCCCTGCTCGGCACCCTGCACTACGACACCTCCTTCTGGCTGGTGTCCCTCTACATGTTCCTGCTCGGCGCCGGCGTCGGCATGACCATGCAGAACCTCGTGCTCGTGGTGCAGAACACCACCGACCCGCGGCAGATGGGCGTCGCCAGCTCCGGCGTCACCTTCTTCCGCACCCTGGGCGGCAGCATCGGTGTCGCCGTGATGGGCGCCGTGGTCTCCAACGTGGTCCCGGACCGCATCGAGGAGCGCCGCGCGGACCTCGCCGCGGCCCTGCGCAGCCTGGGCCCGGACGCCGCCGAGTGGTCCGAGAGCCTGCAGTCCAGCACCCTGCCACGCGTGGCAGAGATGCCCGACTCGCTGCGGGTGATCTTCGAGGACGTCTACGCGCAGGGCATCGCCCTCGCCTTCCTCGTGGCCGTGCCGCTCGCGATCGTCGCGTTGATCGCGATCCTGTTCCTGCCGAACCTCCCACTGGGCCGCATGACCACCTCCGAGCGCCTCCACGCCACCCGCGCCGACCTGGCCACCCATGCCACGGCCGAGGCCATGCAGACGCTGCCCGCGACCGGCCCGATCCCCGTGGTGACCGCGGCGCAGGGGCAGCATCCGGCCGAGGACCCGGAGGAGTCCCGGTCGGTGTCGGCCGAGCGCCCGGCGACGGCGGTGGCCGACCGGCCCGTCGTCCCCGCGGCGCTGGCCGTGGCAGGGACGGCCCTGCTGGCGGCCGTCGTCACCGCGCTGGTCCGGGCCCGCCGTGGCTGACGGCGCCCCGGACCCGGGCGGAGGCGGCGACGACGCGGGCTTCGAGGCCGCCGTCCAGGGGCTCGAGCAGGCGTTCTCGCGTCTGGTCCTGCAGCACCGCCAGGTGATGGTCCGCTACGCGGCGGCCCTCAGCCCGGCCCTGTCCGTCGGGGCGATGAAGGCGTTCATGATGCTGGCCAACGAGGGGACCATGACGCCCTCGGCCGTGGCCGAGGGCCTGCTGGTGGACCGCGCGCAGGTCTCCCGCATGGTCCGCGACCTCGAGGCCGCCGGGCTGATCACCCGAGAGCCGGACCCGCGGGACCGCCGCTCCGCCCTCCTGAGCGCCAGCCCCGAGGGGCTCGCCCGCCTCGACGCGGTGCGCGGCGGCCCGGCGGGTCGCGGGCTGCGCGACGACCTGGCGCGCTGGGACCGCGAGGACATCCGGACGCTGACGCGCCTGCTGGACCGGCTGGCCGCCGAGCGTCAGACCCGGATGCAGGACCCCGCCGAATCCGAGTGAGCCGCCGGCCGGACCCGCGGGGCCCGGCCGGCGGGCGGGATCACCAGATGGTGACGCGCTCCTCCGGGGCCAGCCACATGGGATCCCCCTCGCGCGTGCCGAACGCCTCGTGGAAGGCGTCGAGGTTCTTGACCACCTGGTTGCAGCGGAACTCGTTGGGCGAGTGCGGGTCCGAGGCGATGCGGGTGACCATGGCCTCCGGTCGCGTGAGCTGACGCCACACGGTGGCCCAGGCGGTGAAGAACTCGCGGTCCCCCGCCGCGGCGTCGAGGGAGGCGCCGTCGCCCTCGTCCCGCCAGATCTCCAAGGCGCGGTGGGCGATGCCCAGGCCGCCGAGGTCGCCGATGTTCTCCCCCAGGGTGAACTCGCCGTTGACGCGGTGGTCCGGGGCCTCGGCCGGGGAGAGCGCGTTGTACTGGGCCACCAGCCGGGAGGTGCGCTCGGTGAACGCCGCGCGGTCCTCCTCGGTCCACCAGTCCTCGAGCCGACCGGCGCCGTCGTACCGCGAGCCCTGGTCGTCGAAGCCGTGGCCGATCTCGTGGCCGATCACGGCGCCGATCGCCCCCAGGTTCGCGGCCATCGAGGCCTCGGGGTCGAAGAACGGGGGCTGCAAAATGGCGGCCGGGAAGACGATCGCGTTCTCGAGCGGGGAGTAGTACGCGTTCACCGTCTGCGGCGTGATGTGCCACTCCTCCGGGTCCGGCCCGTCCGCGATCTTGCGCAGGTCCCGCTCCCACTCGAGCTCCGAGGAGGAGCGGGCGTTGCCCAGCAGGTCGCCGGCGTGGACCTCGAGGGCGGAGTAGTCCAGCCACTTCGAGGGGTAGCCCACCATGGGGCGGAACATCGCCAGCTTCTCGAGCGCCCGCTGACGGGTCTCCTCGCCCATCCACTCGAGCTCCTCGATGGACCGGCGATAGGCCTCCTGGAGCAGGCCCACGAGCTCGTCCATCGCGGCCACGTGGCCCTGCGGGAAATGGCGGGCCACGTAGAGCTGCGCCACGTCCTCGCCGGCCGCCCCGTTGACGAACGCGACCGCGCGCTTCCAGCGGGGGCGGACCTCCTCGGTGCCGGCCAGGCGGCGGCCGTAGAAGGAGAAGTTCTCCTGCACGAACGCGTCCGGCAGGAAGCCGGCGAAGGAGCGCAGCACCTGCAGGATCAGCCAGTGACGCCAGTCCTCGAGGTCGGCGGCCTCGGGTCCCTCGAGCAGCCCCTGCACACCGGAGAGGAAGTCCGGCTGCCACACCACGACCTCCGCGGCGCGCTCGCCGGCGGCGTCCACGCCCTCGAGCCACGCGTCGGCCAGGGGGAAGAGCTCCGTCAGCCGGTCGTGGGTCATGGGGTTGTAGCGGGCCACGGCGTCCCGGCTGCGGACCAGGTCCCAGTGCAGGGCGGCGATGCGCTTCTCCAGCTCCACCACCCGGACGCCCAGCGCGGCGGCCTCGTCCCGGTCCGCGCCGATCCCGGCCAGCGCCAGCAGACGGCCGGTGTGCTCGGTGTACTGCTCGAGGATCTCGGCGTAGGCCTCGTCCCGGTAGTAGGACTCGTCCGGCAGGCCCAGGCCGCCCTGGAGCAGGTGCAGGAGCATGCGGTCCGGGTTCCCGGCGTCGTTGAGGGCGCCGGTGTTGATGAGGCCGGAGACGCCCTGGCGCTGCAGTCGCCCGGACAGGGCGAGCAGCTCCGCGGGGGTGGACACGGTGGCCACCGCCGCCAGGTCCGAGGCGATCGGCTCGAGGCCGCGGGCCTCCACGGTCTCGTCGTCCATGAACGAGGCGTACAGCGCGGCGATCCGGCGCTTGAGCTCCGGATGCTCCGTGCCCTCCGCGTCCTCCTCGTCCAGCGGGGCGAGCGGGACGTCCCGGTGCGCGCCGGCCGCGGCCGTGGCCTGCACGCGCGCCTGGGCGGGGTCGAAGCCCGTGCCGACCTCGCGCACGGCGTCCTCGCACAGGTGCCGGACGGCGAGCTCGGCCGCGTCCCGCAGCTCGAGGAACGCGCCGTAGGCGCCCTGGTCCGCGGGGATCTCATGGGTGTCCAGCCACCCGGCGTTGACGTGGCGGTACAGGTCCTCGCGCGGCGACGGGACTTCGGGCTCGGCGGTGGCGGTCACGGCGGATCCTCCTGGACGTGGGGGTGGACGGTCTCGCACGGCACTCTAGCCGTGACACCGGACACGACGACGGGCACCGCACCCTGGCCGGGTGCGTGCCCGTCGTCGAGGGGACGGCCAGCCCGGAGGCCGCCGTCGGGAGGCGGGGGTCAGCCGACCTCGGCGGCCAGCTTCGCGAGCGACTCCTCCATCTGCTCCTCGGACACCATCGGGAAGAGGTTCTTCGCCAGCAGCTCCGGGTCGGTCACGGCGGTCCAGTCGTAGGTGAGGGACACGACCGTGCTGCCGGAGCCGTTGTCCTCGAGCCGGTAGACCCACTGCCAACCCTTGGGCTCGGTGCCGGCGGGGGCGGTCTTCCAGCCGACCAGCTTGTTCGGGTCGTAGGCGACCACGTGATTGTCGGTCTGGTAGTCGCCACCCATGTGCTCCGCGTGCATGTTCATGGTGAACACGTCGCCGACCTTCTGGATGCGCTGGGTCTTGTCGTCGGACTGCACCATGCCCGAGCCGTCGAACTTCGCGTGGTTCGCGGGCAGGGTCAGGAAGTCGAACACGTCCTTGGCGGACGCGTCGATGGTCCGGGTGACGGTCTGCTGGGTCTCGCCGTGGGCGGTCTTGTTCATCTCGGTCATGGGATCAACCTAGGCACGGGGCCGGGGCGGTCGACAAGGTCTGGGGGTCAGTCCGGCACGTTGCGGCCACGCCGGAACGCGGACACGCTGCGGTGGCCGGCCACGCTGAACCGCCACGGGAAGCGCACGGAGCCGCCCTCCCCCGAGACGCCGACGCGCGGGCCCGTCACGACCTCGATCGGCGGCTCGGCCGGATCGCGGGGCGCGGGCGGGGCCAGGAGGAAGCGGGCGGGCGCGGCCGGCGCGGCGAGGCGGGCCGAGGTGCCACCGTCGTCGGCCACCTCCGGCGGCGCGGCGACGATCTCCACGGGCGCGTGGCCCATCTCCAGGGTGATGCCGAGGCCCTGGCCGAGGTTGCCCGGGCCGGAGAGCAGCTTGGGGCCGGTGTCCCGGCCACGGCGGGCCACCGCGAGGTCCCCTCCTGCAAGCACCTCGGCCGCACGCAGCAGCACACCGCCGGCCTCCCCCTCGGGGTGGCCCACCAGGTTCAGGCAGCGGTGGATGCCGTAGTTCAGGTACACGTACGTGCGCCGCGGCGGCCCGAACAGCGCGGCATTGCGCTCGGTGCGGCCGCGGAACGAGTGGGCGCCGGGGTCCGCTCCCGCGTTCCCGTACGCCTCGGTCTCGGTCAGCCGCACGGTGACGGCGCCGTCCGGGGCGACGACGGTCAGCCGGCACCCCAGCAGCGTCGCGGCGAGCGCGGGCGAGGGGCCGTCGAAGGCGGCGGCGAGACGCTCCGGGGTCACGGCAGCGGCCCCGCGACGGGCAGCACCATGGTGTCGATCAGCCGGACGGGCGGCACGTGCGCGGCCACGAGGGCGAGGGCCTCGCGGCGCAGCGGCTGGCACAGCAGCTCCGGACCGAGCTCGGCGAAGGTGTCCCGGTCCACCACCACGAGGTGGTCCAGCTCGACGCCCGGCTCGTCCTCGACCATCCGGCGAGCGGCCTGGACGTCGACGGGCTCACCGGCCGCCGCGGCGTCGGCCAGGGAGCGCAGGGCGCGGCTGAGGACGAGCGCGTGCTCCAGGCCCGCGGCGTCCAGGCGGGTGTTGCGGCTGGAGAGCGCGAGGCCCTCGGGCGAGCGGACGATGGGTACGGCGCGGACGTCGACGTCGATGTCCAGGTCCGTGGCCAGGCGGCGCAGGACGGTGAGCTGCTGCGCGTCCTTCTGGCCGAAGTAGCTGCGCAGGGCCGGCACCGCCGGGCGCACGATGTTCCACAGCTTCGCCACGACGGTGGCCACGCCGTCGAAGTGGCCCGGGCGGGAGGCGCCCTCGAGGACCTCCCCCATGCGGCCGGCGGAGACGGTGACGATCGGCGCGTCCGGGTAGCCCGGGTACATCTCCTGCACGTCCGGGGCGAACACGACGTCGGCGCCCGCCGCCGCCAGCAGGTCCAGGTCCGCGTCCAGGGTGCGCGGATAGTGCTCCAGGTCGGCCGGATCGCCGAACTGGAGCGGGTTCACGAAGATGCTGACCGCGACGACGTCGTTCTCGGCGCGGGCCCGCCGCACCAGGGCCGCGTGGCCGCCGTGGAGGGCGCCCATCGTGGGGATCAGGCCGACGGTGACGGGCTCGGCGTCGCCGTCGTCCGTGGCGTGGGCGACGAGCTCACGGAGAGCGGAGCGCATCTCGGCGACGGTCCGGGCCAGACGCGGGCGCGCGGAGACGCCGTCGGCCTCGGCCGTCACGGGAGCGGGGAGGGCGTCCTCGAGGGTCAGGCCGGTGCCGGCGGGGACGGGGCGCTGGTCGGGGACGCGGTCGAGAGGGGTCACCCTCCGAGTCTAGGCACGGGGCCTCGGGGAGGACTTCCGCCTCACCACGCGCATCTGGTCCAAGGCCTGAGCCGCGGGCCGGATTCGGCCCCGCCACGCGCGACGCCGGCCGGTCCCGTCAACGGGACCGGCCGGCGTCGTGCTCGAGTCGGGCTCAGGCGTCCTTCGCGGTGTCCTTCACCTGGCGGGCGGCGTCCTGGGACTCCGCCTTGAGGCCCTGCGCCGTGTCCGTGCCCTGCTCCTTGAGGTGGGAAGCGGCCTCGGCGGCCGACTCCTTCACGCTCCCGGCGGCCTCGCGGGCGGCGGGCTCGAGGTCCTCGCGCAGCTGCTGGGCGGCCTGCTTGGCCTCGTCCACCAGCGGGGCGGCCTGGTCCTTGAGGCCCTCCGCGGCGCGCTGCTCCGCGCGTGAGGCGGGGATCAGCGAGCTGAGCAGCAGGCCGGCACCGAAGGCGATCAGCCCGGCGGCCAACGGGTTGCCCGCGGTGCGGCCGCGCAGCTGAGCCGGGGCCTGGTGCAGGGCGTGCTGGGCGTCGTCGGCCCACTCGGACACCCGGTCGCCGGCGTCGCCCAGGCGGTCCTGGGCCTGGCCGGCCGCGTCATACGCGGAGGCCCGGGCGTCGTCGATCACCCCGTGGGCGCGATCGCCCAGCGAGGGCTCGTGGCGGTGCTGCTCCGGGGAGCCCATGATGTTCTCCTTCGCGTGGATGAAGCCGTCCTTGATGCGGTTGGTCTGCCGGGACACGGCCTTCGTGGGGCTCACCTTCTCGGCGAGGGCGTCCACGTCCTGGCCGAGCTCGCGGCGCGTACGCTCGATGTCGGCGCGGATCTCATCGGGGTTGTTGCTCGTGGTCATCGCGTCTCCTTCGCGGGGTTCAGGGTCTCGGGGATCTCCTGAAGCGTCTCCTGGGTCTGCGGCAGACCCTTGATCTTCTCGATGTCCTTCTTGCCCTGCACGGCCAGCACGGCCGCCACGACGCCCCACAGCACGGCCACGATCAGCGCGGCCCAGCCGATCGGCAGGAACACGTCGAGCAGGTGCATCAGGGCGAGGGACAGGAACATCAGCAGGAAGAAGCCGCCGACGGCGGCGCCGGCCAGCAGCCCCGCCCCCTTGCCGGCCTTCTTCGCGGACTCGGTGGCCTCGGCCTTGGCCAGGGCGATCTCCTGGCTGACCAGCGTCGACAGCTTGGCCGACAGGCTCTGGAACATCTCGCCGAGGCTCTCGTGCTCGGCGCGGAACTCCGCCTGCGTGGACGGCGGGGTGTGCGCGCCGGAGTGCGGCGTCGCGTCGCGGAACGGCTCGTGGGCGGTGCTCATGCGTCACCCCCGGGCCGGGTCTGGTCGAACGGCCGCTCGGCGGTCAGGCCCTGCTGGACCGGTGCCTGCGTGCCGTACGGGACGTCCCCGACGCCGGCCGCGCGGCGGGGCCCGGCGCCGTCCGCGACGCGGCCGTCGGCCTGGGAGAGCGAATCGCTCGAGTAGGCCGGGGCCTGCGAGTCCAGGTGGTGCGGAGTCACGTCCGCGTGCACCGCGTCCGGACGGGTCTCGTGACGGCGCGGCGAGGTGGAGGCGGTGGAGTCGGGCTGGGCGGCGTCGCGGATGCCGCGCGTCAGTCGACCGGCCACCAGCCCGGCGCCCAGGGCGAGGGCCAGGAACGTGCCCGGACGGCGAGCGGCGAAGCCGCGCACGTCCTGCAGCAGGTCCTGCGGGGAAGCGGTCTCCAGGCGCTGGGTCAGGGCCTCGGCACGGTCCGCCACCGAGGCGACGCCCTGGCGCACCAAATCGGTCTGCGGCTGCTCACCGGAGACCACGCGGTGCAGGTCGTCGGTGTAGCTGCGCACCTGGCCCGCGAGCCGCTCCTGCTGGGTCTGCACCTGCGCGCCGACCTGCTCCTGGGCGGAGCCGACCAGCGACTGCACCTGGTCAGCGGCCTCGTCCTTCACCTGGCCGGCCTCGTGCTTGGCGGTGGCCGCGAGGTCCTGGGCCTTGTCCTTGGCGTCGTGGGCCACGGCCTTCGCCTGGCCCTGGGCCTCGCCCGCGGCCTGCTGGGCCTTGCCCTTCGCCTGGTCCTTGGCGTCACGGCCCTCGGCTGAGGAGCCGTGGGCGTTCTTCGGCGTGTTCGTCGTCATGCTGTGCCTTCCTTCGTCCGGGTCGGCGTCCCTCATGGCCGGCCCTTCTGGCCGTCCACGTCACCGGGTCCACCGGTCTTGAGCGCCAAGGTAAGCACCGCAGGGACCCTGCCGGAAGACCTCGGGTCCGCCGGGATCGTCTCCGGTCGGGACGGGGTCAGCGCCCCTGCAGGCCCCGCTGGGCGGTCTTGCCGACGCCCCGGCCCGGGTGCTCCTTCTTGCCCTGCATCCAGACGTCCACGGCCTGCACGCCGAGGTCGGGGTGGTCGGTGAAGAAGCCGTCGATGCCGGCGTCGAGGAACGGCTGGATCATGCCGACCATGTCGCCCTGTGCGTTCCGGTCCGTGGAGGAGCGGAACTCCGTGTAGAGGAACTGGTTCTCGGCGCGGAAGGTGTACGGCACCACCTCGAGGCCCGCGCGGTGGGCGAGGGAGACGAACGCGGTCTCCTCGCCCATCGAGCCGTCCTTCTCCTTGGTGATGATCTGCGCGAAGGCCGGGCCGAGCGTGTCGACGCCGGCCGCGCGGATCTCGCGCATGCCCGCGGCGGTCTCGTAGAAGTCGTAGTCGCGGAGTTCGTCGCCGGCGGCCACGGAGTCATAGGGTGCGCCGGTGACGCTGGAGAGGAACACCGTCTCGGCCTTGAGGCCGAGGTTCTCGTTGAGATCGCGCAGGTTGGCGAGTTCGAAGGACTGCACGGTGGCGGGGGCGTTGCGCTTGTTCAGGCCGTGCTCGTCGAGCAGCTCGACGACGCGCTCCTCCATGGACAGGCCGATGGAGTCGAAGTAGGTGGGGTGCTTGATCTCGGGGATGACGCCGATCTCGCGGCCGTGCCGGGCCGAGAGGCGCTCCCGCAGCTCGAGCACCTCCTCGAAGGTGGGCACCTGGTACCGGCCGTCGTAGGACGCGGACTCGGGGCGGACCTGCGGCAGGCGCTCCTTGGCGCGCAGGGTCTTGAGCTCGGCGAGGGTGAAGTCCTCGGTGAACCAGCCGGTGAGGGCCACGCCGTCGACGACCTTGGTGGTCCTGCGGTCCGCGAACTCGGGTCGCTGGGCGACGTCCGTGGTGCCGTCGATCAGGTTCTCGTGGCGGACCACGAGCACGCCGTCCTTGGTGGAGACCAGGTCCGGCTCGATCACATCCGCGCCCTGGGCGGCGGCCAGCTCGTAGGCGGCCAGGGTGTGCTCGGGGCGGTAGCCGGAGGCACCACGATGACCCACGACGTCGGGACGCACCACGGGCTTGCCCGTGACGGACTGCGCGGCGGCCGGGGTCTCCGTTGCGGCGGGGGCGGCGACGGCCGGGGCGGCCAGCGGGGCGCTGACGGCGACGGCGGCGGCGAGGGCCACGAGGCCGCGGGCGGCGTGACGACGGACGGAGGTCATGGAACGGTCCTTTCCGGGAGGGGGATGACCGCTCCAGTGGGCCAGATCCGGGTGTCGGCCGGGTGGCCCCCCTCCGGCCACAGCCGGCCCGTCCGGTGAACAGCCGGTGACGGGCGGCTGATCGGAGAGGTTCAGCCGCCCGTCACGATGCGCGGCACCGGGCCCGGCGACTCAGCCCGCCGTCGACGACGGCCGCGTCAGTCCCAGCGTCTCCGGGGCCGTCGGGGCGCTGTCGCCGAGGACGTGCTCGCCCAGGAAGCCGAGGACGACCTCGTACCAGACCTTCGCGTGCTGCGGGGCGAGGATCCAGTGGTTCTCGTGGGGGAAGTAGAGGAACCGGTGGTCGGTGGTGCCGTCCGCGGCGGCCGGCCGCCCGGACTTCGCCAGCAGGTCCGACCACAGGCGCAGCCCCTCGCCGATCGGCACGCGGTAGTCCTTATCGCCGTGGATGACGAGCATCGGGGAGACGATCTCGCCCACGAACCGGTGCGGAGAGTTCTCCTGCTGCATCTGCTCGTCCATCTCGCGGGCCCAGTAGAACGCGGCGTCCGTCGTCGGGCCGAAGCCGTCCAGCGCCCACAGCGAGGCGTGCGTGACCACGCACCGGAACCGGTCGGTGTGCCCGGCCACCCAGTTCGCCATGTAGCCGCCGAACGAGCCGCCCATGGCGGCGGTGCGGTCGCCGTCGACGTCCTCACGCGCCACGACGGCGTCCGTGAGCGCCATCAGGTCCGTGTAGGGCGCCTGGCCCCAGCGGCCCCAGCCGCGTTCGATGAAGTCCTGGCCGTAGCCCGTGGACAGCGCCGGGTCCGGCAGCAGCACCGCGTAGCCGCGCGCCGCCATGATCCACGGGGTCCAGCGCCAGCTCCACGCGTTCCACGAGCCCAGGGGCCCGCCGTGGATCCACAGCAGCAGCGGGTGACCGCCGGCCGGCGCCTCCCCCTCGGGGAGCACGAGCCAGCCGCGCACGTGCGTGCCGTCCTCGGCGACGGTCTCCACGTCCTCGAGGGTGCCCGGGATCGCGGGGCGCTCCACGGGGTTCGGCAGGCGCGTGGTCTCGCCCGTGGCCAGGTCGATCCGCGCCACCTCCGGCGGGAACAGGTAGGAGGAGCGGACGCCGTAGGCCGTGGCCCCGTCCGGGGAGAGCACGATGTCGGTCCACGCCTCGTCCTCCCGGGTCACCTGCGCGACGGCGCCGGTGGCCACCTCGATGCGGAACACCGGGCGGCGACCCTCCGAGTCCGCGAGCGCGATCACCGCGGAGTCGTCCGGCAGCCACGCGACGACGTCGGCCCAGCGGTCCCAGCCGTGGGCCAGGGGCGTGGTCTGGCCCGTGGCCGTGTCCATCACGTACAGGCGCGGGTGCACGGCGGAATGCGGGGTGGAGTCGGGGGTGCGGACGACGACGGCGCGCGTGCCGTCATGGCTGACGGGGCCGACGGCCACGTCCTCACCGGGGACGTCGTGCAGGACGCGGTGCTCGCCCGTGGCCAGGTCCACGCGCACCACCGTGCCCTCGCGCACGTTGCCGCGAGCCTCGGCGGTGGCGGCCGTGGTGAGCAGGAACGAGCCGTCCGGGGCCACCTGCGCGCCGATCCCGAACGCGTGGGAGCGCGGGAATCCGGAGACGTGGCGCAGGTGGTGCGCCACGTCGTCGGCCTCGGGAGCCAGGCCGGAGGCGGCGGGGCCGGGCTCGGCGGCGTCGGCGTCCGTGGCGGGCTCGCCCTGCGGGTCCGGGCCGGGCTCGAGGACGAAGAGCTCGGGGCGGGCGGGGCCGAGGTCGTGGTCCCAGAAGCGGATGGGGTAGCCGGTGTGCAGGATGGCGTCCACACCGGCGTCCTTGCGGGTCTGCGCGAGGGCCGCGTGCTCGGCCTCGGTGGTGGCGCCGAGCAGCCGGTCCGCCGTGACGACCACGCGGTCCGCCGCGGAGGCGCACGTGACCGCGGTGACGCCGCCCGGGCGGGAGAGCACCACGCGCGCCTCGCCGCCCCGGGCCGGCAGGGCCCACAGGGCGCTGCGCTTCTCGGCCTCGGCGTCGGCGGGGTCGGGACGGGCGGAGGTGAAGAAGAGGGTGCCGTCCGCGGCGAACTGTGCGCCGGCCTCGCCCTCGCGGGAGCGGGTCAGGCGGTGGGCGGGGCGCTCGCCCGCGGGGTCGACCTCCCAGAGGGCGGTGGCGTAGCCGGTGCCCTTCGCGTCCCGGGTGGCGACGGTGGTCACCAGGCGGGCGCCGTCCGGGCTGAGGGTGAGACCGGCGACGCGCGGCAGCGCGGTGAAGG
>NZ_JABFBA010000024.1:22822-56440 GCF_017168445.1 Micrococcus sp. KRD026 | reverse complement strand
GTCGTGGAAGGGGGTGGCGGGGGCGGCCGGGGTGTCCGGGGTGGAGGTCATGCGTTCGTTTCTATCGGCCCGCACGTGATCCGGGCAACACGGAGGACGGCGGGGTGGCGGCCTTGACGGCGGGCCGCCCCGGTGCCCGCCGCGCCTCAGGCGCCGGGCCGCGTGCCGGCGTCGGCCCGGATCTGCTGGAGCTGCTCGCCGAGCCAGTCGACGTACTCGCCCATCCACTCCCCCGTGGCCTGATGGTTCCAGCTCTGGCCGACCACCGGCTGCGGGAAGACGACGGCGTCCGAGAGGGTGTCCCGCAGCGCGAGGGCGGGCCCCTCCTCATCCGCGACCGTCACCCACTGCATGCCGTGGCGCGCGCCCAGGTGCTCGCCGAGCAGCACCGCGACGACGTCCAGCAGCACCGCCAGCTCCTCGGGGTCCAGCTCCTCGGCCTCGGCCTGCGAGCGGGCCAGCACGGCGTCGTAGTACGCGGCGACCGCGTCCAGGTCCAGGTGGTCCACGCCCTCCTGCGCGGCGAAGTCGCGACGGACGCGCACCCACTCCCGCTCGGGCTCGGTCAGGGGGCTCATCTCGGGCTGGTCGGTCATGGCGACCATCCTGCCAGGCGCGTCGGGCGCCGCCGTCGCCGGAACGGGCGGCGCCGGCCGCGCTTTCGTTCGAGAAACGGCGGCGTGTCGCAGCGCTTTCGTTCGAGAAACGGCGAGGAGCCGGGGGACGGACCGCCGGAGGCCTCTGATCCCCCAGCGGGAGCACTCGTGGACGCAACCGACGTCGCGCCGCCAGCGACGAGGCGAGCGTGCGGACCGTCGTCGTCCGCCGCCCCCGCCCGGACTTGAGACACTGGCCCCATGCGCATCATGACCGTCTGCCTGGGGAACATCTGCCGCTCGCCCGCCGCCGAGGCCGTGCTGAACCGCAAGCTCGCGGAGGCCGGTCTCGACGACGTCGAGGTCACCTCCGCCGGCACGTCCGACGAGCACGTGGGCGCCCGGCCGCATCACCTCACCCGCGAGGTCGGCGGGGAACTGGGCTACGAGTTCCCGACGGTGGGGGTGCAGCTGTCCGCCGACCTCGTGGACGACGCCGACCTGATCCTGGTGATGGACGAGGCCAACCTCGCCGACGCGCGGCGGCTCGCGACCACGGACGAGCAGCGGGACCGGATCCACCTGATGGGCGAGTTCGCGTCGGATGCGGACCGCGCCGGGGTGCGCGAGGTCCCCGATCCGTACGGGTATCCGCGGCCGCAGTTCGAGGAGATGTACCGGCAGATCGAGGACGCGGCAGACGGCGTCGTCGCCGCGATCCGCGACGGGCGCCTCTGACGGCCGGGGCGCGGTCCCGGGGTCTCGTCCCAGCGACGCGAACGCCGCCGGACCCGCCGTTTCCCGAACGAAAACGGCTCGGGGCCCGCCGTTTCCCGAACGAAAACGGCCCGGGACCCGCCGTTTCCCGAACGAAAGCGGGGGCGGCGGGGGTCGATCAGTCGTCGTGGGGGTCGTCGGAGTCGTCGAGGACCTCGCGCAGCCGCGCCGCCGTGTCCGCGCGCAGGGCGCCGCGGGTCTCGGCGCGGTCGGTCGTCGCGCGGGCGAGGGTCTCCCACACGGCCCGCACGTCCGCCGACAGTCCCCCGGCCTCGAGCTCGCCGAGGGTCTCACGGTGGGTCCGCAGCGTGTCGACGTCGCCGCGGGCCACGGGGCCGGTGAGGGCGCCGTCGCCGTCGGTGAGCGCGTTCTCCAGCGCGGCGGTCATGAGCGAGCGCAGCACCCGCTCCGGGTCGGCCACCCCGATCGTCTCGAGGATCTGACGGGCCTGCGCCGTCAGCGTCACCAGGTGGTTCGACCCGTGGGACAGCGCCAGGTGGTAGGCCGCCCGGTCGGCCTCCTTCACGACCACGGGCTCGCCGCCCATCTCCACCACGAGCGCCTGGGCCACGGGCAGCACCACGGGGTCCGCGGTCACGCCGAACACGCAGTCCTGCAGCCGGGCGACGTCGAGGCTCAGCCCCGTGAACGTCATGGCCGGGTGGATCGCCAGGGGGATCGCCCCGTGCGCGCGCACCGGCTCCATCACCCCCACCCCGTAGCGGCCGGAGGTGTGCACGAGCAGGTGGCCGGTCTGCACGTGGCCCGCGGCGGCCAGGCCGGCCACGAGCTCGCCCAGCGCGTCGTCCGGGACGGCGAAGACGACCATCTCGGAGCGGCGCAGGATCTCGGGGATCTCCAGGACGGGCACGCCCGGCAGGAGCATCTCCGCGCGGTCCCGCGAGGCCTCGGAGACGGCGTGCACGCCCGTGATCGTGTGGCCCGCAGCCCGCAGCGCCGAGCCCAGCACGGCCCCCACTCGACCCGCGCTCACCACGCCGACGCCCAGCCGCCCGGGCCGCTGCGCCGGGTCATGCGGGTCCAGGCTCAGGTCGAGTCCGCCGGTCATCGCTCCTCCTCGCCGCGCACGGCGGGGACGTGCGCCCCGCTCTCCTCCCCGACGACGGCGCCGCCGACGACGCCGGCCCGGGCCAGTTCGCGGCGGCCCACCTCGGTGGCCGCGACCTCGCGCGTGCGCTGCTCGAAGCGGGCCAGCTCCTCGGGGCGCATCCACTGGTCGCGGTCGGCGAGGCGACGCGAGACGGCCGCGTGCCGGGCCTCCCGGGCGTACAGGTCCACGGCCACGTCCTCGTCGAGGTCGCGGACCACGGCGTTCGCCCCCGCGACCCACACGCGCACCGTGGCCAGGCCCAGGCGTCGCTGCACCGGGCCCTGCGCCAGCTCGGCCGCCTGCATGCGCTCGTGCTGGAGGGTCTGCAGCCGGCGGTTCAACCAGCCGCTGCGCACCACCAGCAGGGACCGCGTCGTCGTGAAGCCGGTCCGCCGCCAGGCGAACCAGTTGAACCACCACCTGCCGCGCCGCGGCACGTGCTGGAAGCCGCCCTCCGTGCCGGTGCCGTGCACGCCGAGGTGCATGAGCCCGGCGGGGGTCAGCCCCTGCGCGGCGCGCGGATCGCCGTCCAGGCCCGGGTCCGGGGCCACGACCGTGAGGACGCGGAGCACGTCCTCCCACGGGCCGACGGGCAGCGCGACGTCCCGGGCGCCGTCGGACTCCTGCAGGTACCCGGCCACCGCCATGTTCACCCGATACCAGCCGAAGGGCCGCCAGAACAGGGGCTGGGAGACGGTCACCCCCTGCACCCGCCCCGGCGGGACGGTCTGGTGGGTGGTCTCGGTGAGCCCGTGCCGCAGTCGCAGCCCGTCGGTGGAGCGGCGCACCTGGAAACCCCAGCCGGCGTTCAACCGGGACCACGCGACGCCGGCCACGGAGAACAGGGCGGGCAGGGACGCGGCCGCGCCGATCCCGGTCAGGGTCTCCCCCTCGTCCAGCACCGCCTCGGGCAGCAGCGCGACCACGAGGGCGAGACCGCCCAGCCAGATCAGGGACCCGGCCAGCACCCCCAGCACGCCTCCGGAGAGCAGGACGGAGCCGAGGAGCCGCCCCGCGGGCACCTGCAGCAGGAGTTCGCCGGCGTCCGCGTCCACGGCGTCGGGATCGGCGTCGGCGAGGCCGGGCTCGGCCGCGCGCTCCGGGGCGGACGCGTCCGCCCCGGCTCCCCCGAGCACCCCCGACGCGCGGTCCAGGATCTCCCGGCGCACCGCTTCGGCCTCGGCGCGGCGCAGGAAGGACAGCTCGAGCGCGGACTCGCCGCCGTCGGCCGCCTCGACCTTCACCGTGGCCAGCCCGAGCAGCCGGGCCACGAGGGGGTGCTGCAGGTCCACCGCCTGTATGCGGTCGTAGCGCATCTGCCGCCGGCTGCGGAAGAGCCAGCCCTGGCGCAGCTCGATCCGATCCTCCCCACAGCGGAACCGGGTGAACCACCAGGAGAAGAAGAACACGAGGCTGATCAGCAGGGTGACCCCCAGCAGGATGCCGCCGGCCACGAGCAGGCTGCCGTCGCCGCCGCCCGGGGCGTCCTCCCCGCTGAGCCGGCCCGCCGCGAAGTCCTCCACCGCGTTGCGGCCCGCGAAGAACAGGATCAGCAGCAGGAAGGTCCAGCCCCGCACCCAGGGCGAGGCGGGGTGGACGCGGACCCAGCCGGCGTCGTCGGCGGGGGGCGGGGCGGCCGCGCTCACAGGCCCGCCAGCCGCGCCTGGCCGCGCGCCATGAGGACTTCGCGCAGCTCCTCGGCCCTCTCGCGGGGCACGCCCTCCAGGGTGACGTCCCCGCCCGCGGCGGCGGTCTTCAGGGTGAGGGTCTGCAGCCCGACCCGGCGCAGCAGCGGACCGTCCGAGACGTCCACGTACTGCAGGCGGCCGTACGGCACCGCGTGCACGCTGCGGAACAGGATGCCCTCGCGCCACAGGACGTCGTCCTCGCGCTCGGCCCAGCCCATCGCGCGCACGCGCCGCGGGATCAGGATCAGGTCCACGATCCAGGACACGACGACGACGGCCGGCAGCCCCCACGCGACCCACGCGGCCATCCCCGCCCACGGGCCGGTGAGCTTGAGGATCAGCGGCACGGAGAACGCGGCGAGCCAGATCAGGTGGCCGATGGTCGTGGCGATGAGCTTCACCGTCGCCAGCCGCGGCGAGGCCGGCGTGAAGGCCACGCCGCTCAGGTCAATGCCGGGCACGGGCATACCCTCCTTCCGTCTCGGGACGGGCCGGTCGGCCCGGGGACCCATCCTGCCCACGACCGCCCTCGGGCGCATCCTCCTCAGGCGGGATCCGGCACCACCGTTCGACGATCAGCCCCACCACCAGCAGGACGAGACCGCCGACGGCCTGCAGGGCGGCCTCCCGCACGGTCGGTGCCTCCACGCCGGCCCGCAGCAGCACCTGCACCGCCACCCCGGCGTGCCACCCGCCGAGGGCCGCTCCCGCGAAGCCGGAGGCCTGGCCGAGCACGAGGGTGCGGGCCGCGGCGAGCGGGTCCATCCGCGCGGCGGCGGGCTTCTCCCGGTCGCGGCGCACCCGCCAGCCCAGCGCGAGGCACAGCACGGAGACCGCGGCCACGGTGATCAGGCCGCCGCGGCCCACCACGGGCGCCGGCCAGCCCAGGGACGGCGCGGCGAGCCCGGCCAGCCAGCCGAGCACGGCGGCCACCAGCACCACGAGCAGGGTCCACCCGGAGCGCAGCGCGATCACGTGGCCTCCCTCCCGAGGGCGTCCGGGCGTGCCGGGCGGAGCGGGGCGACGTCGTCGGTGCCGGCCAGCAGCCGGTGCCGCTCGGGCTCCTGACGGCGCACCCCGGGGGCGTCCGCGGCGACGGCGGCGAGGTCGGCGACGGGCGTGCCGGCGAGCGTGGCGTCCGCGTCGAGCCACAGCCACGGCAGCAGCACGAAGGCCCGCTCGGCCGCGCGGGGGTGCGGCAGGGTGAGGTCCGGGTGGTCGCTGCGCACGTCTCCGTAGGCGATCACGTCCACGTCCAGGGTGCGCGCGCCCCAGCGGACCTCACGCCGCCGATGGTGGTCCTGCTCGAGCCGGTGCGCCACCGCGAGCAGCTCCCACGGCGCGAGGTCCGTGCGCAGCGTGACCACCTGGTTGAGGTAGTCGGGCTGGCCCGGCGGCCCGCCCACGGGTGTGGTGACGGCCCGGGGCGAGGCCCGGACGTCCGTGATGTGCGGCAGCGCGGACAGGGCGGCGACGGCGGCGTCGAGCGTCTGCGCGGGCTCGCGCAGGTTGGCGCCGAGGGCCAGCACGGCCGCGACGGGCGCGTCCGGGCGGGCGCCCAGCTCGGGGATGGGCGCGGGGCCCTCGGCCGGGTGCGACCAGTCGACGGTGCTCACGCGAGGTCCTCCCGGGTGCGGTGCACGGTGACGGCGGCGTCCGCGAAGTCGTGCGGGATGGGCGCCTGCGGCTTGTGCACGGTGACCTCGACGGCGGCCACCACGGGCTGCTCGGCGAGGACGGCGCGGGCGATCCGGTCGGCGAGGGTCTCGATCAGGTCCACCGGCTCCCCGGTGACGAGGCGGACCACGGTGTCCGCGACCTCGGCGTAGTTGGCGGTGCGCGCGAGGTCGTCGTCGGCCGCGGCGGGGCCGGCGTCGAGGTGGAGGACGACGTCCGTGACGAACGGCTGCCCGTCCCGGCGCTCGTGGTCGAAGACCCCGTGGTGCCCGACGGCGGACAGCCCGGCCAGGCGGATGCGGTCCCGGGCGCTCACGGCAGCACGTCCTCGGAGACGGGCTCACCCGGGGCGTGCGCCCCGACCCAGGCGGCGGCGGCGCGGACGGCGTCGGCGCTGGCGCGCACGTCGTGCACGCGCACGCCCCACGCGCCCTGGGCGGCGGCGAGGGCGGAGATGGCCGCGGTGGCGGCGTCGCGCGCGGCGGGCGGGGCCGGGGTGCCGTCGTCGTCCGCCAGCAGCGTGCCCAGGAACCGCTTGCGCGAGGCGGCGACGAGCACCGGGTGGCCCATGGCGCGGAGCCACTCGAGGCCGCGCAGCAGCTCCCAGTTCTGCTCGCCGGCCTTCGCGAAGCCCAGGCCCGGGTCGACGATCAGCTGCGCGGGCTCGACGCCCGCGGCGAGGAAGCGGCCGGCCACGTCCCGCAGCTCGCACACGACGTCCGGGACGGTGTCCTCGTAGACGGCCAGCCCGTCCATGGTCTGCGGGTTCCCGCGGTTGTGCATGAGGATGTACGGCGCGCCCGACGCGGCGATCAGCGCCGGCATATCCGGCTCGTGGGCGAGGCCGGAGACGTCGTTGACGATCACCGGCCCCAGCGCCAGGGCAGCCCGGGCGGTGGCGGTGTGGCGCGTGTCCACGGAGAGGACGACGTCCTCGGCCAGCAGCGCCTCGATCACGGGCAGGATGCGCTCCTGCTCCTCGGCCGGCGGCACGGCGCGGGCCCCGGGGCGGGTGGACTCCCCGCCCACGTCCACGATGTCCGCGCCGTCCGCGACCATGCGCCGGGCGTGCTCGACGGCCGCGCGGACGGTGGCGTGCTCCCCGCCGTCCGAGAACGAGTCAGGGGTGACGTTGAGGATGCCCATGACCAGGGTCCGGCCCGCGGGCAGCCGCCCCAGCAGGGCGCGGTTCGCCTCCCGCGCCGCCGCGTCGATGCTCTCGTCCACGTGTCCTCCTCCGCCGTCGGTGGTCCTCAGCCGTGCATGATGAGGCTCATCGCCTCGGAGCGCGTGGACGGATCCCGCAGCTGGCCGCGCACCGCCGAGGTGACGGTCTTCGCGCCCGGCTTGCGCACGCCGCGCATGGACATGCACATGTGCTCGGCCTCCACCACCACGATCGCCCCGCGCGGGGCCAGATGTTCCATGAGCGCCTCCACCACCTGCGTGGTCAGCCGCTCCTGCACCTGCGGACGCCGCGCGTACAGCTCCACGAGGCGGGCCAGCTTGGACAGCCCCGTCACGCGGCCCTCGGCGGAGGGGATGTAGCCGATGTGCGCGGTGCCGTGGAACGGCACCAGGTGGTGCTCGCAGGTCGAGTAGAACGGGATGTCCTTCACCAGCACGAGCTCCTCGTGCGCGATGTCGAACGTGGTGCCGAGCACCTGGTCCGGGCTCTGGTGCAGGCCCGCGAAGAACTCCGCGTACGCCTTGGCCACCCGCGCCGGGGTGTCCGCCAGGCCCTCGCGGTCCGGGTCCTCACCGATCGCCAGCAGGATCTCCCGCACCGCCGCCTCGATGCGCGGCCGGTCCACCGCGGTCGAGTCCGGGTCGAACGTGCCGGGGACGGCGTCGTCGGGGGTGTGGGCTGTCATGCGGGTCTCCTGCGCGGTCAAAAGGTCGGTCCCTCGCCGGGGCCCGGCGTGTTGCTCGGACCGCCGTGCGGCGGCAGGCCGGGGCCGGCCGCGTCCCCGCCCAGCGACGACGGCGGCGCACCCTCCGGACGCACCGGCACCGTGGTGCCCTCGACGCCGACGGGGGTCTGCTGCCCGCCGTCATGCCGCGAGCGGCGCTCGGAGGGGGAGAGGACGGGCGGGATGTCCTGCGGGAGCCGGTCGTCCGAGGCCAGCCACACGCCGCGCTCGGGCCGCTTGCGCACGTCCGCGAAGATGGCGGCGATGGCCTCCTGGGTGAGCGTCTCCTTCTCCAGCAGCTCGTAGGCCAGCCGGTCCAGGACGTCCCGGTTCTCCGTGAGCACCCAGTGGGCCTCGGCGTGGGCCTGGTCCAGCAGGGTGCGGACCTCGGCGTCCACCAGGTACGCCAGCTCCTCGGAGTACTCGCGGGAGGAGCCGCCGGCGGCGCCGCCCACGAAGGGCTCGGAGCTGCCGCCGCCGAGCTTGACGGCGCCCACCTTGGCGGACATGCCGTACTCGGTGACCATCTTGCGGGCCGTGTCCGTGGCCTTCTGGATGTCGTTCGCGGCGCCCGTGGACGGGTCCTTGAACACGATCTCCTCCGCCACGCGCCCGCCCATCGCGTACGCGAGCTGGTCCAGGAGCTCGTTGCGGGTGACGGAGTACTTGTCGTCCTCCGGGACCACCATCGTGTAGCCCAGGGCGCGGCCGCGGGGCAGGATCGTGATCTTGGTGACCGGGGCGGAGTTGCGCAGCCCGGCCGCGACGAGCGCGTGGCCGCCCTCGTGGTAGGCGGTGACCTTGCGCTCGTGCTCGTTCATCAGGCGGGTGCGCTTCTGCGGGCCGGCCATCACGCGGTCCACGGCCTCGTCCAGGGCGTGGTTGTCGATCACATTGTTGTTCGAGCGCGCCGTGAGCAGCGCGGCCTCGTTGATCACGTTGGCCAGGTCCGCACCCGTGTAGCCGGGGGTGCGCTTGGCCAGGGAGCGCAGGTCCACGTCCAGGGCGATCGGCTTGCCCTGCGCGTGCACCTCGAGGATCTTGGCGCGGCCCTCGAGGTCCGGGGCGTCCACGGGGATCTGGCGGTCGAAGCGGCCCGGGCGCAGCAGCGCCGGGTCCAGGACGTCCGGGCGGTTGGTCGCGGCGATCATGATGACGTTCGTCGAGGCGTCGAAGCCGTCCATCTCCACGAGCATCTGGTTCAGGGTCTGCTCACGCTCGTCGTTGCCGCCGCCGATGCCTGCGCCGCGGTGCCGGCCGACGGCGTCGATCTCGTCCACGAAGATGATGGCGGGGGCGTTGGACTTGGCCTGCTCGAAGAGGTCGCGCACGCGCGAGGCGCCGACGCCCACGAACATCTCCACGAAGTCCGAGCCGGAGATCGAGTAGAACGGCACGCCGGCCTCACCGGCCACGGCCTTGGCGAGGAGGGTCTTGCCCGTGCCGGGCGGGCCGTAGAGCAGCACGCCCTTGGGGATCTTGGCGCCCACGGCGCGGAAGCGGTCCGGCACGGTGAGGAACTCCTTGATCTCCTGGAGCTCCTCCACGGCCTCGTCCGCGCCCGCGACGTCCTTGAACAGCACGTCCGGGTTGTCCTTGTTGATCAGCTTGGCGCGGGACTTGCCGAACTGCATGACCTTGCCACCGCCGCCCTGCATGCGGGACATCAGGAACCAGAACAGCAGTGCGATGAGCAGGAACGGAACCATGAAGCCGAGCAGCGAGAGGAACCAGTTGCTCCGCACCGGCTCGTCCGTGTAGCCGTCCAGGGCCGAGTCGTCCACCGCGGTGACCACGTCCGTGGCGCGCGCGGTGGCGAAGTAGAAGTAGACCTCCTTGCCGAGGTCCCGGTCGTCCTGCTTGTAGGGCTCACGCAGGGTGAGGTCCACGCGCTGGTCCCCGTCCACCACGCGGGCCTGCGCGGCCTTGTCGTCCTTCAGCAGGGCCATGCCCACGTTGGTGTCCACCATGGTGCGGCCGCTCTGTGACGTGGTCAGCGGGATCGCGACGGCGAGGACCAGCAGGCCCAGCAGGATCCAGACGTAGGGCTTGTTGAACAGCTTCTTCACGGTCCGAGTGTCTCCTGGTCTGCCGCGGGGGCCGGGCTCCCCGGGGCGGCCGCCGTGCAGCCGGGGCCGGCGCAGGGCCGACGTCGCGCCCGGGTCAAGCCTCCACGGTACCGGCCCCGCCCGGGTGTCCGCTGACTGTTCGCGTCAGGTGGACAGGGCGCGGGCGGTCAGCCGGCGCCGACGTCGGCCAGCACCGTCCTGGCACCCACCGGGAATGCGAGGGGTCGGAATGGCGCGTGGATCGCACCTCAGAGCGACCGCTCGCGTGACAGGTCGCCGGCGCTGCGGCCACGCCCCTGCGTCCCCGCCTGCACAGACCCCCGCGCACCCGAACTCCTCCCCAGGCCGACGGCGGCCCAGGACGGCTGGCACCATGCGTCGCCCCACCCCGCTTCCCGCGTCCTTGCTGGACGGCCCCTTCACCGCCGCGCAGGCGAGGGCCGCCGGCATCGACCACAACCGGCTGCGTCGCTCCGACGTCGAACGCCTCGCCCGGGGCCTCTACCGCCGGCGTGAGGCCGCCCCGGCCGCCGTCGAGCGCCCCGCGGCCGGCTCCTCCCCCTACCGGTGGAGCACCCCGCTCTCGGCCACCCAACACGAGCTCCTGCTGCGACTCGCCCGGCACCGCGCCACCACGGTGGTGTCGCACCAGACCGCGGCCCGCGCCCGTGAGATCTGGCTGCCGGAGCGACTGGACGCGGGGGACGAGGTCCACGTGAGCCGCCCGCGGGACCGTGGCCGCCTCGCCCTCCCCGGCGTCACCTCCCACCGGACGGCGCTCCCGCCCGCGGACGTGGAGCGCGTGCGGATCGGCGGTCTGGCCTGGTACGTCACCGCCCCGCCCCGTCTCTGGGTCGACCTCGCGGCCCTGCTCGACGACGACGAGCTCGTCATCCTCGGCGACCATCTCGTCCGCCGGGCGGAACTGTCCGGCGGTCCCGACGCTGCCGAGCGGACCCGGGCGGCCCTGACCCAGGCGGCCGAGACCAGCCCGTCCGCGCACAACCGGCGACGACGGCTCCGCACCGCCGCCACGCTGGTCCGGGTGGGGGCGCACTCGCCGAAGGAGACGCGGCTCCGGCTCGCGCTGACGGCCGCCGGGCTCCCCGAGCCCGCACTGCAGCTCGAGGTCTGGGACCCGGAGTTCTCCCTGCACCACCCCGCGACGGCGGACCTGGGCTATCCGCAGGCGAGAGTGGCCCTGCACTACGACGGCGGCCACCACGGCGCGGATCGCCAGATCGACCGCGACGTGCAGCGCAACGCGGCCTTCGAGCGACGGGGCTACCGGAACATCACCGTGTCCTCCTCCGACGCTCGCCGCGGATTCACGCGCGTGATCGTGGAGGTGCGCCGTCACCTCGGGGACGCCGGCGGCCTGTCACGCAAGGAGTCGGAATGGGGCGGAGATCCGGCATCAGAGCGACACCACGCGTGACAGGTCGGCCACGCCGGGCCACGCCGGGCCCCCGGTCAGCTGTACACGTGCGGGGCGAGCGTGCCCACGAAGTCCAGGTTGCGGTACTTCTCCGCGTAGTCCAGGCCGTAGCCCACCACGAACTCGTTGGGGATGTCCCGCCCGACGTACTTCACGTCGATGTCCACCTTCATGGCCTCCGGCTTGCGCAGCAGGGTGCAGATCTCGACCGAGGCCGGGCCGCGGGACTCCAGGTTGGCCTTGAGCCAGGACAGGGTCAGGCCGGAGTCGATGATGTCCTCGACGATCAGGACGTGCCGGCCCGTGAGGTCCGCGTCGAGGTCCTTGAGGATGCGCACCACGCCGGAGGACTTGGTGCCGGAGCCGTAGGAGGAGACCGCCATGAAGTCCAGCTCCACGTGGGAGTGCAGGGCGCGGGTGAGGTCGGCGACCACCATCACGGCGCCCTTGAGCACGGCGACGATGAGCAGGTCCTTGTCCGCGTAGTCGCGGTCGATCTGGCGGGCCAGGTCCGTGATCGTGTCCTGCACGTCCTCGCGGGACATGAGGACGTGGGTGAGATCGTTCTGGACATCCTGTGCGTCCATGCGCCGCTCCTGGTGAGTGCTCGTGCGGGAATGCCGGGCCGGGCCGCAGTCAGGGACCGGGCAGGCAGGGGATGAGGTCCAGTCTGGCACACGCCCGATGCGCGGCCACCCCGCCGGGCAGCTCCACCGGACCGGCCGACGTGCACCCCGCGCGGGCGCCCGTCACGAGGGCGTCCACCGCGAGGATCCGTTCGCGGGGCGGGGCCTGCCCTCCCGCGGCGCGGGCGGCGCGCGCGATCACGCGGTGGCGCACGGCGGCGGGCAGCGCGGCCAGGGCGTCCAGATCCAGGGAGACGACGCGCGGGTCCCGGGCGGGCGGGTCGACGCGCAGCCGGGTGACCTCGGCGCCGGCCCATGCCTCGAGGGCCGCGGCGTCCTCGGCCGCGATGGCCGCGGTGCGCACCAGCCCGGCCCGCACGCCGGGGCCGAGGCCGGCGTCGGGGTCCTCGAGTGCGGGCAGCACGCGGGTGCGGACCCGCGAACGCAGCAGCGCGGGATCGCGGTTGTGCGGGTCCTCGAACCAGGTCAGCCCGGCCCAGCGGCAGATCGTCTCGGTGTCCGCCCGGGTCAGGCCCAGCAGCGGGCGGGCGACGGCGGCCCCGCCCGGCAGCGTCCCGCGCGCCGGGATCCCCGCGAGGGACCGCGTGCCGGAGCCGCGCGCGAGCCCGAGGAGGACCTGTTCCGCCTGGTCGTCGGCGGTGTGGGCGGTGAGGACGACGGCGGCGCGCCCCTGCCCCGCGTCCCGGGCGGCGGCGGCGAGGGCCTCCCGGCGGGCACGCCGGGCGTCGGCCTCGGGGCCGTCGCCGGTGCGGGCCACCTCGACCCGCGTGACGGTGACCGGGGTCAGACCGAGGATGCGGGCGACGTCGGCGGCGGCCGCTGCCACCGCGTCGCTGCCCGACTGCAGCCCGTGGTCCACCACGGCCGCGCCGATCGGGCCGAGCCGCGCACCGTCCCGGGTGCCCACGAGGACGGCGCAGGCCACGGCGAGCGCGAGGGAGTCGGCGCCGCCGGAGAGGGCGACGAGCCCGCGGGGGCGATTCCCCGCCCGGCCCGGCCCGGCATCCGCGCGACAGGACCCGTCGCCCGCGAGGGCCTCCCGCACCGCCGCGACGGCCCGGTGCAGGGGCTCGGGCCAGCGGGTGCGCGGCGGCCATGCGCCGACCGCGGGCAGGCCGCCGGCCCCGCCCGCCGGCGTCGGCCCCGGGTCCCGCGCCTCAGGCCTGGGCACGGATGCGCGCCACCCACGTCTCGGGGGCGTGGAGCTCGGCCTCGCTCGGCAGCAGCTCGGGGGCGTCCCAGACCACGTTGAACCCGGCCATGCCGAGCTGGGCCACGGCGGCGGCCACGAACCTCTGGCCGTCGCGGTACTGGGCCATCTTCGCGTCCATGCCCAGCACGCGGCGGAGCATGCGGTCCAGGGGCGAGCGGCGGTCGCCGCGCTCGTCGAAGCGGCGGCGGATGGTCTTGACGGAGGACACGACGGAGGAGTCGACGCCGTCCATCACCACGTTCGCGTGCCCCTCGAGCAGGGACATCACGGCCGTCAGCCGGGACAGGCGCTCCCGGTCCTCCTCGTCCTGGATCGCACCGAGCAGGCCCGGCGTGGGGCGGGCCGGGGCCGCGTCCTGCGCGTCGTGTCCGTCCCGCGCCCCAGTCCGGCCGGCGTCGGCCTCCCGACCCAGCGGGTTCGCCGCCGCGAGCGCGGTGCGCAGGCGCTCGGGCAGGGACTCGGCCTTGTCGAACAGGCCGACGGTGAGCGCCGTGATCTCGGCCCGCAGGTGCTCGCGCAGCCAGGGCGCGGCCGCGAACTGCACGCGGTGGGTCTGCTCGTGCAGGCACACCCAGAGGCGGAAGTCCGCCGGGTCCACGTTGATCTCCGCGCGCACCTGCGCGACGTTCGGGGCCACGAGCAGCAGGCGTCCGCCGGCGGGGCCGCCCGCCGTCCCCCCGGGGCCGGGCAGCGCGATGAACGGGTCGTACTGGCCGAGGATCCTCCCGGACATCCAGGCGAGGATCCCGCCCATCTCCAGGGCGGTGGCATGCCGGGTGACGCGGGTGGTGGCAGCGGCGTGCTCGCGGGGCCGGGTGTCCCGCAGATGCGCGAACGTGGGGTCCAGCAGCGTGGCGAAGGACTGGGTGGCGGCGCGCGACCAGGTGGGGCGGTCCACCACGAGCACCTGCGAGTCGCGCAGGTCCCGTGCCGCCTCGAGCCCGGTCAGGCGGTGGACGTGCGGCACGGCGGCCTCCGCGGCGGCGCGCAGGCCTTCTGCCTCGCGCGTCGCCTCGCGCGGCGTGAACCGGGGCCCGGCGGCGGCGAGGGACCGGGCGGTCCGTGCTGCGAAGGCCCAGTCCACCGGGTGGGCGACGGCGGGGCCCGGCTCGGCGGGGGCGCCCGGCTCGGCGTCCGCGGCGGCGCGGGGGCGGTCGGTCGCGTGGTCGTCGCTCATGGGCTCCATCAGATCACAGGCCCCGAACCTCGGATCAGAGCCCGGCGACGGCGCTGACGGCCTCGTCGACCGCCGCGCGCGCGGGCTCCAGCTTCCACTGCAGATCCGAGCAGATGATGCTGAACGCGAGGACCCGCCCGGACGTCGTGGTGACGGTGCCGGTGAGGGAGACCGTCTGGTCGAGCGTGCCGGTCTTCGCGGCCACGGCCTGCCGCGCAGGGGCATCCGGGAACCGGTCGCCGAGGGTGGAGTCCTCGCCGGGCCGCGGCAGGCCCTCCAGCACGGTGCCCAGGGCGGGCGTGCGGGCCACCCCGGCCACGACGCCGGCCAGCTGGCCCGCGCTGACGCGGTTGTCCGGGGACAGGCCCGAGGAGTCCACGAGCGCCATCCCGGCGGTGTCCACGCCGAGGTCCTCGGCGGTGGCCGTCAGCAGCTGCGTGGCGCCCTCGTGGGTGGCCGGCAGGTCCGTGGCGGGCGCGGCCGTGTGGGCCAGGGCCTCGACCACCTGGTTCTCCGAGTGGGCCAGCAGGTACGCGACCTGCTGGCCCACGGGTGCGGACTCCACGGCCGCGACGGGGGCGGCGGCGAGGACCGTGGCGCGCGGCACCTCGGTGGCCGGGAACGTGTCCCGCAGACCCACCTCGAGGTCGGCGCCGGAGGCGGCCACCGCGTCGTCGAGCGCGGCCTGGAAGGTGAGCGCGGCGAACTGCGCCGGGTCCTCGATGCGGTCCTCCCCGGTGCCAGGGGCCTCACGGCCGCCGTAGGTGGCCAACGGCTGCACCGGCGCGATGTTGCCGCTCTCCGGGATGTCCGACGTCCAGCGCGGGTTCAGGGCCGTGCGGTCCGCGAAGAGCCGCAGGTCCGTGCTGACCACCACCCGCCCGGTGACGCCGTCCTCGACCAGCCCGGCCACGGTCCGCTCCGCGAGGGTGCGCAGGCCCGCGCGTCCGGAGACGGCCTTCGAGTCCGAGGCGCCCGTGCCCAGCAGCACGTCGCCGCCGCCCACGAGCACCAGCTCGGTGGCCGCGCCGTCCGCGGTGGGCTGGGCCACCACGGTGGTCTGCAGGGTCGTCTCAGGACCCAGGGCGGAGACGATGGCCGCGGCGGCGAGCACCTTGAGCGAGGACGCGGGGGCCACGGGCTCGTCCGCGTCCCGCGCGTAGAGCACCTCGCCGGTGGCCAGGTCGCGGAACTCGGCGGAGACCGTGCCCGGGGACGTCTCCAGCCCCGGCTCGACGGCGGCCGCCACCTCGGCCGCGGTGGGGCCGGCGGACGGGGACGACGACGTCGGCGCGGCGGTCGAAGTCGAGGCGGACGCGCTCGACGGGGCCGTCGGCGCGGTCACGGGACCGCAGGCGACCAGGACGGCCGCGAGCGCGGCCAGGAGGACGGCGGGGAGCGAGCGGCTCCGGCGGTGTTCCGTGCGTCGATCCCGACGCCCAGCGCGCCCCGTGTCCACCTGTCCCATGCGTCCATCATGACGGACGCCCCCGGTAGGCTGACGGCAGCACCGCCGGGCGGCGCCGCGCCGCCCGGACACCCCACCCTCTGTGCGAAGGAGAGTCATGGCGCACGACGTCACCATCGAGATCCCCGCGGGCTCCCGCGTGAAGTACGAGTTCGACCACGAGACCGGCCGCCTGCGCCTGGACCGCGTGCTCTTCACCTCCATGCAGTACCCCACGCACTACGGCTACTTCGAGAACACCCTCGGCGAGGACGGCGACCCGCTGGACGCCCTCGTGTACCTGCCGGGCTTCGACCTGGTGCCGGGCTGCGTCGTCGAGGCCCGCCCGATCGGCGTGTTCAACATGACCGACGACGGCGGCGGCGACGCCAAGCTGCTGTGCGTCCCGGCGGACAAGCGCTACGACCACATCACCGAGCTCGAGCACGTGGAGGAGTCCCTCAAGCAGGAGATCGAGCACTTCTTCACCCGCTACAAGGACCTGGAGCCGGGCAAGTGGGTCAAGGCCGAGGGCTGGGAGGGCCGCGCGGCGGCCGAGGCCGAGCTCGAGGCCTCCATCCAGCGCTTCAACGCCGAGGGCGAGGAGTCCCCGACCGACGAGCCCCAGGGCCGCGCGGTGGACACCGAGGAGGCGCAGCCGGCCACCGAGGAGGGCGAGGCGACGGACGAGCCCCAGGGCCGCTGATCCCCGCACCGCCCACGCGCGCGACGCCGGCCGCTCACCCCTCGGGGTGGGCGGCCGGCGTCGTCTGCGGGCTGGCAGAATCGACGACCATGTTCGTGCTCACCATCAACCAGCGGGACACCCTCGACGCCGGCGACCGCGTGGACACGTTCCTGCGCGCCCTCCAGGACGTGCCGGGGCTCGGCGACGCCGTCGTGCTCCCGTTCCAGCGCGCCGTGGGCGACGAGCTGATCGGCGCCGTCGAGGACCCGCGCGTCGCCGTGGACGTGGCGCTGCGCGCCCTGCGGCAGCGCCGCTGGAACGTGGGGGTCGGCGTCGGGACGGTGACGCACGCGGACGGTGCGGCGGGCGCGCCCGCCTCCGGGGACCTGCACGACGCCGGCGGGCCCGGTCTCGCGGCGGCGCGGCGGGCCGTGGAGGCGGCGGCCGTGTCCACCGCGCGGATCCCGTTGGCCGTGCGCGGCCGGGACGAGGAGGCGGCCGCCGAGGCCGAGGCCGTGCTGCGACTCGTCGGGCAGCTCGTGTGGTCCCGGACCGACGCCGAGTGGGCGGTGCTGGACCTGCTGGTGCCCGGCGTGCGCGGCCAGCAGAAGCCGGCGGCCGCCGCGCTCGGGATCACGGCGCAGGCCGTCTCGCAGGCGGTGCAGCGCTCCTACTGGAACGAGGAGCACGCCTGCCGCCCCGCCGCCGCGCGGCTGCTCACGCTGGCGGGGGGCTGACCCGGCGGCCCGGGCCGGTCGCGCCGCTCAGGCCGCGGCCGGCTCCTCGAGGAGCGAGCGCAGCACCGTGGCGAGCCCGTGCTCGTCCACGTGCCCGGTGACCTCGTCCGCGGCGGCCACGACCTCCTCCACGGCCTGGCCCATGGCCACGCCGCGGCCGGCCCAGCGCAGCATCTCGATGTCGTTGCGGCCGTCGCCCACGGCCACGGTGTCCTCGGGGGCCACCTTCAGCACGGTGCGCAGCGCCTCGAGCCCGGAGGCCTTGGTCACGCCCGCCGCGGCGACGTCGAGCCACGCCGTCCAGCCCACGGAGTAGGTCACGCCGGACAGGCCGATGCCCTCCACCGCGCGACCGAACTCCTCGGCGGAGGAGTCCGTGGAGAACACCACGAGGCGCACGGCCGTGGTGTCCATGAGCTCCTCGAACGTGACGCCCTCCGCGGCCACGCCGAAGGACATGTCCTGGAACCGCTCGGTGGAGCGGAAGGTGCCGTCCGGCAGCTCGAGCGCGTACTTGGCGCTGGGCAGGCGGTGGCGCAGCTGGGTCAGGACCGAGCGCGGGTCGAAGGTGCGCAGGTCCGTGACCTCGTAGCCCTCCTCCAGCTCGGGGTCCAGGCGCAGCGTGACGCCGCCGTTGGAGCACACCATGAAGCCGGCGCCGATCCCCAGGGAGCGGGCCACGGGCAGGGTGGCCGCGCGGGAGCGGCCCGTCGCGATGACCACGTGGTGCCCGGCGTCCAGCACGGCCCGCACGGCCGCGCGCACGGGCTCATGCAGATGGCCGTCATGGTCCACGATCGTTCCGTCCACGTCCAGGCACACGAGCTTCTTCGTCATGACCTCCACCCAACCACACGGCCCGGACACGACGGCGACGCGCGGGTGAACCGCAGGGGCGCCGCAGGGGCGCCGCGGGGCGGGCGGGCGAGGCGACCGGCGCCGCGGGGGACGACGTCGTCCGTTCAGACCAGCTCGAAGCGCTCCATCCCGCCGAGGTAGGGACGCAGCGCGGCGGGCACGGTGACCGAGCCGTCCGCGTTCTGGTGGTTCTCCAGGATCGCCACGATCCAGCGGGTGGTGGCCAGGGTGCCGTTGAGCGTGGCCACCATGCGGGTGCCGCCCTTGGAACCGTCCTCCGTGCGGACCCGCTCGCGGATGTTGAGACGGCGGGCCTGGAACGTGGTGCAGTTCGAGGTGGACGTCAGCTCGCGATAGGTGCCCTGCGTGGGGACCCAGGCCTCGCAGTCGAACTTGCGGGCGGCGGAGAGGCCGAGGTCGCCGGCGGCGATGTCGATCACGCGGTACGGCACCTCGATGGCGCCCAGCATCCGCTCCTCCCACGCCAGCAGGCGCTCGTGCTCCGCCTCCGCGTCCTCCTGTGCGGCGTAGATGAACATCTCCAGCTTGTTGAACTGGTGCACGCGGATGATGCCGCGGGTGTCCTTGCCCGCCGAGCCCGCCTCACGCCGGTAGCACGTGGACCAGCCCGCGTACCGGACGGGGGCGCTCACGTCCATGATCTCGTCCGCGTGGTAGCCGGCCAGGGCCACCTCGGAGGTGCCCACGAGATACAGGTCGTCGCGCTCCAGACGGTAGATCTCGTCGTCGTGCTCGACGTCGAAGCCGGTGCCCTGCATGGTCTCCGGGCGCACCAGGGTGGGCGGGATGACCGGCACGAAGCCGTTCTCCAGGGCCAGGTCCAGGCCCAGCTGCATCAGGGCGAGCTCGAGACGCGCGCCCACGCCCTTGAGGAAGCTGAACCGGGCGCCGGACACCTTCGCGCCGCGCTCCATGTCGATCGCCCCGAGCAGCTCGCCGAGCTCGAGGTGGTCGCGCGGCTCGAAGCCCTCGGCGGCGAAGTCGCGCGGGGTGCCGACCTCCTTGAGGACCACGAAGTCGTCCTCGCCGCCGGCCGGGACGCCGTCGACGATCAGGTTCGGGAAGGCGCGCTGCAGCTCCGCGAGGCGGGCCTCGGCCGCGCCGGCGGCCGACTCGGCCTCCTTCACGCGCGCGGCCAGGTCCTTCACCTCGGCCAGCAGGGCCTGCTTCTCCTCGCCCTTCGCCTGGGCGACGCGCTTGCCGAAGGCCTTCTGCTCCGCGCGCAGCTGCTCGAAGCCCGCGATGGACGAGCGGCGGGCCGCGTCCGCCTCGACCACGCGGTCCACGAGGGACGCGTCCTCCCCGCGCGCCTCCTGGGAGACGCGGTACTTCTCGGGCTGCTCGATGAGGTCCTTGACGTCGATCACGTGCGCCAGCCTAGCTGTAAGAGGTCATGACGTTGTTGACTCGGGCCGGGGCCAACGAGGCCGGAGGAGCGTCTCCGCAGGAGGTATGAGACCGATGGTAGTTGTAGTGGTTCACCCACACCGCCAGGGCCTCACGCCGAGCTTGCTCTGAGGTGTAGGGGCGGGCGTAGAGGACCTCATCGACCATCAGCCGGTTGTACCGCTCGACCTTCCCGTTATGGCGCGGGGTGTAGGGTCGGATCCGGTGATGCCGGCCCCCGAGCGAGACCACCTTCGCGGTGAAGTCCGCAGCCCGATAGTTGTTCCCGTTGTCCGTGATCACCCGGTCCACGGTGATGCCGTGGGCGGCGAAGAACGCCCGCGCCCGGCAGTAGAAGCTCACGGTCGTGGCCGCCCGCTCGTCCTCCAACGCCTCGGTGTAGGCCAGGCGGGTGTACCCGTCGATCGCCGAGTGCAGGTAGGTGTAGCCGACCCGCCGGCCAGGCCCGCGCTTGGAAGCACGGCCTGCTTCACTTTCACGTCCGTGGGTGCGCCAGCCGCCCCCGTCTGGGATCTTCCCGATCTTCTTCACATCCAGGTGCACCATGTGCCCCGGCCCTCTCGCGGTGATCTTCTGGGGTCGTTGGCGCAGGTCCTCACCTGTGGGCGCGAGGTCTGGCAACCGGGAGATGCCCAGCCGGTGCAGCCACCTGCCCACCGTTCGGAGGCACACCCGGTGGCCCTCGGAGACGAGGTGGTGATGGATCCGGCGGGCCGACCACTTGCACTCCCGGCGCAGGGTGAGGATCTGGGTGACCAGGGCCGGGTCGAGCTGGGCAGGTGAACGGCGCGGACGGCTGGGCCGGTCGAGCAGCCCGGCCTCGCCCTCGGCGCGGTAGCGGGCCACCCAGGTGGCCACCGTGGGCCGGCTCACCCGGAACTCGGCGGCCACGTGCGCCTGTGGGATCCCGTCGTGCAGGTGGCGGTGGACCATCCTGAGACGGCCGGTGGGGGTCAGGGGTGCGTTAGCGTGAGTCATGAGTGGGTCTTTTCGGGCAGGTGGGTTGTTGAGGAACTTCCATCCTGCGGGAGAGGCCCACTCGTCTCATCTCAGCCGGCGCCTCGTGGCAAGAACCTCATGACCCACAACACCTAGCGGGCGGGGCCGACGCCTAGACTCAGGGCATGACTCCCGAGTGGTGGATGGCGCTGGCCGCCCTGGTGCTCCTGGCCGTGCTGGCCGTCGTCGTGGTGGTGCTGGCGGTGCGCCAGGTCCGCCTCGGCGTGCAGCACCAACGGACGCGTCTCCTGGTGGACGCCCTCGACGCGCGGGTGGGCGGCGTGCAGCGCCGGCTGGAGGAGGTGCCCGGCATCGGCACGGGCCGCCACGAGGTCGCGCTGGTGCTGAACCCCATCAAGACGCACGCGGACCGGGTGCGGCGCGAGCTCGAGCGGCTCGCGGCGGCGGAGGGCCTCGGCGAGGTGCTCGTGCTCGAGACGCAGGAGGACGACCCCGGCACCGCCATGGCGCGGCAGGCCCTCGACGCCGGTGCCCGGCTCGTGATCGCCGCGGGCGGCGACGGCACGGTCCGCACCGTGGCCGAGCAGCTGGCCGGCACCGACGTCGCCCTCGGCGTGGTGCCGCTGGGCACCGGGAACCTGCTGGCCCGCAACCTGGACCTGCCGATCAACGACGTCGAGCAATGCCTGCGGATCGCCGTGGGGGGCCGGCAGCGACGCATCGACACCGTGGACGTCCGCTTCACGCACGAGGACGGGCGCGTCACCCGGCAGACCTTCACCGTGATCGGTGGCGCCGGCTACGACGCGGACATCATGGGCGACACCAAGGATGAGCTGAAGGATCTGGCCGGCTGGCTGGCCTACAGCGAGGCCGGCATACGGCACCTGCGCGGCAAGCGGCACGAGGTGACCGTGGCCCTCGACGGCGGTCAGCCCCGCCGGTTCAAGGTGCGCACCGTGATGGTGGCCAACTGCGGGATGCTCACGGGCGGCGTCGAGCTGCTGCCCCAGGCCAAGCTCGACGACGGCCTCCTCGACGTCATGGTCCTCTCGCCCCGGCACGCGCTCGACTGGGCGCGGATCGCCGTGAAGACCGTGACCCGGTCTCGCAGCTCCATCCCCGTGATGCACACGGAGCAGGCGCAGCGCGTGAAGGTGGAGTTCGCCGAGCCGATGCCCTCCCAGCTCGACGGCGACGCCACCGGGGTCATCACCGCCCTCGACGCCCGCGTGCAGCCGGACTCGCTCGTCGTGATGCTCGTGGCCGAGGACGACGCCTCCGTCCGCGACGACGGCGTCTCCGCCGCCGCCCCCGTCCCGGAACCGGCCCCGCACATCTGACCCCGCACATCTGACCCCCCCCGTCCCCGCTTTCGTTCGGGAAACGGCGGCTTCCCCAGCGCTTTCGTTCGGGAAACGGGCGCCGGGGCGACGCGCGGACGGGAAGCACGACGACGGCCCGTCGTCGTGGTGATCGTCCCGTTTCGGCCACGAAAGGGGCCTAGGAACCTCCCGTTTCGTCAACGAAAGTCCCTCGGGGGCCGCCGTTTCCCGAACGAAAGTGCTGCACCGCCTCAGCGGGAGCGGAGGGACTCCACCCAGGCGCGGCCGGAGCGATACGCGGCGTCGGTGAACTCGGCCGGCACCCTCGTGGGCACGGGCTCGGCCTGCGCGTACGAGCCCAGGAACCGCAGGTCGGGGTACTCCCGGTACAGGGCCGCGAGCGCATCACCCACGCGGGCCTCCGCCAGGTGCCCCTCGAGGTCGAGGGAGAAGAAGTACCGCCCGATGCCCTCGCCGGTCGGCCGGGACTCGATGCGGGAGAGGTTCACCCCGCGCGTGGTGAACTCGGCCAGGATCTGCCCGAGGGCGCCGGGCCGGTCCTCCGGCAGCGGCACCACCAGCGTGGTCTTGTCCGCTCCCGTGGGCGCGGGCAGGGCCGTCGGCCGGGAGAGCAGCACGAAGCGCGTCACGGCGCCCGGCACGTCCTCGATCCGCTCGGCGAGCACCGGCAACCCGGTCTGCTCGGCCACGAGCGGGGCGCACACGGCGGCGTCGAAGTCGCCCTGGGCCACGAGGCCGGCCCCGGCCGCCGTCGACGGGGCGGGCGTGAAATCCACACCCGGCAGCGCCGTCTCGGCCCAGCCGCGCACCTGCGCCCAGGCGTGGGGGTGCGTGGTCACGCGCCGCACGTCCTCCATCGCGACGCCGGGCCGGCCCACGAGCACGAAGCTGATGGGCACGTGCACCTCCGCGAGGATCTGCAGCGTCTCCCCGAGGGCGATCTCGTCCACGGTGGCGGAGACGCCGCCCTCCACCGAGTTCTCGATGGGGACGACGGCGCGGTCCACCTCCCCCCTGCGCAGCGCCGCCACGGCGCTCAGCACGGAGCCCGCAGACACGAACTCGGCCTCGGCCGGGTCCGCCACCTTGCGCAGGGCGGCCTCGGTGAAGGTGCCGGCCGGGCCGAGGAAGGCGTAGCGCAGGCGCGACGGCGTCGCGTCAGCGGAGCCCGTCCCCGTCACTTGACGGTGGGCTCGGCGTCGCCGTCGGCCTCCATCGGCTTGCCGGCCTCGAGCCACGCGCCGGAGCCGCCGGCCACGTTGATGGCCGAGTAGCCGCGGCCGGTCATGAACTCGGCGGCGCGGGCGGAGCGGCCGCCGGTGCGGCAGATCAGGTAGTAGTCCGTGTCCGGGTCCAGCTCCTCGAGCCGGTCCGGCAGCTGGCCCAGCGGGATGTGCTGGGCGCCGGCGGCGCGGCCCAGGGCCCACTCGTCGTCCTCGCGGACGTCCAGGATGGTTGCATCGGCGGGGATCTCGTTCACATCGACGGTCTCGAAGGCGCTCATGGCTTCAGCGTAGCCACCCGCCCGGACGTCCCAGGAAGGCCCCGCCGTCCATGACCCGGGCCACGCCCGTTAGGCTCGGCCGCATGCAGACCTCCGACGCCGCACCCGCCGCCGACGACGACGACCGCACCCCCTCTGCCCCCGGCCCAGCCCGGCTCCTGGACCGCTCGGCCGTGCGCCTGCGGGAGGACCTCGCCGCCGGGGAGCTGAGCGCCCGGGAGGTCACGGAGGCCGCCCTCGCCGCGGCCCAGGCCCACGCGGACCTCGGCGCGTTCGCCCTCCTCGACGCCGAGGGGGCCCGGACCCGTGCGGCCGAGCTGGACGCGGCCCACCCGCGCGTCGCGCCCCGGGCCGTGCCCGGTCCGCACACGGCGTACAAGGACCTGATCGACGTGCGCGGGATGCCCACGCGGTTCGGCTCCGCCCTGCTGGCCGACGCGCCGCCGGCCGCGCAGGACGACCCGCTCGCGCTCCGCCTGCGCGGGGCCGGCACCGTCACCCTCGGCAAGACGACCGTGCCCGAGTTCGGCCTGGACTCCTACTCGGAGAACCTCGTCACGGCGCCGGCCCGCAACCCCCTGGACCCCACCCGCACCGCGGGTGGCTCCTCGGGTGGGGCCGCGGCCGCCGTCGCCGCGGGGATCCTGCCGTTCGCCCCGGGCTCGGACGGGGGCGGGTCCATCCGCATCCCCGCCGCGGCGTGCGGGCTCGTGGGCCTCAAGCCCGGTCGCGGGGAGCTGCCGATGGACGAGCACGCGGACACGGTCCGCAACCTCACGGTGTCGGGCCCGCTGGCCCACACGGTCGAGGACGCCGCCCTGCTCTACGACGTGATGCTCACCCCCGAGGGCCTGCCCGGCCGGGTGCTGTCGGACCTGCGCCGCACCGTGGAGACCGCCCGGGCCGGGGACGCCGTCGACGTCCGCCGGATCGGCGTCACCACGGCCTCGCCGTTCGCCCCCGACCTGGAGATCTCCCTGGCCCGGCCCGCCGTCACCGCCCTGACGAAGGCCGCCGCCGCCCTGGACGCGGGCGGTCACGCGGTCGAGGACCTCTCCCCCTACTACGGCGAGGACTATCACCGGGACTTCCGCACGGTGTGGACCGCCGGGCTGCTCCGGGCGCCGCTGCCGGAGGACGCCGAGGCGCACGTGGGCGCGGTGGCCGCGCACTTCCTGCGCACGGCCCGGGCCGCAGGGCGCGCCGAGATCGACGACGCCGCCCACCGGCTCGAGGAGTGGTCACGCGGGGTGCGGGCGCAGTTCGCCGCCGTCGACGTGGTGATGACCCCGGTGCTGGCCACCGCGCCCCCGCCGGTCGGCCACTTCCTGGCGATGGAGCCCGAGGCCAACTACGAGGCGCAGTGCGCGTTCACGCCCTACACCTCGATGGTCAACGTGCTCGGCCTGCCCGCGGTCGCGGTGCCCGTGCTCCGGGACGAGCGGGGCCTGAACTGGTCCGTCCAGCTCATCGGCCGGCCCGGCACGTCTGCACCCCTGCTCGCCCTGGCCGCGCATCTCGAGCTGCTGCTGGCCGGCTGAGCCGGCCGGTCAGGTCGAGGTGTAGTCGCCCAGGGACATGCCGGCGATCACCAGGATCACGAGGAACACGACGGCGAGCAGCAGCAGGGCGAGGGACACGTAGTTCATCACGAGGCCGGCGATCGCCATGCCGCGGCCGTGGGGCTCGCGCTTGAGGCCGATGTGGCCGAGGATCACGCCCACGATCGGCGGGAGGAGGAACGTGAACCCGCCCACCACGGAGATGATGCCGAGGATCATGGATGCCACCGAGCGGCCGACGCCGTCGGTCTGGCCGGGCTGCAGTGGGGTCCCGTAGCCGTGGCCGGGCGTGCCCTGCCCGTAGCCGTAGGCGGGGACGGTGTTCGCGTCCTGGCCGTAGCCGTACGGCTGCCCGTAGGCGGGGCGGGTCTGCTCCTCCTGCTCGGCGTACGAGGGGGCCTGGTCCCAGGCGGCGCGGTCGGCGTCGCCGGGCCAGCCGGCGGCGGAGGAGCCGGTGCCGGAGGAGCCCGCACCGGCCTCGGACCCGTACCAGCTCGGCCGGGCGCCCTCGCGGCGCGGGTCGTGGGAGGCGTGGGGGTCGGTCATGACGGTCCTTCCGGTTCGGGGCGTCGCGGTCCGGTGCCGAGTCTAGGCGGTGCCCCCGGACCCGGCCCGGCCCCGCGCCCCTGCTCCCCGGCCGGCCTCACCCGGGCCGGCCCACCGCCTTGAGGTACCCGGAGAACCCGCCGGGGGTCCGCCCCTCCAGGCGGGACGAGGTGAGCACGCGGGTGGTGTCGGTGGCGATCACGCGCACCCGGCGGCCGTCACCGCCGTCGCGCTCCCCCGCCAGGGCCCGCACGGCCTCGGCCAGGCCGACGTCCTCGTGCTCGGCCACCGGCGGGAACCCGCCCACGGCCTCGTACAGCGACCACGGCAGTCCCAGGTTCGCCCCGTGCACGTGCGGGTGCCCCTCCTCGTGCCGGTAGCCGCGGAGCCAGGCCTGCCGCAGCGGCCCCTGGTGCACGTCCACCGTGCCCAGCACGAGCACCTCGTCGTGGCCGGCGGCCACGGTCTGCGCCAGCAGCCAGTCGGCGGGGACGCGGCTGTCCGCGTCGGTGGAGGCGAGCCAGAGGCGCTCGGCGGGCACGTCGGGGAACAGCGCGCGGGCCCGGCGGGCGCCCTCGAGGCGGGCCCGCCCGACGCCGGCCTGCCCGGCGGTCGGCTCCCCCAGTTCGAGGACGTGGATGCGCGGGTCGGCGGCGCGGGCCTCGAGGGCGGCGGCCACCGTGGCGTCGTCGCAGCGGTCCGCGGCGACCACGACCGCGGCCGTGCCCTGCGCGTGGTGCTCCTCCCAGCGGTCCAGGGCGGCGGTGAGGGCCGCGAGCGCGGCCGGCAGCCGCTCCTGCTCGTCCTTGGCGGGCACCACGACGACGGCGTGGGTCGCGGCGGCGGCCCGCACGTGGAGGCTGAGCCGGAAGTCGTCCTCCACGAGCTCGGTGCGCAGCCGCCAGCGCGGGTCGGCGGCGACGCGCGCGTGCACGGCGTCCCCGTCCAGCGGCCAGCCCTCGATGGGGTGGCGCCAGTGGCACAGCAGCAGCTCGCCGCCGGGGGCGAGCGCGGCGTCGGCATCGTCGATCAGCGCGTCGAGCTCCTCGGGCTGCAGGAAGTAGCCGATCTCAGAGGCGATCACGAGGTCCGCGCCGGCGACGTCGGCCGGCCAGTCCGCGGGCAGCACGGCTCGGCGCACCTCGGCGTGCGGCGCGCCGGACAGCCGGGCGGCGGCGCGCTCGACGGCGGTGGGGGACGCCTCGAGGCCGACCACGCGGTCCGCGCGCGCGGCCACGTCCGCGGTGAGCACGCCGATGGACGCGCCCGCCTCCACCACGGTCCCGTAGCGGGGCCGGGGCAGGGCGGCGAGGGTGAGCGCCCGCTTGCGGGCCTCGTACGACGAGCTGAGGTAGCGCCACGGGTCCTCCTGGGCCCGGTAGAGCCGGTCGAAGACGGCGGCGGCCCGGTGGGCGTCGGCGTCGTCGGGGCCGGAGACGCGGTGGGCCTCGAACGGGCGCTCGTGGTGGGCGAGCACGGCGGGGCCGAGGATCGCCTCGTCACCGGGCGCGTCGGAGAGGGGCCGGACCTGGGAGGCGTGCGCGTCGAGGGCGGCACGGCGGGCGGCCCGGTCGTCGTCGGTGAGCGGCAGCCGTCGGTAGCGGCGGGCGGGCAGGTCGGCCGGGTCGGCCCAGTGCCAGAACCAGATGGGGAAGGCGTAGAGCGGCAGGTCGCACTCGCCCGCGACCGCGCCGACGGCGCGGCCCACGGCCTCGTGGTCCGCGTGGCCGTCGCCGGGGTCGTGGGAGGCGAGCACGGCGGGGCCGGGGTGGGCGTCGAGGGCCGCGGCGACGGCGTCGCGCACGGCGTCCTCGTGCTCGGCCACGCCGGAGTCGGGCAGGGCCAGGGACGCCCACGTCAGCCGGTCCCGCGCCGGAGAGCCGGGGCCTGCGGAGGCGGGCAGGCCGGCGGCGAGGGCGTCGAGGGCGTGCTCCATCTCGTCCCGGCGCAGCCGGACCAGGTCCTCGGGCGTGTGCGTGGGCGAGTGCGGGTGGGAGGCCTCGCCGGCGGTGGCGACCAGCACGTGCACGCGTGCCCCGTCGCGCAGGGCGGAGCGGATCAGGCCGGTGGCGGCGAGGGTCTCGTCGTCCGGGTGCGCCACGGCCACGAGCAGCAGCGTCTGCGCGTCCCAGACGGGCAGGCGCAGCTCCGGCAGCTCGCCGACGCCGCCCTCGGCCCAGGCCGCCTCGGACGTGCCGTCGTCGGTGTGGGAGAAGCTCACCACGTCCAGCCGCCGTCGGTCTCGCCGGTCAGGAGCGCGGCGCCCAGCCGGGCGTCGTCGCGGTGTCCGTGGTGCTGGCGCAGGTAGACCTGCAGGTCGGCCACGGCGCGGGCGTGCGCGGCGCTGCCGGTGAGCGGGCCGGGGCCGGTGGCCTGCCCGACGACGTCCATCACCTCGGTGCACAGCTGTGCCACGGTGCCGCGGATCCGGTCGGCCTCGACCATGCCGCGGCCGTGGTCCAGGCGGCCGGCGTCCACGTCGTCGGCGGCACGGGCGAGCAGGGCGGCCATCGCGTGGAGCAGCCGGTCGACGCGGCCGAGCGCGGCCTGGCCGATCTGGTCCGGGCCCGGTCCGCGGCCCTCGGCCTCGGCGGCCGCGCGGGCGGCGGTGGCGTTCCGCAGGGTGCGGGCGATGCCGACGGCGCCGCCGAACCACACCGCCGCCACGCCGATGCCGCCCCACGCGAAGCCGGGCCGGCGCAGGTACCACTCGGCGCCGCCGACGGCGCTGCCGGGGACGGCGTCGAAGGCCAGGCCCACCGTGCGGATCGGGGCGAGGCCGAGCGCGGGCCAGGCCGAGTCGGTCTCGGCCACGCCGGGGTGGGACAGGTCCACGAGCACGGCGCGGCGGGTGCCGTCCGCCTCCCGGCCGGTCACGACGGCGGCCGCGCACCGGTCCGCGAGCGAGCACCACGGCTTCTCGCCGTCGAGCAGCCAGGCGGTGTCGGGGCCGTCCGGGGCGGGGCGCAGGGCCGGGGTGCGGCCGCCGGACTCGGAGGCGTAGACGCCGAGCAGCCCGGCCGGGGCGGGGACGCCGGCCTGGGACAGGATCGAGAGCGCGTCCAGATGGGGCTCGAGCACGCGGGCGGCCGAGAGGTCCTGCGCGGCGACGGAGGCGAGCAGCTCCCACTGCTCCCGGGTGCGCCCCGCGCCGGTCAGCGGCAGGTCGAGCGGGGCGGCGTCCTCGCCGGACGGGGCGCCGGACGCCGCACGGAGCAGCTCGACCATCGCATCGACGTCGCCGTCGCAGGCCGCGGCGGCCGCGAGGAGGGCCTGCTCGGCCGGGCGGTCCACGGCTCCACCCGGGACGAGACGGACGGGCTCGGGCTGGGCCATGGGTGGGGACCTCCTCGTCGACGGCGCCCGGGCCGGTGCGCCCCGGGGTCGAGGATTCACCGTAGTCAGCACGGGCACGGCGGGGAATGGCCGGTGCGCCGGGGGTGAAGCGGCCCGCTCTTTCTTGACATGTTCCAGAGAACCGGATGGGATCGACTGGCATGGAGACCACGACGCAGGACGAGGACGAGCGCACGCTGCTGCGCGGCGTCGGCCTGCGCGTGACCCGCCCCCGCCTGGCGGTGCTGACCGCCCTCGCCGACCACCCCCACGCGGACGCGTCCACCGTGCTGGCCGCCGTGCGTCGGGCCCTGCCCGGCACCTCGCACCAGGCCGTCTACGACTGCCTCCACGCGCTCACCGAGGCCGGGCTCGTGCGCTCCCTGCAGCCCGCCGGCTCCCCGGCCCGCTACGAGATCTGCACGGGCGACAACCACCACCACCTCGTGTGCCGCGGCTGCGGCACGGTCGTGGACGTGCCGTGCCGCACCGGTTCCGCCCCGTGCCTCGACGCCCCCGAGGACCACGGCTTTGCGGTCGACGAGGCCGAGGTCTACTACTGGGGGCTGTGCGCCGGCTGCCGGGAGTGACCGACGGCGTCGTCCCGGTGGGCCGCGCGTCTTCCCCCGTCCGCCCGCCCGTGCCAAGGTGTGGCACATGACCGAGAACACCGCCGCCCTGCCCGCCGCCGAGCGTCCCGGCACCCCCGCCCTGCCGCAGGACCTCATCGACGTCGACGCCCTCCTGGAGGCGTACCGCACCGGTCACCCGGACGTGACGGACCCGGCGCAGAAGGTCGTGTTCGGCACCTCCGGCCACCGCGGCTCCGCGTTCACGACCTCGTTCAACGACGACCACATCGCCGCCATCACGCAGGCCGTGGTCGAGTACCGCGCGCACCACGGGATCACGGGGCCGGTCCTCGTCGGCAGGGACACGCACGCCCTGTCCGGGCCCGCGCAGGACACCGCCGTCGAGGTGCTGCTGGGCAACGACGTCGAGGTGCTCGTCGACTCCCGCGGCGGCTACACGCCCACCCCCGCCGTCTCCCACGCGATCCTGCACCTGAACGCCGGGCGCGAGCTGTCGCCGTCGGGCTTCGCGGTGGACGGGGACAACGCCGGCCTCGTGGACGGCCTCGTGATCACCCCCTCGCACAACCCGCCCGCGGACGGCGGCTTCAAGTACAACCCACCCCACGGCGGCCCCGCGGACACCGAGGCGACCACGTGGATCGCCGACCGCGCCAACGAGCTGCTCGCCGCCGGGCTGGCGGGCGTGCACCGGGTGGCGAGCGCCGACGTCGCCGGCCACGCGAAGCTGGGCGGCTTCGACTTCCTGGACCGGTACGTGTCCGATCTGCCGCAGGTGATCGACGTGGAGGCGATCCGCGAGGCGGGCGTGCGCATCGGCGCCGACCCCATGGGCGGGGCGTCCGTGGCGTACTGGGGCGAGATCGCCGACCGCCACGGGCTGGATCTGACCGTGGTGAACCCGGAGGTGGACCCGCGGTTCGGGTTCATGACCCTGGACTGGGACGGCAAGATCCGCATGGACTGCTCGTCGCCGAACGCGATGGCCTCGCTGATCGAGCGGATGACCCCGGACGCGGACGGGCAGGCGCCCTTCGACGTCGCCACCGGCAACGACGCCGACGCGGACCGGCACGGGATCGTCACCCCCGACGGCGGGCTGATGAACCCGAACCACTACCTCGCCGTGGCCATCGACTACCTGTACCGCCACCGCGAGCAGTGGCCCCAGAGCGCGGGCGTGGGCAAGACCCTGGTGAGCTCCTCGATGATCGACCGCGTGGCCGGGGACCTGGGCCGCGAGCTCGTGGAGGTGCCGGTGGGCTTCAAGTGGTTCGTGCCGGGCCTGCTGACGGGCACCGGTGTGTTCGGCGGCGAGGAGTCCGCGGGCGCGTCCTTCGTGCAGTTCGACGGCAGCCCGTGGTCCACGGACAAGGACGGGCTGCTGCTGTGCCTGCTGGCCGCGGAGATCATCGCCGTGACGGGCCAGTCCCCGTCCGAGCGGTACCGCGACCTCGTGGCCCTGCACGGCGACCCGGCGTACGCGCGCATCGACGCCCCCGCGACCGCCGAGCAGAAGGCGAAGCTGAAGACCCTCTCCCCCGACGACGTCCCCGTGACCGAGCTGGCCGGCGAGACCATCCTCGCGACGCTGACCAACGCCCCGGGCAACGACGCCCCGATCGGCGGGCTCAAGGTGGTCACGCAGCACGCGTGGTTCGCGGCGCGGCCCTCCGGCACCGAGGACGTCTACAAGATCTACGCGGAGTCCTTCCGCGGCCCCGAGCACCTGACGCAGGTGCAGGCGGAGGCGCAGCGGCTGGTGGACGCGGTCATCGGCTGACCCTCACCCCCGCCCGCTTTCGTTCGGGAAACGGCGGCGTGTCGCACCGCTTTCGTTCGGGAAACGGCCGGGCGCGCGCGCCGTTTCCCGAACGAAAACGCCGTGGCGCCCGTCGGGGCGGCACCAGCGGCCGGAGGACGACGACGGCGCCCCGCCCTGCCGCCGCACAGGGCCGCTCGGTAGCGTGGCCGGCATGAGCACGCAGCCCCCCGGTCTGACCACCGACTCCCCCGACTCCCCCGCCGACGATCCGGTCCGCGAGCCGTTGCCCACCGAGGCCCTGCCGATCGCGCCGGCCGGGCCCCGACCCGAGGAGCCGCGGGCCGCCGTCGAGCGGCTGCGCGCCGCCGCCCGCTCCCGCGCCGCCCACCCGCGCGCGGTGCGGGTGCGCCAGCTCAAGGGCCTGAAGCGGATGCTGACCGAGCACGCGGACCGGTTCGTCGCGGCGCTCGGCACGGACCTGGGCAAGCCGGCCACCGAGGCGCTGATCACGGAGATCGTCTCGGTGCGCTCCGAGGTGGACCACGCGCTGCTGCACCTGACCGACTGGATGGAGCCGCGGCCCGTGAAGCTGCCGCTGGCCCTGCGGCCCGCGAGCGCGGAGGTCAGGCCGCGGCCCAAGGGTCTCGTGCTGGTCATCGGCGCGTGGAACTACCCGGTGCAGCTCGCGCTCGCCCCGGTCGTGGGTGCGCTGGCGGCCGGCAACACGGTGGTGCTCAGCCCGTCGGAGAAGGCCCCGGCCACGGCGGCGGCGCTGCGGGAGCTGGTGCCGCAGTACCTGGACTCCGCGCTGGTCTCCGTGGTGGCGGGCGGCAAGGAGTGCAACACCGCGCTGCTGGCGGAGCCGTGGGACCACATCCTCTACACCGGCGGGGAGCGCGTGGGCCGGATCGTCTACGAGGCGGCGGCGAAGACCCTCTCCCCCGTGACGCTCGAGCTGGGCGGCAAGTCGCCGGCGGTGGTGACGCCGTCGCGGAACACGGGAGCGATGGCCCGCCGCATCGCGTGGGCGAAGTTCACCAACGCGGGCCAGACGTGCGTGGCCCCGGACTACGTGCTGGCCGTCGGCGAGGCCGCGCTGCGCCAGGTGACCGCCGAGCTCCCCGCAGCCCTGCGCGAGTTCTACGGCGACGACCCCCGCGCGTCGAAGGACTACGGCCGCCTCATCTCCGCCGAGCACGCGGAGCGGCTGCGGGAGATGCTCCAGGCGGACCTCGACGCCGGCGCCGAGCTGCTCGTCGGCGGCGACGTGGACGTGGCGGGGCGCTACATGGCGCCGACCGTGGTGACGGGCGTCAAGCCGGACGGCGCGCTCATGCAGGAGGAGCTGTTCGGCCCGATCCTGCCCGTGCTGACCGTGGACACCTTCCAGGACGCCCTGGACTTCATCGCGGAGCGCCCGCACCCACTGGCCGCGTACCTGTTCACGGACCGGCCCAGCTACCACCGCGCGTTCGACGACCAGGTGCAGGCCGGTGGCCTCGGCTACGACGTCGGCCTGCTGCACGCCGGCATCGCGACGCTGCCGTTCGGCGGGATCGGCGCGTCCGGGATGGGCGCGTACCACGGCATCCACGGGTTCGAGACGTTCTCCCACCTGCGCCCGTCCATCACGAAGTCGGACCAGGTGGACACGCTCAAGACCGCCTACCCGCCGTACGGGCGGATGAAGCGGGCGCTGCTGCCGAAGATGCTCTGAGGGGCGGGGGTCAGCGCTGCGGCCAGAGTCCGCGGCGGGCGTAGACCTCGGCGAGGACGTCGGCGCGGTCGGTCATGATCCCGTCGACACCGAGGTCGAGCAGGCGCTCGATCTCCGCGGGCTCGTCCACGACCCACACGTGCACCGGCAGGCCCGCCGCGTGGCACCGCCGCACGAAGTCGGCGGTGGCCACGGGCACGCGGCCGTGCCGGACGGGCACCTGCACGCAGTCGACGTCGAGGGCGTACCGGCGCAGCCAGCGGGTCAGTCCCAGCGGGCCCAGCGTCACGAGCGCCGCGATGGCGGCCGCCCCGCCCGACGTCGCCACCCGCTCCGGCCCGTACGCCCGCTCGGGGTGGCCGAGGCGGGCGAGGGCGCGCCGGAAGAGGCGGCGCCGCGAGTCGTGGAACGAGGCGACGAGCACGCGGTCCCACGCGCCGTGCTCGGCGAGGATGCGGGCCAGGGCCGGGGCCGACGCGCGGTCCTTGAGGTCCACGTTGAGGCGCGCCTCGGGGAGCGCCGTGAGCAGTTCGGTGAAGCGCAGCAGCGGCTCCCCGCCGACCGTGACGTCCGCCAGCCGCTCCCACGTGTGGTCGTGCAGCCGGCCGCGGCCGGTGCTGACGCGGTCCAGGGTGTCGTCGTGGAAGACGACGAGCTCGCCGTCCGCCGTGGTGCGCACGTCCAGCTCGAGGTAGGTGAACCCGGCGGCGTGGGCGTCCACGAACGCGGCCAGGGAGTTCTCCCGGTCGACGGCGGCGCCCCGGTGCGCGAACCCCAGCGGGTGGCCGCGACGGGCGGGGACGGAGTCGGTGAGGTAGGCGGGGG
>NZ_JABFBA010000024.1:12408-22722 GCF_017168445.1 Micrococcus sp. KRD026 | reverse complement strand
GGGCGAGGTCGGACGCACGGGATCACCGTAGCGGGGACGGACGGCCGAGTGCCCGCTGCCGCAGCCGGGAACGCGAGAGGTCGGAATGAGCGTCAGACCCGCCCTCATTCCGACCACTCACGTGACAGGTGGGGCCGACGCGCCCGCCCTCAGTCCTCCGCCGGCAACTCCAGCATGGGGCGGTGCTCGTAGAAGGTCTGCAGCACCACGGTGGTCCGGGTGGACACCGACGCCGTCTGGCGGATCTCCGTCACGAGGGCCTCGAGCTCGCGTGGCGAGCCCACGCGCACGAAGAGCATGTACGCGGCGTCGCCGGCCACGGAGTGGCACGCCTCGATCGCCGCGATGGACTCGAGGAGCTCGGGGGCGTCGTCGGGCTGGCGCGGGTCCAGCGGGCTGATCTCGATGAACGCGGAGAGCGGCCTGCCCACGGCCTCGGGGTCGAGCAGCGCACGGTAGCCCGTGATGACGCCCGTGCTCTCGAGCCGGCGCAGGCGCGCCTGCACGGCGGAGGTCGAGAGGCCGACCCGCTCGGAGAGCTGGGCGAGCGTGGCGCGCGGGTCATGGGAGACGGCGGCCGCAAGCCGCGCGTCGACAGGGTCGTCCATGCGCCGCACGCTATCAGCCGGCCCCGGCCGCCGGGTTGACAGCCCCATGCCCTCATGGAAACCTTCCGGCAAGTGATCCGCATCACCGGATATTTTCCGGCGATTCGACCTCAGGAGGGTTCCATGTCCACCACTCTGCAGCCCGCCCGGACCGACGTCGTCGTTCCGGAGACCCCGGCCGACGCGCGCACCGTCGAGACCCACCCGGCCTGGCTCCGCCTCAAGGCCGCCGCCACCGCCCTGCAGCCCCTGCAGGTCAAGGACGGCTCCATCCCGGACCCCGCGGACCACGCCGCCGCGCGCGAGCACGTGGAGACCATCGTCGCCGCCGTCGAGGAGCTCGCCCCGCTCTTCCCACACGACGCCGCCTACCTCGCCGCCCTGCCCCGCGACTTCGCCCGCTGGGCCGACGGCGGCTTCGGCGTCCCGGACTTCCTGGACTCCCTCGTCGCCTTCCAGCCGCAGGAGCACCGCGTCGACGGCGTCCGGCACCTCGTGGTCTTCCCGATGTACACGCAGAACGGCTCCCCCGACCGGCACGTGGAGGCCCTCGTCGTCGAGACCATCTGGCCCGAGTTCATCGCCGAGCTCGAGGCCGGCGACTACGGCAACCGCCTCTTCGTCTCCCTGCGCCTGATCGACTTCACCCCCGGCTACGACACGAACTCGGCCGTCCTCTTCCCCGAGACCGTGGCCATGCGCGAGATCCCCACCTTCACGTGGGGCGCCATCTTCCAGGACCGCGAGGCCGCCCGCTTCCGCCGGGTCGTCACCGCCGCCGCCGAGATCACCCAGCTCGAGCTCCCGGCCGAGCTCGCCGAACTGCTCTCCTGCCAGGAGCTCGCCGAGGGCACCTTCGTGATGTGGGACCTCATCCACGACCGCACGCACATGCGCGGCGATCTGCCCTTCGACCCGTTCATGATCAAGCAGCGCATGCCCTTCTTCCTCTACACGCTCGAGGAGATGCGCTGCGACATGACCGCCTTCCGCGAGTGCGTGGCGATCGAGCGCCGCCTCACGGCGCGCGCCGCCGCCGGTGAGCAGCTCACCGCGCTCGAGGAGCAGACCCGCCGCCACGCCGGGCTCGTGCAGCACGCCGTCCTCTTCGACCGCGTCTTCCGCTTCGCCCTCACCGGCTCCCGCGTCCGCAACTACGACGGCCTCGGCGGCCAGCTGCTCTTCGCCTGGCTGCACCGCAAGGACGTGATCCAGTGGCGCGACGTCGAGCTCAGCGTGGACTGGGACCGGCTCGCCAACGCCGTCGTCGAGCTGGGCGACGCCATCGACACGCTCTACTGGGAGTCCATCGACCGCCCCAAGACCGTGCACTGGCTCCAGGCCTACGAGCTCGTCGCCTCCGTGGTCACCCCGCACCCGGCCTCCGTGTGGGCGCAGGGCCTGCCGCGCGAGGTGCTCGCCGGCCCGCCCAAGGGCTACACCGACCTCGTGCTCGACGACGAGTTCCCGCTGTCCATGTTCTTCGAGGCCCTCGAGAAGAAGATGTGCGGCGTCATCGAGTCCACCGCCGGGATCCGCGGCACGGACGCCTGACCCGTGGCCGCCCTGACCGACCGCGCCGTCCTGATCGCGGGCGCCACGAGCGCCTCGGGCCGGGCCGCCGCCCGCACCCTCCTCGACGCCGGCGCGCACGTCGTCGCGACCGGGCGCGACGCCGCGAAGCTCGCCCCCCTCGCCGAACTCGGCGCCGAGACCGCGGCCCTGGACCTCACGGACGAGACCGCCGTCCGCGGCCTCGTCGAGGACCTGCACGCCCGCGGCACCCGGATCGACGGCCTGCTCCACCTGGTGGGCGGCTGGCGCGGCGGCGGGGGCCTCGCCGGCCAGACCGAGGAGGACTACCGCGCCCTCGAGGCCTCGTTCACGGCGCTGCGGCACGTGAGCCGGGCCCTCGACGACGACCTGCGGGCCTCGTCCGCCGGTCGCCTCGCGATCGTCTCGTCCACGGCGGTGACCCGGCCGCTCGCCGGCGGCGCGAACTACGCCGCGGTGAAGGCGGCGAGCGAGGCATGGACCCGCGCGGTCGCGCAGGGCTGGGCCAAGGCCGCCCGGGACGCGGAGGCGCCGCTGCGCTCGGCGGCCGTCGTGTTCCGCGTGAAGTCCCTCGCCGGGCTCGAGGAACGGCTGGCCGAGGAGTACGCGCGACTGTGGAAGGCTGAGGCGGGCGCGCTGAACGACGCCGTCCTCACGCTCCAGGAGAAGGGAACGGACTGACATGCAGAGGATCCACGATCCGCAGGAGCGGGGCTTCGCCTCGGACAACTACTCCGGCGTCCACCCGGAGGTGCTCGCGGCGATCGCCGAGGCCAACGGGGGCCACCAGGTCGCCTACGGCGAGGACGTGTACACGGCCCGCCTCCAGGAGGTCGTGGCCCAGCACTTCGGCAAGGACGCCACCGCGTGGCCGATGTTCAACGGGACCGGGGCGAACGTCGTCGGGCTCCAGGCCATGCTGCCCCGCTGGGGCGCGGTGATCTGCGCGGACACCGCGCACATCCACGTGGACGAGGGCGGCGCGCCCGAGAAGTCCGCCGGCATCAAGCTGCTGCCCGTGGCCACCGACGACGGCAAGCTCACCCCCGAGCTGATCGCCGCCGAGGCCTGGGGCTGGGGTGACGAGCACCGCGCCCAGCCCCTGGTCGTCTACCTCACCCAGTCCACCGAGCTCGGCACGGTCTACACCCCGGACGAGGTCAAGGCCATCACGGACTACGCCCACGAGCACGGGATGCGCGTCTACATGGACGGCGCCCGCATCGCCAATGCCGCGGCCTCCCTGGGCCTGCCGCTGCGCGCCTTCACCACCGACGTCGGCGTGGACGTGCTCTCCCTCGGCGGCACCAAGAACGGGGCGCTGCTGGCCGAGGCCGTCGTCGTGCTCGACCCGGACGCCGCGGACGGCCTCGTGTACCTGCGCAAGAACCAGATGCAGCTGGCCTCGAAGATGCGCTTCGTCTCGGCGCAGCTGCTCGCCCTGTTCGACGGCGACCTGTACCTGCGCTCCGCCCGCCACGCCAACGCCATGGCCGCCCGGCTGCGCGCCGTCATCGAGGCGGGGGTCGCCGACGGCTCGCTGGCCGGCGTCGAGTTCACGCAGGCCACGGACGCCAACGCCGTGTTCGCCGTCCTGCCCGAGGGCGTGGCCGACCGGCTGCGCGCCCGCTTCCGGTTCTACGACTGGGACGCGGCGCGCCGCGAGGTGCGCTGGGTGTGCGGCTTCGACACGACCGAGGAGGACGTGGACGCGTTCACGGCGGCGCTGCGCGCCGAACTCGTCCCCGCCGTCTGACGGACGCGCCCGGCCGGGATACCCTTCTACCACCGTGCAGCAGGGTGGGACGCCGCGGCCTTCGACGCGCGTCCGACCGCTCCTCCACCGAAAGGCCACCGTGGACACCAGCGCACCCCGGACGTCCCCGTCGACGCCGGCCGCCTCCGCCGCCCACGCCACCCATGAGGGCGGCTCCCTGCAACGCACCCTCAAGTCCCGGCACCTGACGATGATCGCGATGGGCGGCGCCATCGGCACGGGCCTGTTCGTGGCCTCGGGCAACACCATCGCGACCGCCGGCCCCGGTGGCGCCCTCGTGGCCTATGTGGCCATCGGCTTCATGGTGTTCCTGCTGATGCAGTCGCTCGGCGAGATGTCCACGTACCTGCCGGTCTCCGGCGCGTTCGAGGAGTACTCGACCCGCTTCGTGAGCCCCTCGTTCGGCTTCGCCATCGGCTGGAACTACTGGTACAACTGGGCGATCACGGTGGCCGCCGAGCTCGTCGCGGCGGCCCTGATCATGCGGTACTGGCTCCCGGACGTGCCCTCGTGGATCTGGTCCGCGATCTTCCTCGCGCTGCTCTTCGGCCTCAACGCCCTCTCCACGCGCGCCTACGGCGAGAGCGAGTTCTGGTTCTCGCTCATCAAGGTCGCCACGGTGGTGATCTTCCTGGTGCTCGGCGTCCTGATGATCGTCGGCATCCTCGGCGGCTCCTCCCCCGGCTTCCACAACTGGACGGACGGCGAGGCCCCCTTCGTGGGCGGCGGCGCCGGCATCCTGGCGATCTTCATGGTGGCCGGCTTCTCCTTCCAGGGCACCGAGCTGGTCGGCGTGGCCGCGGGCGAGGCCGAGGACCCGGAGAAGAACGTGCCCAAGGCGATCCGCACCGTGTTCGTGCGCATCCTGCTCTTCTACGTCGGCGCAATCACCGTCGTCGGCTTCCTCATCCCCTACACCAGCCCCCACCTGCTGGGCAGCGACGTCGAGGACATCTCGATCTCCCCGTTCACGCTCGTCTTCGAGAACGCGGGCGTGCTCGCCGCCGCCTCCGTGATGAACGCCGTGATCCTCACGGCCATCCTCTCCGCGGGCAACTCGGGCCTGTACGCCTCCACCCGCATGCTCTGGGCCCTGGCCGACTCCGGCAAGGCCCCGCGCTTCCTGGCGAAGGTGAACCGGCGCGGCGTGCCCATGAACGCCCTCTACGCCACCACCGCGGTGGGCGCGGCGTGCTTCCTGACCACGTTCATCGGGGACGGCGCCGCCTACGTGTGGCTCGTCTCCGCCTCGGGCCTGGCCGGGTTCATCGTGTGGATGGGCATCGCCTGGAGCCACTACCGGTTCCGGCGGGCCTACGTCGCGCAGGGCCACGACCCGAAGGACCTGCCCTACCGCGCCTTCCTGTTCCCCCTGGGCCCGATCGTCGCGCTGGTCATGTGCGCCGTCGTGATCCTCGGCCAGAACTACCAGGCGTTCATGGGCGACGTGGACCTCGTGGCCGTGGCCAGCGCGTACATCGGCCTGCCCCTGTTCCTCGCGCTGTGGCTCGGCCACAAGCTCGTCACCGGCTCGAAGCCGGTCCGCTACGAGGACGCCGACCTCACCCGCGTCCTGGACTGAGTCCCCCACCTCGGAGGTCGCCGTGCCGTCTAGGCCGGGGCCGTGCGGCGGGCCGGGGTGTCCTCCGCGGGCGAGCGGGGGCACGATGGGGGCGTGGACACCGCACTGCAGACCACCGCACAGGACACCGCCCCGGACCCCGTTTCGACGACGCCCCGCACGGTCACCGTCACCGGCGCCGCCGGCAACATCGGCTATGCACTGCTCTTCCGCATCGCCGCCGGCGGGATGCTCGGCCCGGACACCCCGGTCCGGCTGCGCCTGCTCGAGATCCCGGCCGCCCTGGGCGCCGCGGAGGGCACCGCCATGGAGCTCGCCGACGCGGCCTTCCCGCTGCTGGCCGACGTGGAGGTCACGGACGACCCGGCCCGCGCCTTCGACGGGGTCCAGCACGCGCTGCTCGTCGGCGCGCGGCCGCGCACGAAGGGCATGGAGCGCGGCGACCTGCTCGAGGCGAACGGCGGGATCTTCGGGCCTCAGGGCCGGGCGATCAACGACCACGCGGCGCAGGACGTGCGGGTCGTCGTCGTCGGGAACCCGGCCAACACCAACGCGCTGATCGCCGCCGCCCACGCCCCGGACGTGCCGGCCGCGCGCTTCACGGCGCTGACCCGGCTGGACCACAACCGGGCCGTGGCGCAGTTGGCCGCGCGGGCCGGCGTCGCGGTGACGGACGTGTCCGGCGTGACGATCTGGGGCAACCACTCCGCCACCCAGTTCCCGGACCTCACCCACGCCCGCGTGCGGGTGGACGGGACGTGGCGGCCGGCGCTCGAGGTGGTGGACCCGGTGTGGGCGAGCGAGGAGTTCGTGCCGCGCGTGGCGAGGCGGGGCGCGGAGATCATCGAGGTGCGCGGGGCGAGCTCGGCGGCGTCGGCGGCGTCCGCGGCGATCGATCACATGCGCGACTGGACCCTCGGCACCGGTGTGGACGCGGACGGTGCGCCGCGCCGGACGTCGGCCGCGGTGGTCTCGGACGGCTCCTACGGGGTGCCGGAGGGGCTGATCAGCTCGTTCCCCGTGACGTCCGACGGCGGCACCGCGTGGCGGATCGTGCCGGGGCTGGAGCCGGACGAGTCCGTGCTGCCGGGTGAGGGCGGGCGGCTGGCCGCGACCGTCGCCGAGCTGGAGGCCGAGCGCGACGCCGTGCGAGGGCTGGGCCTGCTCTGAGGCGGCCGGGATCGTCTGCGTCTCTGACCCTTCTGGGGGCGTCCCCGCCCGCCGGAAGGGTCGGATGCGCAACAGATTCGTGCGAGGACGGGAGGGCGTGGGGTCAGTCCGCCAGCTCGGCCCGCGTGGGCGGGTCCGCCCCCGGGCGGGAGGCCGTGATCGCCGACGCGCGGGAGGCGTAGATCAGCACCGACTCGACGTCGGCCGGGTCCATCGCGTGCAGGCGGCCGCGGTTCGCGGCGCCGAGCAGGGAGCGGTCGTCGAGGGCGGCGAGCAGGGCGGCGGTGAACGAGTCACCGGCGCCCACGGTGTCCGCGACGTCCACGGGCACGATCGGGCGCTCCACCACGCCGTGCGCGGTGACGGCCACGATGTCCTCGGCGCCGCGGGTCATCACCACGAACGCCGGGCCCATCTGCTGCCACGCCTGCAGCGACTCGCGCAGCGGGCGGTCCGGGTACAGCCACGCGATGTCCTCGTCCGAGGCGTGCACCACGTCCGCCAGCCGCACGGACTCCTCCGCGCGGGCGCGGGCGAACGCCCGGTCCGGCACGATCGTGGGCCGCACGTTGGGGTCGTAGCTGATGGTCGTGACCGCCGAGATCCGCTCGAGCAGGGCCATCACCTCGGCGTCGCCGGGGGCGAGCATGGTGGCGATGGAGCCGGCATGCATGTGGTGCAGCGGGCCGCCGGCGGCGTCGTCGAAGTCCCGGGCGAGCGCGGCGGCGGGCGGCAGCGTCCAGTCCAGCTCGAACTCGTAGCTGGCGGCGCCCGTGGGGTCCAGGCGGGCGGTGGCCACGGAGGTGGCGGCGGCATCCGGCTCGAGCAGGCAGCGCACGCCGTTCTCCCGCAGATGCGAGGCGATCATGTCCCCGTGCGCATCGCGGCCGAGGCGGCCGGCGAACAGGACGGGCCGCTCCAGCCGGCTCAGGCCCACGGCCACGTTCAGGGGGCTGCCCCCGACGTGCACGCGGGGGGTCGCGGTGTCCGAGACCACGACGTCGACGAGCGCCTCTCCGATCACACCACAGTACCTGTCTCTTATACCCATCTAAAAAAAAAAAACGTCATCCCTCCTCCCACGCTCCCGCCGCCACCCACACCGCCCGGGGCCGCCTGGTCTGGGTGGACGTCGCGCGCGGCCTGGCCCTGGTCGCGATGATGGTCGCCCACACGGCGCCCGCCGGCGGCCCGGGTGGGGTGCTCCACCTCTCCGAGCACCTCACCGCGCCCCTGTTCGCGGCGCTCGTGGGCGTGGGCGCGCGCCTCGAGGTGGAGTGGCTGGGCCGTGGCCGGGCCGTGCCCCGCGCGCTTGTGCGGGCGGCCGCCCTGTTCGGGGCGGCGTGGCTGACCGGGCTCTTCGGGGCGGCCGTCGTGAACGTGCTGGCGCACCTGGCTGTGCTCACGGTGCTCATGGCACTGCTGGCCGCCCTCCCCCTCGCCGCGCACCTCGTGCTCGCCGTCCTGGCCGGCGGAGGCGGCCTCCTGCTCGCCGCCACACCGACGGCCGACGTCGTCGACCGGCTCCTCCCCGCCGCGCAGGCGCTCGGGCTGAGCCGCGCGACGCTGACCCCGTGGGTCTCCGCGTTCCTCACGGACGGCCCGTACCGTCTCCCCCTGTTCCTCGCGTGGGCGCTGCTGGGGGCGGTGCTGGTCGCCACCGTCCACGGCACGACGACGGCGGCCCCGGCCCGGCGCGCACGGCTCACGGGGCTCGCCTGGGCGGCCGGGGGGATCGCGCTGGCCGGCGTCGTGCTCGCCCTGTCCCGGACGCAGACCGGCGCCGCCCCCGTGCCCTACACGGCGACCCCCGCGGAGGCCCTGCTGGACACGGGCCTCGTGCTGACCGTGCTCGGCGGGTGCGCGGCCCTGGCGCCGCGGTGGGCCGGGCTGCTGGCCGTGCCCGGCGCGATGACGCTGTCCGTGTACGTGGCGCACCTGTGGTACCTCGGCTGGGTGCGGGGGCTCGGACCCGGGCCGTGGCGCAGCGCCACGGGCACGGACGACACGTGGTTCAACCTGGCCGTGCTGGTGGCCGGCGCGCTGCTGCTGCCGCTGCTGTGGCGGGCCGTCGTGCGTATCGGCCCGTTCCGCGCGGGGCCGCTGGAGGGCGTCGTCCGCCTGCTGACGGCCCCGTTCGACCGCGCGCGCTGACCGACGTCCACCCCAGCGGGTAGCCTCGAGAGCGTGAGCGAGCGAACCACCTACCTGCTGATCGACGGCGAGAACATCGACGCCACCCTCGGCACGTCCATCCTGCAGCGGCGCCCCCAGCCCGACGAGCGGCCACGCTGGAAGCGCCTGCTCGGCTACCTCGAGGACCGCTGGGACCAGCCGGTCAAGGGCCTGTTCTTCCTCGCCATCGACGGTGAGATCCCCATCCCGTTCGTCCAGGCGCTCACCGCCCTCGGCTTCCAGCCGATCATGCTGCGGGGCGAGGGCAAGGTCGTGGACATCGGCATCCAGCGCACCGCGGAGGCGCTGCTGGGCCGGGAGGACGACGTCGTCCTCGTCAGCCACGACGCCGACTTCGCCCCCCAGCTCACCGACCTCGCGGCCACGCCGGGCCGACGCACCGGGATCATGGGCTTCGAGGAGTTCCTCTCCCACGAGCTGCGCCGCATCCCCGGGGTCGAGTTCTTCGACCTGGAGCACGCGGTGGGCGCGTTCGACTCGTCCCTGCCGCGCCTGCGCGTGATCGACGTCGAGGCGTTCGACCCGAACGAGTTCCTCTGACCCGCCGGGGGCGGCCCGCGGCTCAGTCCGTGGGCAGCTCCAGCAGGCGTTCGACGGTGGCGGCCACCCCGTCGTCGTCGCACGCCCCGACCACGCCGTCCGCCGCGGCCAGCAGCGACGGGTGCCCCGAGGCCACGGCCAGGCCGAGACCGGCCCACTGGAGCATCTCCAGGTCGTTGGGCATGTCCCCGAACGCGACGACGTCGGCCGGCGCGACCCCCCGGCTCGTGGCGAACTCGGCGAGGGTCGCGGCCTTGTGCACGCCCGGCGCGGACATCTCCACGAGCGCGATGCCGGGCGCGGAGTGCGTGGCGCTCACGAGCTCGTCCAGCTCGGCGCGGGCCGCGGCGAGGAAGGCGTCCGGGGACAGGGTGTCCGAGCGGGCCAGCAGCTTCACGACGCCCAGCCGACCCGGCAGCGCGGCCTCGAGCGTGGCCGCCGCGTGGACCTCGGCCCGGAACTCGGCGCGCTCGGAGAACGCGTGCTCCCAGAAGAAGCCCTCGAGGGTCTCGGCGCCGAAGGACACGGTGCGGTCCAGGGCGCGCAGCCGGTCCGTGGCGGTCCACACGGCCTCGACGGGCATGGGGTGGGCGATCAGGACGTCGTCCGTGGCGGTGTCCACGAGGACGGCGCCGTTGGAGCAGATCACCGGGCCGACGGGGCCGAGCTGCGCGCTCAGCGGGCCGAGCCAGCGGAGGGGACGGCCGGTCACGAACACCACCTCGACGCCGGCGTCGTGGGCGTCCCGCAGCGCCGCGATGGTGCGCGGGCTCAGGCGCCCCGACCGCGTGTGCCGGTACCCGATGATGGTGCCGTCCAGGTCCGTCGCGATCATCCGCGGACGGCGCGAGGGCAGGGGCAGGGCGGGCATGCGCTCAGTCTAGGCC
>NZ_JABFBA010000024.1:5095-12308 GCF_017168445.1 Micrococcus sp. KRD026 | reverse complement strand
ACCCCCACCCGGCCCTCGCGCGGCCCCGGCTGGCGCCTCCACGGCGACGGCCGCACCATCACCCCGGGCACCGTCGTCGCCCCGGACGAGCGGCTGAGCTGGCCCCGGACCGTGGGCATCGGCGTGCAGCACGTGATGGCCATGTTCGGCGCCACCGTGCTCGTGCCCGCCCTGACCGGCATGCCCGCGACGACGGCGCTGCTCTTCTCCGGCCTGGGCACCCTGCTCTTCCTGGTCATCACGGGCAACCGCCTGCCCTCGTACCTGGGCAGCTCGTTCGCGTTCATCGCACCCCTGACGGCCGCCGCCGCGATCGGCGGCACGGGGGCCGCGCTCGGCGGCATCCTGGTGACGGGCCTGCTGCTCACGGTGATCGGCGCGATCGTGCACCGCGCCGGCACCGGGTGGATCCACGCGCTCATGCCGCCGGCGGTGATGGGCACGATCGTGGCCCTGATCGGCCTCAACCTCGCCGGCGCCACGACGACGGCCATGCAGGAGGTGCCGGTCACCACGTTCGGCACGGCCCTGGCGGTGGTGCTCACGGCCGTGACGTTCCGGGGGCTCCTGGGCCGCCTGTCCATCCTCGTGGGCATCGTGGTGGGCTACGTGCTGGCCCTCGCGCAGGGCCAGGTGGACTTCGCCGCCGTCGGGGAGGCCGCCTGGATCGGGCTGCCGCCCTTCCACGGCCCGGAGCTGCGCTGGGACCTGCTGCCCCTGTTCCTGCCCGTCGTGCTCGTGCTGGTCGCGGAGAACATCGGCCATGTCAGGACCGTCGGGCTGATGACCAAGCGCGACCTGGACCCGCTCACCGGCCGTGCCCTGATCGCGGACGGCCTGTCCACCATGCTCTCCGGCGCGGGCGGCGGCGTCGGCACCACCACGTATGCGGAGAACATCGGCGTGATGGCCAGCTCGCGCGTCTACTCGACGGCGGCGTACTGGGTGGCCGGCCTGACCGCGATCGCCCTCGCGTTCCTGCCGAAGTTCGGGGCCGCCGTCGCCACCATCCCGGCCGGGGTGGCCGGCGGCGCGGGCATCATCCTCTACGGGATGATCGGCATGATGGGCGTGCGCATCTGGGTGCAGAACCGCGTGGACTTCTCCAACACCGTGAACCTCATGACGGCGGGTGCGGGCCTGATCATCGCGATCGCCGACCCCCAGCTCGTGGTCGGCGGGCTCGTGTTCGGCGGCATCACGCTCGGCACGGTCGCCGCCCTGGTGGTGTACCACCTCATGACGGCGATCGCCCGCGCCCGCGGCACCGAGCCGGTGCCCGAGGACGAGGAGGAGTTCGAGGCCTCGGAGGCCGGCCGGCTCGGCTGACCCCGGCCCCGGGCGCCCCGCCTCGCGCATCCCCGCGCCACGCGCACTTTCGGTCGTGAGATAGGGCCAATCTCACGACCGAAAGCGCTGAGAACCCCCCTTTCACGTTCGAAAACGCGGGGTGGGCGGACTGGGCTGCTGCTGTTCATGGCCGAGAACCGGTTCCACCTGTGCCCGCCGCTGAACATCTCGGGCGAGGACCTGGTCGAGCACGTCGAGGCCGAAGCGCAGGTCCTCGTCCGAGATGTTCAGCGGCGGGCACAGGTGGAACCGGTTCTCGGCCATGAACAGCAGCAGCCCGCGGTCCTTGGCCTCGGCCATCATCCGCCCCATCACGGGCGCGACCTGACCGAGCGGGGCCAGCCGCTCCCGGGTCTGCCGGTCCTTCACCAGCTCGACGGCCCAGAACGCGCCGGCGCCGCGCACGTCGCCCACGCTCGGGTGGGCCGCGGCGATCTCGGCCAGGCGCGGCCCGATGACCTCCTCGCCGATGCGCTTCGCGTGGGCGACCATGCCCTCCTCCTCCATCGCGGTGATCGCGGCGACGGCGGCCGCGCACGCGAGGGGGTGGCCCGAGTAGGTCAGGCCGCCGGGGTAGGGCGTGGTCGCGAAGCTCTCGTAGACGTCGTCGCTCATGGCGACGCCGCCCAACGGCACATACCCGGAGTTGACCCCCTTGGCGAACGTGACGATGTCCGGGGTGACGCCCGTCAGCTGGTGGCCGAACCACTCGCCCACGCGGCCGAAGCCGACCATGACCTCGTCGATGATCAGCAGGATCCCGTGCTCACGGCACAGCTCCTTGACGCCGGCCATGTAGCCGGGCGGCGGCAGGAAGATGCCCGCGGTGCCGGGGACGGCCTCGAGGATCACGGCGGCCACGGTGGAGGGGCCCTCGAGCTCGATCACGTCGCGCAGGTGGGCCAGCGCGCGCTCGGCCTCCTGCTCGTCGCTCTCCGAGCCGAACGCGGAGCGGTACGTGTACGCGGGCTGGAAGTGCACGACGCCGTCGGACGCCGAGTCCGAGCCCACGCGCCGCAGGGAGCCGGTCAGGTTCGCCGTCAGGCGCGTGGCGCCGTGGTACGAGAGGTACGCGGAGAGCACCTTGTGCCGGCCCGTGTGCAGGCGTGCCATCCGCACCGCGTGCTCGTTGGCCTCCGCGCCCGCGTTCGTGAAGAACACGTGGTTGATGGACTCCGGCAGCCGCTCCGTGATCAGCCGGGCCGCCTCGGACCGGGCGTCGTTGACGTGCTGCGGGGCCACGGTGGCGAGCGTCTCGGCCTGCTCCCGGATCGCGGCCACGATCTTCGGGTGGCGGTGGCCGACGTTCGTGAAGACGAGCTGCCCGCTGAAGTCGACCATGGGCCGACCCTCGCCGTCCCACACCCACGACCCCTCGGCGTCGAGGATGGTCATGGGTGTGAGGTCGCGCTGCGCGCTCCACGAGTGGAACACGTGCGCGCGGTCGAGCTCGTGGGCGCGGCGGCCGCGCTCGATGGCCTCGTCGCTGATCCGGGGGTCCCGGCGGCCGACGTGCTGCTGATGCTCGGACATGCGCCCTCCTTGAGTGTGATGCGGCTCATTCCGAGCATAGGCGCGCCCGCCCTCAGCGCGAGCTGGCGCCCCGCCGCCCGCGCGCCACCCCCACGAACGCCTGCACGAGCTCCGAGTCGGCCGCCTTGAGCCAGGCCAGGGCGACGTCCCAGCCGGGGTGGCGGGCGTCGTCGCCGCCGTGGCCCGCGGGATCCGCCCCGTCGACGACGGCGGCGCCCGCCTCCGCCTCGGACCGCGCCTGCTCGTCCGCGAGCGCGGACCGCGTGGCGGCGGCCTCGCGGTCGGCGCGGGACAGGCCCACCGTGTCGTCGAGGGTGGAGGCCAGCGGCAGCACGATCACGTCCTTGCGGCCGAACATGCGGACCACGGACATCGGCAGCACGACGTGGCCGGCGCCGGACGCGGCGATCTCCAGGGCCATCCGCTCGCCCGCGCCGGGCAGCTCGGCGGCGTCCATCGGCTCCGCGCTGGGGACCGGGGCGAAGCGGGCGGGATCCAGCTCCTCGTCCGGGTCGAGCTCGGCGGGCGGCACCGGGCCGTCCGCGTCCACGTCCCACGCGGCGAGCAGGTGGTCCCTGCCCACGCACACCACCGGCAGCTCGGAGTACACGCCCACGAGGTGCACGTGCCGCGGGTCGACGCCGCCGGCGCGCAGGAACTCCTCGGCGGACACGTCGCGTCGGCGCCGCACGTAGCCCAGCTGCGGCAGGAAGTGGCGGGGCTGACCGGCGTCGTCGTGGGCGAGGTGGGCCAGCTGGGCCGCGTCGTCGTGGTTGACGAGCTGCACCGTGCGCTGGCGCGTGGTGAACCGCTCCACCCACGTGGACGGCGTGGCCCCGGGGATGGTGGCCAGGAAGAGGGTCTCGGGCGGGACGGGCAGGTCGGCCGGCGGCGCGGGCGCGGGACGACGCCGGCCCTCACCCCCGGCACGGCCCGCGGGCTTCACGCCCTTGGCCACGCCACGCCCGCCGGAGCGGGTGGATCGGGCGGGGCCGCCCCTGCTCGCGCGGGACTTCCCGCCCCGGCCGCCACGGGAGCCGCTCAGCGGACCTTCTCCTTCAGGAAGGAGACCGCGCGATCCCAGGCGAGGGCCGCGGCCTCGGGCCGGTGGTTGCCCTGGGGGTTCTCGTCGTTGTGGAAGGCGTGCGGGGCGTCGTAGTAGAAGTACTCGACGTCGGCCCCGGACTCCTCACGGATCTGCTGCTCCTGCTCCCGCGCGTCCTCGACGGGGAAGGAGTCGTCCTGTTCGGCGTAGTGGCCCTGGACGGCGGCGGTGACGCCGGAGAAGTCGCCGGGCACGCCCTGGCCCACGCCGTAGAACGGCACGGCGGCGGAGACCTTGTCCCCCTGCTGGGCCGCGAGGGCGAGCACGAAGCCGCCGCCCATGCAGAAGCCGATCGCGCCCACGGTCTGCGAGGTCACCTCGTCCCGGGCGAGCAGCCAGTCGACGGCGCCGGCCAGCTGGCGGGCGCCCTCCTCGGCGGGCAGGTTCTGCATCATCTCGCCGGCCTCGTCGCCGTCGTGCGCGATCCAGCCGCCGTAGAGGTCGGGGGCGAGCGCGACGAAGCCGAGGTCGGCGAGGCGGTCGCACACGTCCTTGATGTGGTCCACCAGGCCCCACCACTCCTGGATCACGATCACGCCGGGGCCCTTCCCGGAGGCGGGCAGCGCGAGGTAGCCGTGGCCCGTCCGGTCGCCGTCCTGGCCGGCGTCCTTCGTGGGCAGGTCGAACGTGACGTTCTGGTGCGGGGTCTTCGAAGCCATCATGGGCCCCACCCTATGAGGAGACCGGGCCCCTCATCGAGGGACCCGGTCTCGACGCGCGAGGTCGACTCAGGCTCAGGCCTGGGCGTCGGCCTCGGACAGCACGAAGGCGGCGCCGATCTCGAGCTTCACCTTGTCCGAGACCAGGACGCCGCCGGCCTCGGTGGCGGCGTTCCAGGTCAGACCGAAGTCCTTGCGGGAGATCTCGCCGGTGGCCTCGAAGCCCACGCGGGTCGCGCCGAAGGGATCCTTGTCCTGGCCGCCGAACTCGGCCTCGAGCTCCACGGTCCGGGTGACGCCGTGCAGCGTCAGCTCGCCGACCAGGGTGAACTCCTCGGGCTCGCCGCGGACCTCGGTGGAGCGGAAGGTCATGGTGGGGAACTGCTCCACGTCGAAGAAGTCGGCGGAGCGCAGGTGGGCGTCGCGACCCTCGTTCTTGGTGCTGATGGAGGCGACGTCGACGGTCACCTCGACGGAGGACTGGGTGAACTCCTCGGCGATGACGAGCTGGCCCTCCACGGCGTGGAAGGTGCCGCGGACCTTGGAGATGCCGGCGTGGCGGACGACGAAGTCGACGTCCGAGTGCGCGGCGTCCAGGTTCCAGGTGCCGGGGGTGATGGCGCGCATGGGGTGCTCCTTTTCAGCGGGTCTGTCTGGTGTGTCCGGGGTGGGCCGCCACGGCGGGCGGCGCCTCGGCCTCCGAACTTGTTTCAAATTCAAACATCATCCGGGCGGGTTGTCCACGCCTGATCGTCAAAATTCGAAATAGAGACGGACGTCACGGGCCGTGGGGGCACATCAGGCCGAGCCCACCCACGCCGACGGCCCGGAACCTCCGGGGGTTCCGGGCCGTCGGCGCGGGGTCAGGCGGCGGGGCCGCGCTCGGGCGGCCGGACGGGGTCAGGCGGCGGGGCCGCCCCCCGTCACGGGTAGAGGCCGCGGGTGCGGTGGGCCTCGGCCACGCGCTGCACGGCGGTCAGGGTGGCGGCCTCGCGCAGGCTCACGCGGCGGCTCTCGGAGGTGGCCAGCACGGCCTGCCACGCGGCGACCATGCGCTGCTTCAGGCGCTCGTCCACCTCCTCGCGGCTCCACCAGTAGGCCTGGTTCGCCTGGACCCACTCGAAGTAGGAGACGATCACGCCGCCGGCGTTGGCCAGGATGTCCGGGACGACCAGGACGCCCTTCTCGGAGAGGATGCGGTCGGCCTCGCCCGTGGTGGGGCCGTTGGCGCCCTCCACGACCAGCCGGGCGCGCACGCGCGGGGCGTTCTCCTCGGTCAGCACGGACTGCACGGCGGCCGGGACCACGAGGTCCACGTCCATCTCGAGCAGTTCGTCCGCGTCCATGGGCTCGGTGCCGGGGGTGTCCTTCACGGAGCCGGTGTCCCAGAGCTGCTTCTGCAGGGCGTCGTAGTGCAGGCCCTCGTCGTCGCGCACGGCGCCGTACTGGTCGGACACGGCCACGACCTTCACGCCGGCCGCCTCGAGCAGCTCGACCGTGCCGGCGCCGACCTTGCCGAAGCCCTGGACCGCCGCCGTCGCCTGCGACGGCTCGATGCCGAGGTGCTCGAGCGCGGCGAGCGCCACGTGGACCACGCCCGCCGAGGTGGCGGAGGCGCGGCCCAGCGAGCCGCCGAGCGCGACGGGCTTGCCGGTGACCACGCCGAGCGTGGTGTGGCCGACGTTCACCGAGTAGGTGTCCATCATCCAGGCCATGGTCTGCTCGTCCGTGCCCACGTCCGGGGCGGGGATGTCCACCTCGGGGCCGATGATCGGCTGGATCTCGGAGGTGTAGCGGCGGGTGACGCGCTCGAGCTCGGCCTTCGAGTACTGGCGCGGGTCGATGGTCACCCCGCCCTTGGCGCCGCCGTAGGGCACGTCCAGCAGGGCGCACTTCCAGGTCATCCACATGGCCAGTGCGCGGACCTCGTCCAGGTCCACGTCCAGGCTGAAGCGCACGCCGCCCTTGGCCGGGCCGCGGGAGAAGTTGTGCTGCACGCGGTAGCCGCGGAGCACCTCGGTGGAGCCGTCGTCGCGGCGCAGGGGGATGGAGACGGCCATCTCGCGGCGGGGGGCGGCGAGCATCTGGTGCAGGCCCTCGTCGTAGCCGAGCGTCTTCACGGCGGCGGAGAGCTGGGCCAGGGCGTTGTCGAGCGGGGAGGACGGGGCCGTCACGGCCTCGTCCTCGGCGGGGATCCTCGTCATTGAGCGTCCTCGTGGTCCGGTGGGAAGGGATGTGTCGCGGCCCGACCGACGCGCGGAGTGCCGCGCCCCATTGCGCGGCCGACGTCGTCCGGACCCCGATGAACGCTACGCGCTCCCCGGTCACCCGTCACCCCCGCTGAGCCGAGATCCGCGACCGCCCGGGTGACGCCGGACACAGCGGCGTGTACTGTGCTGTGGACGCGCCGCACACCCGCGGCGCCCTTCGGCGTCGAACCGACGCCGCTCGCTCAGGGCCCACCTGGTCCGGCCCCCGGCCGTCCGCCGCGCGAGGCACCCCGCCCGCGACGTCGGCCCGACGCCCCAGCCCCGTGAAGGAGCCCCTCATGACCGTGACCCTGCCC
>NZ_JABFBA010000024.1:0-4995 GCF_017168445.1 Micrococcus sp. KRD026 | reverse complement strand
ACCCTGCCCGCCGCGATCACCCCCTCCCCCGCGTTCCAGCCCGTGCCCGGCCAGCGCATCGACCCGGAGCTCGCCCGCTCCTGGCTGCTGGTCAACGCCGCCCAGCCCGAACGGTTCCAGCCCGCCGAGGACTCGGCCGCGGACATCGTCATCCTCGACATCGAGGACGCCGTGGCCCCCAAGGACAAGGACCAGGCCCGCGGGGACGCCGTCGCCTGGCTGACCTCCGGGCACACCGGCTGGGTGCGGCTCAACGGCTACGGCTCGCGGTGGTGGGAGCAGGACGTCGAGGCGCTCGCCGCGGCCCTGCCCGCGCACCTGGGCGGGCCGGTCGCCGAGGGCGGCCTGGCCGGCGTCGTGCTGGCGATGGTGGAGTCCACGGACCACGTGAACGAGACCGCCCGGCGGCTGCCCGGGGTGCCCGTCGTGGCGCTCGTGGAGACGGCGCGCGGGCTGCAGCGGATCGACTCGATCGCCGCCGCGAAGGGCACGTTCCGGCTGGCCTTCGGGATCGGCGACTTCCGCCGTGACACCGGCCTGGGCGAGTCGCCGATGGCGCTGGCGTACACGCGGTCCCAGTTCACGATCGCGGCGAAGGCCACGGGGCTGCCGGGCGCGATCGACGGGCCCACCGTGGGCTCCACCGGCGTGAAGCTCGCCGAGGCGACGGCGGTGACCGCGGAGTTCGGCATGACCGGCAAGCTGTGCCTCGCGCCGGAGCAGTGCGCGGCCGTGAACGAGGGGCTCAGCCCGTCCCAGGAGGAGCTGGCGTGGGCCCACGAGTTCCTCGCGGACTTCGAGGCCGACGGCGGCGAGATCCGCAACGGCTCCGACCTGCCCCGCAAGGCGCGCGCGGAGAAGATCCTCGGGCTGGCCACCGCGTTCGGGGTGCGCTCCACGCGGTACCCGGACCAGGACAACGCGATCACGGCGCCGTCGGACACGTACCACTACTGAGCGGGGCCGCCGCCCACCAGAAACGCGGGTTGAGTTGTCACGGGTGCGGAGGCCGCACACCGGTGACAACTCAACCCGCGTTGCCTCGGGGGGTGCGGATCCCGCCTCCGCTCACACGTCCTGGCGCGTCCGGCGCACGACGGCGGCCCGCACGGAGAACGCCAGCACGATCGCCAGGATCCCGTAGATCACCCACGTGATGGGGGTGGAGACGAGCACGGCCGGGTCGCCCACCGAGCTGAGCAGGGCGTCGCGCAGGCTGGTCTCCGCGAGCGGGCCGAGCACCATGCCGATCATCAGCGGCGCCAGCGGGTAGCCGTACCGCCGCATCAGGAAGCCCAGCACGCCGATCCCCAGGAGCATCAGCAGGTCGAACACCGCGCCCGTGGTGGCGTAGATGCCCAGCCCGCAGAACAGCGTGATCCCCGCGTAGAGGTAGTGCTTCGGGATCAGCAGGAGCTTGGCCCACAGCTGCGCGAACGGCAGGTTGATCGCCAGCAGCACGATCATCGCGATGAAGAAGCTCGCCAGCAGCGCCCACACGAGGTCCGGGCTGCGGTCGAACAGCAGGGGGCCGGGCTGCAGCCCGTACTGGCGGAACGCCGCCAGCATGATGGCCGCCGTCGCGGAGACGGGCAGGCCGAGCGTGAGCAGGGCACCCATCGCCATGCCGGTGGTCGAGTTGCCCGCGGCTTCGGGGGCCGCCAGCCCGCGGATCGCGCCGCGGCCGAACTGCGGATGCGCCCGGCGCCGGTCCAGGCGCCGCTCGGCCGAGTACGCCAGGAACGTCGGCACCTCGGAGCCGCCCACCGGCACGATGCCGAACGGCAGGCCGATCGCCGTGCCGCGCAGCCACGCCGGGGCGGCCTCGCGGAACTCGGCGCCCGACAGCCACGGCCGGCCGGTGCGGCGGATGCGCAGGTCCTCGTGCTCGCGGCGCACCCGGGAGGCCACGTGGAACACCTCGCCGAGCGCGAGGATCGCCACCGTGACGGTCACGAGCGGGATGCCGTCGAACAGCTGCGGGGAGCCCATCGTGAAGCGCTCGGCGCCGGTCACCGCATCGATCCCGACGACGGCGATGCCCAGTCCCAGCACCAGGGAGGCCAGGCCGCGCAGCACCGAGTCGGCGACCACCGAGGAGGTGGCCACGAACGCGAAGAGCGCGAGCGCGAAGTACTCCGCGGGCCCGAAGCTCGTGGAGAACTCCGCCAGGACGGGGGCGAGGAACACGACGCACACCGAGGCCACCATGCCGCCGATGAAGGCGCCGAGCGCCGCCGTCGCCAGGGCCTGGGCCGCCCGGCCGTCCTGGGCCATGCGGTGCCCCTCGAACGTGGAGGCGATGGCCGAGGCCTGGCCGGGGGTGTTCATGAGGATGGCCATCGTGGAGTCGCCGAAGAGGCCGCCGAAGTACACGCCGGAGAACATGATGAACGCGGCGGTGGGCTCGAGGGCGAAGGTCATGGGCAGCAGCAGGGCCACGGCCATCGAGGAGCCGAGTCCGGGCATCACGCCGACCGCGGTGCCGAGCAGACAGCCCAGCACCACCCAGAGCAGGTTCATCGGGGTGAGGGCTCCGGCGAAGCCCTCCATGAGGAGTCCGAGGGTCTCCATGTCAGAAGCCACCTCCCAGGATGCCCGAGGGCAGGGTCAGGCCCAGGGCCACCGCGAAGCCGAGGTAGGCCAGCGAGGAGACGAACAGGGCGACGAGGATGTCGAACACGGGGTGCGGGGCGCCGAACGCGCGCGTGACGCACCAGAACAGCAGCGCCCCGGCGAGGATCCACCCCAGCCAGGGCAGCAGGACGGCGAACGCGAGGAAGCCGAGGAAGCACCAGGCCAGCGCGCCGAAGTCCGAGTGGAACAGGGTCAGCGGACCGGCCGCCTGCCCGACCTCGCCGTCCGCGTCGGCCTGACCCTCGGGGGACTGGCGCACGCGCACGACCTCCACCGCGAGCGCGGCGGCGATCACGAGGCCCGCGACCGCGAGGATCAGCGGGAAGAAGTCCGGGCCGGGGAAGTCGGCGCCCTCGGTGTCCATGGCCAGGGATCCCAGCAGCAGGTAGAGGCTGAACGCGGCCAGCACGGCCGGCATGACGAGCGCGGAGAGCCCGGCGGCGCGCCCCCAGCGGGAGGGGGCGTCGGCGGCGGGGGGGACGGTGGATGCGTGGCTCACTTGATCTCCTCCGTCAGCGTGCCGATGCGCTCCTTCTCGGCGGCGATGAACTCCTCGAGTTCGGCGCCGGAGAGGGGCACGGGGTTCCAGTAGTTGCGCTGCACCGCTTCCTTCCACTCGGGGGTGTCGACCGCCTCGGCGATGAGGGTCTCGAGCTCCGTGCGCTCCTCCGCGGAGACGCCCGGCGGCACGAACAGGGCGCGCCAGTTGGTGAGCGTGACGTCGTAGCCCTGGGAGCGCAGGGTCGGGATCTCCTCGACGCCGGCCAGCGGCTCGGCCGCCACCACGCCGAGGGCGCGCAGACGGCCGGCCTCGACCTGCGGGTAGATGTCGGCGAAGCCGCCGGCGGAGGCCTGGGCGGTGCCGTTGAGCAGGGCCTGGATGGCCTCGCCGCCGCCGTCGGACGGGATGTAGGTGGTGTCCGCGACCGGCACGTCGGCCGTTCGGGCGATGTCCGCCATGACGAGCTGGTCGAAGGAGCCGCCGCCGGTCCACGCCACGTGGGCGGGATCGGCGCGCCAGGCGGTCACCAGGTCGTCCATGCTCTGGTACGGCGAGTCCGCCGGGACCACCACGAGGCTGTACTCCTCGACGACGCGGCTGACCGCGGTGACCTGGGAGAGCTCGGGGCCGGTGCCACGGGCCGCGTGGGCGGCGATCTGGCCGGTGCCGCCCACCATGAGGTTGTTCGCGTCCTCGAGCGTGGTCAGCTGACCGAGGGCGATGTTGCCGCCGGCGCCGGGGATGTTGACCACCTGGACGTTGTTCACGAGCCCGTTGACGCGCATGGTCTGCTGCAGCTCGCGCTGGAACGAGTCCCAGCCGCCGCCGGCGGCCGCGGGGGCGATGAGGGTCAGGTTGGTGCGGATGTCGTTGCCTCCCGAAGCCGAGCGGATGGAGAAGGCGGAGGCCGCGAGCACGGTGAGCACCGCGATCACGCTGAAGACGATCCGGCCGACCCCCGTGCGTCGGCGCGGGGGGCCGTCGGGGGAGGTGGAGGGCATGGCGGTTCCTAACAGAGACACCCCGCCGCCAGGGAGTGGCGCCGGGGACAGGTGCGAGTGGTGGAGGTCACGGTAACAGCGCGGCGGGGCGGCGTGCACTCTGCGTCCGCAGAGTGACCGACGACAACCGGTCCGGGTGGTGACGGGGGCCGCGTCCATGACGCACAGTGGTCCCCATGACGATCATCAGCACCGGAACCAGCACCCCCGAGAGCGCCGCGGCCTGGCGGGCCGCCCTGGCCGAGGCGGCCCTGCGCGGGGAGGACGTGGTCTGGTTCTCCCTCGACGGGACCGAGCCGGACGAGGCGGAGGCACGCGAAGCCGGCGTCGACGTGTCCGTGGCACACGCCCAGGAGCGCGGCCGGGACGCCGTCGGCGACCTGCTCGAGCACGCCGAGCGTGTGGGCGCGAGCCGGATCGTGGTGGGCGTGAAGCACCGCTCCCCCGTGGGCAAGCTGCTGCTGGGATCGGCCGCGCAGCAGATCATCCTCGAGGCGCGCGTCCCGGTGGTGTGCGTCAAGCCGTGAGGGCCGGCGTCGGGCGGGCGGCCCCGCGCCCGGACCACCCTGCGGCGTTTGGGGGCGGTTTCGGGCGGTATTCGGCGTGGATACCGCCTGAAACCGCCCCCAACCGGTGAGTGGGGACCAGCCCGGGAACGCCGAAGGCCCCGGAACCACACGGTTCCGGGGCCTTCGTCCTCGGTGCGCGAGGGGGGACTTGAACCCCCACGTCCTTGCGAACACTGGCACCTGAAGCCAGCGCGTCTACCAATTCCGCCACTCGCGCGAGCGGCTTCCTGCTCTCGGCTCCGGGCATCCGGCGACCGTCACAGGCAGCGAGGAATACTCTAACCCC
>NZ_JABFBA010000023.1:193192-214400 GCF_017168445.1 Micrococcus sp. KRD026 | reverse complement strand
CATCGTGATGACTCCATTCGAGGATTCTGTGGAAGGTTGACTCGACGGATCACACGGTGGCCGCGTCCACGTCTGAGACGACACGCCCGACCACCGGGCGCTACACCACTATGCGGGACTCAACTACCTGCCCAGCCGGCCGCACCGTTCACCTGCCCAGCTCGATCCGGTCCTGGTCGCCCAGATCCACGCCCTGCGGCGGGAGCGCAAATGGTCCGCCCGACGCATCCATCACCACCTCGTCTCCGAAGGCCACCAGCTGTGCCTGCGCACCGTGGGGAGGTGGATGCACCGACTCGGGATCTCCCGCCTACGGGACCTGACCCCGGCCGGAGAAGACCTGCGCCAACAGCCGGCCCAGAGGATCACCGCCCGCGGGCCGGGGCACATGGTGCACCTGGACGTGAAGAAAATCGGGCGCATCCCCGAGGGGGGCGGCTGGCGTGCTCACGGCCGGGACTCCGAGAACGCGCGAGCGGCCAAGCGCGGGCCTGGCCGACGGGTCGGGTACACCTACCTGCACTCGGCGATCGACGGGTACACCCGCCTGGCGTACACCGAGGCGTTGGAGGACGAGCGCGCGGTGACCACGATCGGGTTCTTCTGCCGGGCGCGGGCGTTCTTCGCCGCCCACGGCATCCGGATCGACAGGGTGGTCACGGACAACGGGAACAACTACCGGGCCGCGGACTTCACCCGGAAGGTGGTCTCGCTCGGAGGCCGGCACCACCGGATCCGCCCATACACCCCGCGCCATAACGGGAAGGTCGAACGGTACAACCGGCTGATGGTCGACGAGGTCCTCTACGCCCGCCCCTACACCTCAGAGCAAGCTCGGCGTGAGGCCCTGCAGGTGTGGGTGAACCACTACAACTACCATCGGCCTCATACCTCCTGCGGAGACGCCCCGCCGGCCTCGTTGGCCCCGGCACGAGTCAACAACGTCATGCCCTCCTACAGCTAGGCTCGAAATGACGGCCTTTCCGGGCCCGGCTCAACCCTGAATCGGCTCGGAACTTGGCACTCCGGCAAGTTGCGGCCAGATCACGAATCCGCATTGTTGCATAACGTTCTGGCCACGGACCATTTCGACTAAGTGATAACTTGCTCGACGCGGAATTAGGAGGCCGTGGAAAAAGTCCAGAAAATGTACGCCAATGTCTACCGAGGTAACCCATGTCCTACCCCCACCCGCCGTGCCCGCATCGAGGCTGAAGCACAAGCCCGCCGTTCCCAGTACCGCCGTTCCCTCACCATGGGTGCGATAGGCCTGACCACCGTGGTGGGAGCCACGGTGGCCGGCATGGGCCCGGCCGCAGCCAACGAGGGCGCCTACTCCGCGCCCAGCGGCTCCACTGCTAATTCCTGTACGTGGGAGGGCGGTACCGCCGCCGAGACGTCCCGCTCTTCCAGGGTTCACACGCACTCGTCCGCGACCAGCAGTGAGCCGGCCCAGGATATCCAGCGGGCCTCTTACTCCACCGCTTCCTCCAGTAGTACTGGTTGGGGGGCGGCCGTGCAGTGGGCTACGGCCAAGGCTGCCGATCCGGGCGTCGGTTACGTCTGGGGTGGAAATGGCCCGACCGGCTACGACTGCTCCGGCTTCATTCAGAACGCGTTCGCGCAGGCCGACATTGAGCTGCCTCTGAACTCCAAGGCCCAAGTATGCGGCCGCTAGCCAATACGTCTCCCTGGACGACCTCCAGGTCGGTGACCTGGTCTTCTGGTCCAACAACGGCTCGGCCTCCGGGATCTACCACGTGGCCATGTACATCGGCGACGGCCAGATCGCCCACGCCCGCAACCCGCAAATGGGCGTGGCCGTGACCGCTGTCGACTACAGCCCCTGGAACATGATGGGCACCACCGCCCGCTACTGAACGGCACGCCACCACCCCGGGACGGCCCCGCAAGACGAAAGCCTCGGGGCCGTTCGATCTCAGGAGACCTCAGCCACCGTGCCCACCCCGCTGTCCCGCTGACCGAACCCCCCACCGGACACGCCAGCAGCTCACGTGGACGAACGTTGACATCCCTTGGGCCGCGTCCCGTCGGCCCCGTCCGGTGGTCCTTCCGGTGATGGGGCGTCATATGACACAAGTCTGGATGGCTCCCCCTCCCCTGTTGTCGCTTGCAGACGATGGGGCAGCGCCAAGAGCGCTAATTTGCAGCAGGTATGGCGCGGATGCGTCGGTAGAGGGTGGCTCGGGACATGCCCTAGCCAAGCAATGGCGCGGCTTGGCCACTCGTTACGACAAGCTAGCTCACCTACCGCGCCGCCGTCACCCTCTGCGCCATCTTCACCTGGCTACGCGCATAAGGGAGACACGCCCTAGTCTGGCTAGAATCCCCTGCCGCACAAAGGACTTCCGATGACTGGAATACCGTTTCTGCTCGTCTTCATCCTCGCCGTCGCCCTGATGATCGTCATGATCTCCAGATGGAAGATCCACCCCTTCCTCTCGATCATGGCCGTCGCCTTCGCCTTGGGGATCATCGGTGGGATACCGCTGGTGAAGTCGACCGGCGCCGAAGGGGAAGCGCCCGTCAAGGGCATCGCCGACGTGATCGGGGAGGGATTCTCCGGGATCTTCACCTCGATCGGCATCGTCATCATCCTGGGCACGCTCATCGGACTCATCTTGGAGCGCACCGGCGGCGCCTTCAGGATCGCCGATGCGCTCGTGAGGGTCGTCGGCAAGCGCTACCCCGTCCTGGCCATGCAGCTCATGGGCTGGGTGGTCTCCATCCCCGTGTTCTGCGACTCCGGATTCGTCATTCTCAACCCCATCCGCAAGGCCCTGGCCCGTCGTACCGGGGCGTCACCCGTGGCGATGACCGTGGCCCTGGCGGCAGGCCTGTACACCTCGCACGTCTTCATCCCGCCGACCCCGGGGCCCATCGCAGCGGCCCAGAACCTCGGCATCGGCGACCACCTTCTGTTGGTGATCGGCCTCGGCGTCCTCGTCTCGATCCCCGCACTCCTCGTCGCGTACCTGTACGCCCTCTACATCGGCAAGCGGGTGACCTCCCCTGAGGAGACCGGCACGGAGGATACGGATGAGCTGGAGGCGGCCTACGACGCGCTTCGCCGGTCCTACGGGCGGATGCCTGGGACCGCTGCGTCCTTCGCGCCCATCATCGCCCCCATCCTGCTCATGGCTCTCGGCTCGCTCGCATCCGTCCAGAAGTGGACCGGCCCCGCGGGTGACTTCGCCCGATTCCTCGGCACGCCGATGATCGCGCTCGCCGTCGGCACCCTCTGCGCAGTCGGCGTGCTGTTCAGCGTGCGCCGTGGCGAGACGTTCTACGACCTGACAGAGGAGACCCTCCGGGTCGTCGGCCCCATTCTGTTCATCACGGCGGCCGGCGGTGTGCTGGGGCGCGTCATCGCCGCCACCGACCTCGTCACCTTCATCGAGAGCAACGCTGCGCCGTTGTCGGTCATCGGACTGTTCTTCCCCTTCCTCGTCTCCGCCGTCCTGAAGACCGCGCAGGGCTCCTCCACCGTGGCCCTCACGACCACGTCGGCCATGGTCTTCCCGATGATGCCCGCACTGGGCTTCGAGACCCCGGTGGCCAGCGCGCTCGTGGTCATGGCCATTGCAGCCGGCGCCATGACCGTCTCCCACGCCAACGACTCGTACTTCTGGGTGGTCACCAACTTCAGCGGCATGACGCCCTCGCAGGGTTACCGCACCCAGACGATGGTCACGCTCCTGATGGGACTCACCTCCATCGTGTTCATCTGGATCCTCGGCCTCGTCCTCGTCTGACCCCGTCACCTGACTCAGGAGATCCACGCGTGCAGCGCATCATCGTCATCCCGGACTCGTTCAAGGGGGCCCTGTCGTCGCGGGAGGCGGGCTCCGCGATCGCGACGGGTCTCGCGTCGGTCACCGACACCGAGGTTCTCGTGGTGCCCATCGCCGACGGCGGGGAGGGCACCGTCGAGGCCTTCGTGGCTGCCGCAGGGGGCGCCTTGCGATCCGCGACCGTCTGCGGGGTGTTCTACGGCGAACGCGTGCCCGTCCACTACGGACTGGTCGAGCCGGACGTGGCGGTGGTGGAGACAGCCTCATGTGCCGGCCTTCCTCTCGCCTCCGGACGCGAGGACACGGGGCGGGCCACGACGTTCGGGGTCGGCGAGCAGATCCTCGACGCGGTGTCCGCTGGCGCGCGCAGAGTCATCGTCGGGGCCGGCGGGAGCGCGACGACGGACGGCGGCACGGGCGCTGCCGCGGCCCTCGGCGTCCGGTTCCTCGACGCCGCAGGTGAGGAGTTCGTCCCGACCGGCGACACCCTCACCCGGATTGCGCGGATCGACTCCACCCCGGCACGAGACCGGCTCCGCGACGTCGACGTGGAGGTGATGTGTGACATCAGCAACCCCCTCACGGGGTCGCAGGGTGCAGCCCACGTGTTCGGCCCCCAGAAGGGGGCGGATCCTGCATCAGTGGCGAGCCTGGACACCGGACTGGTCCATCTCGCGGGCATCATCGAGCGAGACCTCGGGGTCGTGATCGATGCGCTCCCCGGTTCGGGAGCGGCGGGGGGTCTCGCCGGTGGCCTGCACGCCTTCATCGGGGCCACCTTGAAGCCGGGTATCGACGTCGTCCTCGAGACGGCGGGTTTCCACGACCTCGTGAAGACCGCTGACCTCGTCATCACCGGGGAGGGGCGCATCGACGGCCAGTCCCTGGCCGGGAAAGTGCCGGTCGGCGTGGCCCAGGCCGTGCGCGCAGCCGGCCGTGCGATCCCGGTGATCGTCCTCACCGGCTCCGTGGGGCAGGACGCGGACACCCTCTACGACGAGGGCATCACCGCGATCGTGCCCATTGGCCGCGGGCCCCAGGACCTGGCGACAGCGATCCGCCGTACAGCAGAGGACCTGACCGCGACCGCCCGCGACGTCGGGCGGCTGGTGATGGCCTGCTCCCCCGCCGGGCTCACACGGTGAGGAGGGTGAGGACGGGCGGAGGCTCGTCCTAGCCCACGAGGACTCGGTGGCGCTGCGCCGCATGGCGGTGTTCGACGTGATCGTCAACAACGCCGACCGCAAGGGCGCCCACATCCTCGCCATGCCCGGCGGTCACCGGTACGGGGTGGACCACGGGCTCACGTTCCACGTGCAGGACAAGCTGCGGACCGTGCTGTGGGGATGGCTGGGCGAGGCGCTGAGCGAGGAGGAGCGCGACGGCGTCGGCCGGGTAGTCGCGGAGCTCGACGGCGAGCTGGGGCGAAGGCTCGGGGAGTTGCTCAGTGCCGACGAGATCGGCGCCCTTGCCGAACGCTTACCCAGTTGTTCGACGACGGAATCTGCCCTGCCCCGAGCGGGCTGACGCCGACCGTGCCTTGGCCGCTGTTCTGAGCTGAAGGGGCCCTGAGTGCGGCGGGCCAGGAAGGCCGAGGGTCACCGCGTCCGTCGCCCATCACGTGACTCAAGGCGAGCCGACTCCCCTGCGGCGTTCCATAGTTGTGAGCCAGGAGGGACAGAGCACCTCGGACTTAGGGCGTGTCTGACAATGAGTCCAGGGGCCGGCTGACACCCTGAAAGGCATGTCTCGTTTCCAGATGCTCTCCGATGCCCAATGGGAACTGATCGCCCCGATGCTCCCGACCCGGACCGGTCGGCAGGGCCGGCCGTTCTCGGATGCCCGCACGATGGTGGAGGCAATCATCAACCGGTACCGGTGCGGGATTGCCTGGAGGGATCTGCCCGAGGTCTACGGGCCCTGGCAGACCGTGTGGACCTGGCACCGCCGGATGGCGGCCGAGGGCACCTGGGACACGGTGCTGACAAAGCTGACCGCCGCCGCTGACGCGCAGGGCTTGGTGGACTGGTCGGTCTCGGTGGACTCCACGATCGCCCGCGCTCACCAGCACGCCACGAACACCACCCGCCACACAGGGGGATGGATCGAACTACAAGAATCCGCGTGAAGAGCCGGCCGATCACGGCATCGGACGTTCTCGCGGCGGGCTGAGCACGAAGATCCATCAGCTCGTGGACGGGGCCGGGCTGCCGCTGGTCAGCCTGATCACCGCCGGCCAAGCAGGAGACTCGCCCATGCTGCTGCCCCTGCTGGGGCAGCTGCACGTGGCCCGCCCGGTGGGCCGGCCCCGGACCCGCCCGGACGCGCTCCTGGGCGACAAGGCGTACTCATCACGGGCGATCCGCGCCCACCTGCGTGCCCGCCGGATCAAGGCGGTCATCCCCGAGCCGGCCGACCAGCAGGGCCATCGCAGACGCCGCGGCCCCCGCGGTGGTAGGCCCGTGGGCCTCGACGCGGCCGCCTACAAGGGCCGCAACGTCATCCAGCGCCAGTACGCCCAACTCAAGCAGTGGCGCGGGCTGGCAACCCGGTATGACAAGTACTCCACCGTCTACCGGGCCGCCGTGGTGCTGAACGCGGTGATCGCGTGGTCCAAACGATTGTCAGACACGCCCTAGAGGCTCTTCACCCGAGTGAAGAGCTCACGCAGGGCCGCGTCTGAGAGATCAATGATCGGCTCGTACATGAACGAGTTCACGTGGATGTTCTCCGGCGTCATGAGCACGACGTCGTCGAGTATGCGGCGTGACTCGTCGGTTCCGTGGCCCCGGCCCTTGTACGCCTGGAAGAGCGCCTGGGTCTGGTTCCCAGTGATCCCATCCGTGAACGTCGGGTCGTCAAGGACGGCCACCATATGCTGCTCCGCGACAATGCGGGTGGCGATGGACAACACGACCTTGTTCTCGAAGTTGATGGCCTCGTCTGCGATGAGCGCCTCCTCTGCCTGCTCGAGCAGCAAGTCGATAACCGGCTTAGTGCCAGCATTCCACTTCTTCTTTTTGCTCGACTGGAAGGTCTCGTTGAAAATCCGGTCAAGCTCGGCGTTGTCGATGCTCGCCGATTCTGCCTTCCAATGCAACAGCGAGGTCAGCTTCAGGTAGTCGGGGTCATCCTCACCCCTGGTGTATTCGAGGATGTTGCGCACGAACGGCACCGAAGCAATACGCTGCATGCCGTTGCCAAAGAAGTTCTTCTTGAAACCATAGATGAATGGGTTCTTCACGTGGCTGGCTTGGTTCAGCGAGACCTTCCCCTCGCCCTTCTGCGCCATAAAGCACCTGTTGTAGCCAACGACACCTCGACTAAGAAGCGTGCGGAAGAAATCGAAGTTGTGCGTGAGGAGGATCAGCTTGAAGTTTGCGTGATCAGCCATCTCCTTGAGGTATTGGATGATGGCGTATTTGTTTTTGTAGTCGAACGAGTCGGCGAGGTCATCAATGATGAAGACCGTCTCCCGACCCGTCGCCTTGCGTGCTTCCATCTCGAAGAGGACGTTGAGGATGTAAAGCGCCTTCTTCTCGCCGTTGCTGAGCACTGACAGAAGGTCATCCCGCTCGACGCTGGCGGACTCCTGGCCGTCATTAAACTCGAAGACGAGCTTTAGCATGGAGTCCTGGCCGAGGGCCACTTGGTGCTTGTTCTCCGCGCGTAGAGTGAACGGCACGAAAAAGCGCTCGTTGAAGATCTTAATGACCTTGTCCCACTGGGTGCTTTCGGTAGCCGCCTGCTGTTCGATAGCCTTACGGCGCTTCTCGGTGTCTTTGTAGCACGTCACGACGCGCAGGTACGCCTCCTCGTGCGCCTTGAGATAGGACATCCAGACGTTCTGATGGAAGGTCTGGACGTTGGCGAACTCCGGGAGGAGGTCTTCGCGATTCGCGATGAACTCGAAGAACTTTCGCGTGTCCTCATTGCGCTGGACGGCGCGCTCGACACCTTCCATCTTCTTGCGTAGCGCATCATCATCGCTAATACGCTTCTTCTCTTCGGTGATCAGCGCCTGCAGGTCAGCGTCGCTCGTGATCTGGCGGGGCTCGTCCTCGCCGTGCAGTAGAAGCGAATGCTGAGCGGTGAAGAAGCCGTTGACACCGAGGCTCTTCGTAACGTTCGCAGCGTTGTAGTACGTGAACGAACTCCGGTTGAAGAACGTGGACTCGTCGAGAAGCTGGTTCAGCCGGGTCACATACGCTGCCAGCTGGGCTTGGACGTCAGCACCCTTGAGCGCGGTGGCCACCTTGTCGTTGAAGAGCACATCGTGGGGCAGGTCGGCAAACCGAGTGTCCTCGAGCTGCTCGACCTCGTAGGCAATGCGGACGAGAGCATCGTAGAACTTGTCATCGCTCTGCGTGAAGACCCTCGAGATCGTCGAGATTACGTCCTGTTTCGCACCCGACTGAGCCTTCAACTCCTTGACCAAGGCATCGCGGGCATCGAGGAGCTCCACCTGGAGCTCTTCGTACTCCTTCCTAAGCTCAGGGTTCACGAGCAGTGTCGAGGTCGACTCCGTCGGGCCGAGCTCCTCGTCGTAGGACAGGACAACGGCGACGCTGCGGGGGTCTGGCGACTGGCCGTTCTCGTCCGTGATCAAGCGAGAGGACTCCCGGTCAGGGAAGACTCGGTCGGTCGTCTCCTTGCCCGTGGCGAAGTCCTTAAACGTCCGGGCGAAGGAGGTCTTCATCGTGCCGTTGGGCGCGTAGATACCCACTGCGTTGCGGTCTCCAAAGTCCAGCGTCGCGTCAAACGATCGGATACCGTGGCAATTGGTCAGCTCGACCTTAAGCGTCTTCATGCCAACAGACTACGGTGCACACGGGCTCCGCGCGGCATAAACAGGATGAGCCACTGCCGGCAGCAGCACCTTGGGGCCGCCTACTCAGGCATACCATTGCCGAAGAGCACCTCGGAATGGAGCGTCTCGAGCTCGTCTTCAATTTCCCAAAACTCGCGGGAGAGCCATTTCAGGGCCGACTTCATGAAGGCCTTAGTGTCCCTCGCCGGGGCCGCTGTCCGGTACCCGCGCTTCATGGACACGAAGTCGAACGGCTCGCCCGTGTCCGGGTTCTTGACGAACGCGCCGTTGACCCACACGCCATGAACGACGAAGTGGCGGAGCTCAAGCGCTACCTCCAAGCGGTCGACGAGCGCTTTCGGGGCCGTGTCTCGGAGGGCTTTGACGAGACGTGAGCTGGTGTCGTCGTAACCTCTTGCCCGCGTATCCCAGTCGCCCGAGATCGCCTGCAGGAAGGTACCAGCGGCATCCTCGGCCCAGGCCGCCGCCATGACAACCTCACCGATGAGTTGCGGGAGCTCCGGGCTGACCTGCCGCCGGGACATCTGACGGGTGAGTGATTCTGGATCGTTGGCGAGAGCTCCCTTCAGCCGGTGGAGCAGCGCGGTGCCGACGGCAAGCTGCTCGGCCTTGGGTCGCGCCACGAGATCAGGCGGCATTAGCCACTCAACGAGCGCATCGATGAGGACGGGTTCGTCTTCCAAGGCCACGATCCCAATCATGCCAGCGAGCAAGTTCCGAAGTGACATCGGCCCCGCCATAGTCAGCTTCAGGCACGCTCTGACGCCATCCAGGAGAGCCAATCGTCCCATGCACCGAATGCGCCGTCATCCGCGGCGTGGTCAAAGCCGTGCGAATCGATGACCAGGCGAAAGTTGATGCCGACAGCAGTGTCACCGAGGGCCTCCAGCCCGACTATCAACAACTCACAGATGAACAAGGGAGCTGGATCAAGCACATCGTTCGCACTGAAGAAGGCCCTCGCCGCGGGCGGCCACGCACTGACGTACGCACGATCGTCAACGCGGCTTTCTACAAGACCCGCACTGGCATCACGTGGCGCGAGCTCCCAGCAGAGTTCGGGTCATGGCAGACCGCCTTGCGCCGGCACAACCAATTGATCGCGAGCTCCCAGTGGGACGAGATCACCCAAACGCTGGCGGAGGGACCCACTTGAGTGAGGACTTCCGTTTTGAGACAAGCCGACTTTTTGAGTCAGGCACGGGACGCTCTGAGCGACGGCAGGACGCAGATCTGCCCGCTCGACCCGGCAGCTTTTCCGGCGGCCGAGCACTGACCCGAACATCCGCGCACCGCACCCCGTCGAGCAAAACACCTGATGAGAGCCGGTTCCACAGCTGTCCCCCGCTCACGTCGCAATCAGGGAGAAGCAGAAGTCGTGATGCTCTCAAAAGTACGGTCTGACATGCCGTTTCTTAAACATTGAAGCGGAACTCCACGACGTCGCCACAGCTGCCAACCTCTGGCACGACACCGATCTACTCCAGGCGCGCACGACGGACCCCTTCCTTCGGTCGGCTTGACTCGTCATTACCGCAGCACTCGTCGCTCATCGCATGGCTCCTTCGATGTCGCAGCAGCCCGGGACCGTACGCCGGAGGCCGATGCACGGCACGCTCTGGTCGACGGCAAGGGTGACGTCAACCAGAGCGGTGAGCGCGGCGGCGATGTGAGGAGCTGCGGTCTTGTAACGGATCTGCTGACCCTTCGGCCCTGCGACGACGATCCCGCGGCCGCGCAGGCAGGGCGGCTGGTTGGAGACGTTGGTGCGCGCTCCTCGCGGCTCGATGACAGCCTTACGCCGACACGACAACGAGATGCGATTCCTCGGCCTGGATCAGTTCAGTGTCCTCAGGACACTGGAACACCTCGAGGTCGATTCGACTCGTGCCATCAGATGGGCTGTTGTTGCCGTCAGCGTTTTCAACGCGCCCATCCCCGAAATCAGGGAGATCGGTTTCCGGTGATGGCCCGTCGCCGCTGTCGCCATCGACACCGCCAGGACCAGGAGGCGTCGACGCGCTCAAGGCAGTAAGGCCCTGAAGAAGATGACAGAGCCGAACTGCGCCGGGGAGGCTGCCCAACGCTGCATCCTGCGCCGAAACATGCCAGGACCTAGCCGTGCCCGGCGTCGTGCCCTTAGCCCTGAGATGTGCATCAAGCATTGACGCTGGCAGGCACCATGCCCAGTGATTGAACCACGGTTGAAGTTGCACTTCGGGCGGTTCCGACTGCCACCTCGGGAGTATCCCGGACCAACGTCGCCGGGATGCCGCGTCACCTGCTGTCGAACTCGCGTAGCACGCTTGGCACCGTCCCCTGGAGTCAGGATCTGTAGTACAGGCACGCAGCCATGGCATGAACCGATTCGCGGGCTCAGCAGGCAACACGTAGGTGACATTCGCCGCCGTTCCTACGTAGCTGCTCAACTGGGTGCGGGGCACGTCCACGTACCACGGAGCCCCCGTGGCAGTACCAGAAGACAACGTCTTGAGCTCGAACACGATCGATCCAGATGAAACTGTGACCACGTGGTCTGGCGTTCCTGGCCCAGCATTGTTAGCTGGCGAGTAGACCTTTGCCGTTGGCAACGCCGCGAGCACTTCGAAGGCGAAGAGCGAATCGATCGTCCGCTCAGGCAGGATAGTTGGCACTTGCTCAAGATATCTCTACGCGCGCACAGAAGGCCACATGTAGCGCAGCAATCCGGCCGATATAAGCGCGTTCGCCTCGCTACGCTCGCTCAACGACCGCGAAGGGCTCACACGTTGAAGCGGAACTCCACCACGTCGCCGTCCTTCATCACGTAGTCCTTGCCCTCCATGCGCACCTTGCCGGCGGCCTTGGCCTCCGCCATAGAGCCGGCAGCGATCAGGTCTTCGAAGGACACGATCTCCGCCTTGATGAAACCCCGCTGGAAGTCGGTGTGGATCACGCCGGCGGCCTCGGGCGCCGTCGCGCCGACCGGAATCGTCCACGCTCGCGTCTCCTTCGGCCCCGCCGTCAGGTACGTCTGCAGGCCGAGAGTGGAGAAGCCCACGCGGGCCAGCTGGTCCAGCCCGGACTCGTCCTGCCCGGCCATCTCCAGCATCTCGGCGGCCTCCTCCTCGGAGAGCTCCACGAGGTCGGACTCGAGCTTGGCGTCCAGGAACACGGCTTCGGCGGGGGCCACCAGATCGCGCAGCTCCTGCTGCTTGGCCTCATCCCCCAGCACACCCTCGTCCGAGTTGAACACGTAGATGAACGGCTTGGCGGTGAGCAGGCTCAGCTCCCGCAGCCGGTCCATGTCCAGCTTGTCCTTGTCCTTCGCCGCGAAGATCGTCTCGCCCCGCTCCAGCACCGCGAGCGCGGCCTTGAGCGCCTCGAGGTCGGCGGGCTCCTTCTTCTTGCCCTTGACCTCCTTCTCGACGCGCGGGATCGCCTTCTCCACGGTCTGCATGTCCGCGATGATCAGCTCGGTGTTGATGGTCTCCATGTCCGAGGCCGGGTCCACCTTGCCGTCCACGTGGACGACGTCGCCGTCGTCGAACGCGCGCACCACCTGGGCGATCGCGTGGGCCTCACGGATGTTCGCCAGGAACTGATTGCCCAGGCCCTCCCCCTCGGAGGCGCCCTTGACGATGCCGGCGATGTCCACGAAGGACACCGTGGCCGGCAGGATGCGCTCGGAGCCGAAGATCTCGGCCAGCTGGGGCAGCCGCTCGTCCGGCAGGTTCACCACGCCCACGTTCGGCTCGATCGTCGCGAACGGGTAGTTCGCGGCGAGCACGGTCTGGCGCGTCAGCGCGTTGAACAGGGTCGACTTGCCCACGTTGGGCAGTCCCACGAATCCGATAGTCAAAGCCACAGTCCGGCAGTCTACCGGCGGGCCCACCGCGGCGGAGGCGTCCCGCACCGGCCCCGTTCCGTGGGCAGAACCGGCAGCCCCGCCCGCTCCGTGGGCAGAAAGCGCGCTCTCCCCTGTTCCGGGGGCAGAACCGGCAGGGTTTTCGCTTCCGGGGGCAGAAACCTTCGCTCTTCTGCCCACGGAACCCAGAGGCCCAGCGGCCACGGGGCCCGGCAACCCCAGCCCCCGCCCCCACGGAACCCAGGGACCCGCACCCAGGGACCCGCACCGCCCAGCACGCAGCCCCGCCCACATGACCGATCTGTAGGGTGGGCGGGCAGCCCTGACCCCGACGAGAGGAAGCACACCTGTGTCTGCCGAACAGAGGACGACAGCCGAGACCGCAGGGCCACCGGGTCCCCCCGACGCCGGAGGACCCGCCCACTCCCCCGTGAACTGGCCGGTGTTCGCCGGCACCGCGGGCATCGTCGTCGGCTTCGCCCTCTGGGCCATGCTCCTGCCCGCCCAGGCAGACTCCGTCATCTCGGCCACGGTGAGCTGGATCGCCGAGAGCTTCGGCTGGTACTACGTGCTCACGGCGGGCATCGTCGTCGTCTTCGTGATCGTCGTGGCGCTCAGCCGCCTGGGTCACGTGCGGCTCGGACCGGACCACGCCGTCCCGCAGTTCAACCTGTTCTCGTGGTCGGCCATGCTCTTCGCCGCAGGCATCGGGGTGGACCTGATGTTCTTCGCCACCTCCGGCCCGGCCACCAACCTGCTCACCCCACCGGACCTGCCGCCCATGTCCGACGAGGCCGCCCGCATGGCCCCGCTGTGGACGATCTTCCACTACGGCATCCCCGGGTGGGCCATGTACGCCCTGATGGGCATGGCCTTCGGGCTTTTCGCGTACCGCTACCACCTGCCCCTGAGCATCCGGTCGGCCATCGCCCCCATCTTCGGCCGCCGCGTGCACGGCGCAGTCGGCCACGCCGCAGAGATCGGCGCCACCGTCGGCACCATCTTCGGCATCGCCGTCTCCCTGGGCATCGGCGTCGTCTTCCTGAACGCCGGCCTCGCCCTGATCCTGAACGTGCCGGTGAGCACCGGCGTGCAGATCGCCCTCATGGCCCTAGCGGTGGGCATCACCATCGTCTCCACCGTCTCCGGCGTGGACAAGGGCATCCGCCGCCTCTCCGAGCTGAACGTCTACCTCGCCGTCGTCATCCTGGCCTGGGTGCTGTTCACCGGCCGCACCACGGACCTGCTCAACGCCCTGGTGCAGAACATCGGCGACTTCTTCGCCGGGTTCCCCGCGATGCTCCTGCGCACCTTCGCCTACACCGACGGCCCGGCGGCCTACCCGGCGGAGCAGTGGATGTCCGACTGGACGCTGTTCTTCTGGGCCTGGTGGATCGCCTGGGCGCCGTTCGTGTCCCTGTTCCTGGCGCGCATCTCCCGCGGCCGCACCCTGCGCGAGTTCGTCACGGGCGTGCTGCTGATCCCCTTCGCGTTCATCCTGCTGTGGGTGTCCGTCATGGGCAACGCCGCCATCGGCTTCTTCCGCGGCGGGGACCAGGCCCTGCTGGAGGAGGCCGTGAACTCCCCCGAGGCCGGCTTCTTCAGCCTCCTGGAGCAGTACCCCGGCTCCACGTTCCTGATCGGCCTGGCCGTGCTCACCGGCCTGTTCTTCTACGTGACCAGCGCCGACTCCGGTTCGCTCATCATGGCGAACATGACCTCCAAGGGCTCGGTCGAGGACTCCGACGGCGCCCCGTGGCTGCGCATCACGTGGGCGGTGATCACCGGCCTGCTGACGCTGTCCATGCTGTTCATCGACGGCGTCTACACCCTGCAGAAGGCCACCGTGATCGTGGGCCTGCCGCTCTCGGTGCTGCTGTACCTGGTGATGATCAGCCTGTGGCGGGTGCTGCACTCCGAGTCCCTGGCCATGGACTCGCGCACCGCCGCCCTGCCCGCCGTCCTCGCCGGCCAGGCCCGCGACTCCGGCAGCCGCGCCACCTGGCGCCAACGCCTGGCCCGGCGGATGAACTTCGCCACGGCCCGCCAGGCCGCCGCCTACATCGAGCGCGAGGTCGGCCCCGCCCTGGAGGAGGTGGCCGCCGAGCTGCGCGGCCACGACGCCGACGCCGCCGTCACCCACGGCGTCCACCCCGAGTCCGGGGTGCCCTGGGTGGACCTCACCGTCACCTTCGAGGGCCAGGAGGACTTCAAGTACCAGGTCTACCCCGTGGCCTACCCCGTGCCGGGCTTCGCGGGCAGCCTCAGCGTCGCCCAGGACACCCACTTCCAGCTCGAGGTGTTCTCCGCCAAGGGCTCGCGCGGCCGGGACGTGCTGGGCTACAGCCGTGAGCAGCTGTGCGCCGACGTCCTGGACGACTACGAGGCCCACCTGACCTTCCTCGCCATGACCGGCGAGGACTCCCATCTCGCCGAGCGCCTCGAGTCCGAGGTGCCGGATGAGTGGGGCGACGCCGACCGCTCGCCCGCCACGGGCGCCATGCCGGCCGTGGACGCCGCCCCCGCCTCCCAGACCGATCCCACCCACCCGTGAGGAGCACCATCCCCATGACCACCGATCCCACCGCCACCCAGTTCATCGACGGCGCCTGGGTGCCGTCCTCGGACGGCGGCACCCGCACCATCCACTGCCCCGCCGACGGCTCCGAGGTCGGCGTCGTCGCCGAGGGCACCCGCGAGGACACCCTCGCCGCGATCGCCGCCGCCCGCCGCGCCTTCGACAGCGGCGCCTGGCCCTCCACCCCCGCCGCCGAGCGCGGCGACCTGCTCATCCGCCTGGCCGACCACATCCTGGAGCACCGGGACGAGTTCGCCCGCGCCGAGGCCCTGGACACCGGCAAGCGCCTCGTGGAGGCCGAGGGCGACATGGCGGACATCGCCGCCTGCTTCCGCTACTTCGGCAAGATCGCGGACCAGAACCCCGGCCGGCTCGTCGACGCCGGCGACCCGACCGTCCTGTCCCGCGTGGTCACCGAGCCGGTGGGCGTGTGCGGCATGATCACCCCCTGGAACTTCCCGCTGCTGCAGGCCGCCTGGAAGATCGCCCCGGCCCTGGCCGCCGGCTGCACCTTCGTGCTCAAGCCCGCCGAGCAGACCCCGCACACCGCCATCCTCACGATGCGCGCCCTCGAGTCGCTGGGCCTGCCGGCCGGCGTCGCGAACCTGGTGCTGGGCCCCGGCGCCACCGTGGGCGAGCCGCTCTCCTCCCACCCGGACGTGGACCTGGTCTCCTTCACGGGCGGACTGGCCACGGGCAAGACCATCGCCCAGGCCGCCGCCGGCACCGTGAAGAAGGTCGCCCTCGAGCTGGGCGGGAAGAACCCCAACGTGATCTTCCCCGACGCCCACTACGAGGCGGCCCTGGACAACGCCCTCAACGCCGCGTTCACCGACTCGGGCCTGGTGTGCTCGGCCGGCACGCGCCTGATCGTCCACGAGTCGATCGCCGAGCGCTTCGTGGACGACCTCGTCGAGCGCGCCGGGCACATCGTGATGGGCGGCCCCTTCGACGAGCACGCCGAGACCGGCCCGCTGATCTCCGCGGCCCACCGGGACAAGGTGACGGACTACGTCCGCCGCGGCGTCGAGGCCGGCGCCCGCCTGCGCGTGGGCGGGCACTGGGGCGGCGAGGAGCACAAGGACGGCTTCTTCTACGCCCCCACCGTGCTGGACCGCTGCGACCGGGACAACCCCGCCGTCATCGAGGAGGGCTTCGGCCCGGTGATCACCGTGGAGACGTTCTCCACCGAGGCCGAGGCCATCGAGATCGCCAACCACACCGAGTACGGCCTCGCCGGGGCCGTGTGGAGCTCCGACGCCGGCACCTGCCAGCGCGTCTCCCGCGCCCTGCGCCACGGCACCGTGTGGATCAACGACTACCACCCCTACCTCCCCCAGGCCGAGTGGGGCGGCTTCAAGGCCTCCGGCATCGGCCGCGAGCTCGGCCCCACCGGGCTGGGCGAGTACGTGGAGCACAAGCACATCTACCAGAACACCGAGCCCGCGGTGACCGGCTGGTTCGCCGACCGCCGCTGAGCCCCCTCCCCGTGGGCGCGGGGCCAGACCCCGCGCCCACCCGTGACCACCGAAAGGACCCCCGGATCGTGACCACCACCACCCCCGACGCCTCGACCCCGCAGCCCGACACGCCCGTCTACGACTACATCGTGGTCGGCGGCGGCTCCTCCGGGGCCGCCCTGGCGGCCCGCCTGTCCGAGGACCCCCAGATCACCGTCGCCCTGCTGGAGGCCGGCCCCACCGACGTGGACCTGGACGAGGTCCTCGAGCTGCGACGGTGGCCCGAGCTGCTCGAGTCCGGCCTGGACTGGGACTACCCCATCGAGCCGCAGGAGAACGGCAACTCCTTCATGCGCCACTCCCGGGCCAAGGTGCTCGGCGGCTGCTCCTCCCACAACTCCTGCATCGCGTTCTGGCCTCCCCGGGAGGACCTGGACCAGTGGGAGACGATGGGCGCCACCGGCTGGGGCGCCGAGCACACCCTGCCGCTGGTGAAGAAGCTCGAGAACAACCGGGCCGAGGGCGATCACCACGGCCACGACGGCCCCGTCGAGCTGATGGACGTGCCCGCCGACGACCCGACCGGCGTCGCCCTGCTCGAGGCCGCCGCCCAGGCCGGCATCCCGACGACGACGTTCAACACCGGCGAGACCGTCGTGAAGGGAGCCAACTGGTTCCAGATCAACCGCAAGCAGGACGGCACCCGCGCGTCGTCGTCGGTGTCCTATCTCCACCCGATCCTCGACCGCGAGAACCTCGACATCCTCACGGACCACTGGGTGAGCGAGGTGCTCGTCGACGAGGACCGCCGCGCCTACGGCGTCCGGCACGTCGCGGACCGGCACGGCCGGCAGGCCGAGATCCACGCCCGCGCCGAAGTCATCCTCTCCGCCGGGGCGATCAACACGCCCAAGCTGCTGATGCTCTCCGGGATCGGCCCGGCCGAGCACCTGGCCGAGCACGGCCTCGACGTGCGCGTGGACTCCCCCGGCGTCGGCTCCCACCTGCAGGACCACCCCGAGGCGGTCATCTCCTGGGAGTCCAAGCAGCCCATGTACCGCGACGCCACGCAGTACTGGGAGATCGGGATCTTCTCGCCCACCAAGGAGGGGCTGGACCGCCCCGACCTGATGATGCACTACGGCTCCGTGCCGTTCGACATGCACACCTACCGGCAGGGGTACCCGACGGCGGACGAGACGTTCTGCCTGACCCCCAACGTCACGCACGCCAAGTCCCGCGGCGCCGTGCGCCTGCGCTCCAACGACTACCGGGACAAGCCGGCCGTGGACCCGCGCTACTTCACCGACCCGGAGGGTCATGACATGGCCGTCGCGGTGGCCGGCATCCGGCTGGCCCGGGAGATCGTCTCCCAGCCGGCGATGGCGGAGTGGGCCGGCCGCGAGCTCGCCCCGGGCGTGGACGTGCAGACCGACGAGGAGATCGCCGACTACGTGAAGCGGACCCACAACACCGTGTACCACCCGGTGGGCTCGGTGCGCATGGGCACCGACGACGACCCCATGAGCCCGCTCGACGCCCGCCTGCGGGTCAAGGGTGTGACGGGCCTGCGCGTGGCCGACGCCTCCGTGATGCCCGAGCACGTGACCGTGAACCCCAACATCACGTGCTTCATGATCGGCGAGAAGGCGGCACAGCTGATCCTGGCCGACCGCGCCTGAGCACCACGCGGAAGCGGCGGGCCCCCGGTGGGGGCCCGCCGCTTCTGCGTTCGGGGGCGGGCCGCGCGCCGGTCACGCGCGGCTCCGTCAGAGGGCGATCACTCGCCGGAGGTCTCGACGGCGGAGTCCTCCACTGCCTCACCCTCTACGGCCTCGCCCTCCACCTGGGCGGCGGAGCCGGTGTGCTTGACCTGGATCTTGCGCGGCTTGGCCTGCTCGGCCACCGGGATGGTCAGCAGCAGCACGCCGTCGCTGTAGTCGGCCTCGATCTTGTCCAGGGCCAGGCCCTGGCCGAGGTTGAGCTGGCGGGCGAAGGTGCCGGCCGGACGCTCCTTGGTGAGCCAGCGACGGTCCTCCCCGGCGGGGGCCTCCTTGCGCTCGGCGCGGACGGTGAGCGTGCGCTCCTCGACGTCCACGTCGATCGAGCTCGGGTCCACGCCCGGCAGCTCCACCTCGGCGACGAACACGTCGCCCTCGCGGTAGAGGTTCATGGGCATGGAGGCGGCGCCGGAGGTGCGGGCGAAGCCGGTCATCAGGCGCTCCATCTCGCGGAACGGATCAATGGGACGAGCCATGGTCGATCACTCCTCATGCAGGGCGGGCCGCTCCGGTTGAGCGGCGACTGTCCTGTGCAACGCCGTCCCCCCACGGGGTATTCCACGGAGTTGAGTCAGCCCCGCTCAACCCTGTCCAGGGCGGTCCGGAACGCCGTCTCCGCCTCCTTCCCGTAGGGCACGAACAGCACCTCGTCCACGGTGTCGCCCACCTCGTCCGCCATCGCGTGGCAGGTCTCGACGGCGATCCGCGCCGCGTCCTCCATGGGCCAGCCGTAGATCCCCGCGGAGATCGCCGGGAACGCGACCGTCCGGGCGCCGAGCCCGGCCGCCACCTTCAGGGACTCGCGGTAGCACGAGGCGAGGGTGTCGGACTTGTCGATGGTCTTGGCCCACACCGGGCCCACCGTGTGGACGACCCAGCGCGCGGGCAGGCGCCCCGCCGTCGTCGCCACGGCCTGCCCGGCGGGCAGCCCCTCCGGCAGGTCGGTCTCGCGCAGGCGGCGGCACTCGGCCAGGATCTCGGGGCCGCCACGCCGGTGGATGGCGCCGTCCACGCCTCCGCCGCCGAGCAGGGTGGAGTTGGCGGCGTTGACGACGGCGTCCGCGTGCGTGGCCGTGATGTCCCCGGGGGCGATGGTCAGCTGCATGTGCTCACGCTAGGCACGGGTGGGCGCCGTCGGACAGGGCCGGTAGCCTCGGCCCCATGAGCACCCCGACGCCCACCGGACCGACCCCCACGCCTCCCGGCGGCGAGCTGCTGCCGCTGATCAGCCTCGCGGTGGAGCACGTGTTCGACACGCTCGGCCGGCAGTCCGTGTTCGCCCCGACGATCCTCGCCGTCGCCGCCGACGGCCAGCGCGGCATGTGGGAGCACCCGGACCTCGAGCCCGAGCAGGCGGCCGCCACGGTCGCGAAGATCAGCCCGCGCCCCACGCGGGCGGTGGCCGTGTTCGACGGCGAGATCGAGACGGCGGACGGGCCCCGCCCGGCCGTCGCGGTGGAGGCCTTCGACGCCGCCGCCCTGGCCTCGACCCGCATGGTCTTCCCCTATCTGCCCGGCGTCGCCGCGGCGGGCATCGCCGCCCGCGTCGACGGCGACCCGCAGGTCGTGGCCAACGGCCCCAACCCGCTCTTCGGCTGAGCCGCCCGCCCCGACGACGGCGCGCCGCCGCCTAACGTGTCCCTGCGGCCTGCGAGGGTGGGGTCATGGAGATCCTCAGCCTGCTGCTCGCCCTCATCCTCGGACTCGTGCTGGGTGCCCTGGTGGGCGCGTGGCTCATGTGGCGCCGGGCGGCCGGCGGCGGTGAGGAGGCCCGCCGGGCCCAGGCCGAGCTGGCCGCGCTGCGCACCGAGCACCAGGGGGCGCGAGAAGAGCTCGCGGCCGCCCGGGCGGAGCAGCGCGCGCTCACGGCCGCGCGCGCCGAGGACGCCGAACGCCAACGCGCGGAGTCCCAGGTGATGTCCACGCTCGCCCCGCTGGGCCAGCGGCTGGCGGCGCTCCAGGAGCAGGTGAGCGTGCTGGAACGGGATCGGGCGTCCCAGTTCGGCCGGCTCGGGGAGCAGCTCCGCGCCGCCGCGGCCACGGACCGTGACCTGCTGAACCAGACCACGTCGCTCATGGCCACCCTCAAGTCCACCTCCGCGCGGGGCCACTGGGGCGAGGCGCAGCTGCGGCGGGTCGTGGAGGCGGCGGGCATGCTCCACCACGTGGACTTCACGGAGCAGGCCACGCTGTCCGGCAGGGACGGCGAGCGCCTCCGCCCGGACCTCGTGGTGTCCCTGCCCGGCGGCAAGGCCATGGCCGTGGACGCCAAGGCCCCCATCGGGGACGCGCTGGCCGCCGAGGCCCTCGCGGACGAGCCCGGCGAGGAGGCGTACGAGCGGCGCCAGGCGCTGGCCGCCCAGCACGCCGCGGCCGTGCGCCGCCACGTGGACCAGCTCTCCGCGAAGTCCTACTGGGCCGGCCTCGAGCACTCCCCCGAGCTGGTCCTGTGCTTCCTGCCCGCCGAGTCGCTCCTGGCCGCGGCCCTGGACGCGGACCCCGGGCTGCTGGACCACGCGTTCTCGCGGAACGTCGCGCTCGTCGCCCCCGTCTCCCTCCTGACCGCCCTGAAGTCCGTGGCCTACGCGTGGCGGCAGGACACCCTGGCCGAGAACGCCCACACTGTGGTGGCCAGCGCGAAGGACCTCTACGAGCGCCTCGGCACGCTCGGCACCCACCTGGACCGCATGGGCGGCTCCCTCAAGACCGCCGTGGACCGCTACAACCAGCTCGTCGGCAACGTCGAGTCGCGCGTGCTCCCCGCCGCCCGGCGCCTCCGCGACGCCGACCCGGGCCTGGCCCCCACGCCGGACATCCGCACGCTCGAGTCCGCGCCCCGACCCCTGGCCGCCCCGGAACTGGTCACGGGCGTGGAGGAGGACGAGCTGCGCCGTCG
>NZ_JABFBA010000023.1:183388-193092 GCF_017168445.1 Micrococcus sp. KRD026 | reverse complement strand
GTCTTTCCGTGCCCCGGGCCACTTGCTACCGTGAAACTCACAGAGAATTGCCAGGCCGCGCCGAGGGCCTGACCTGATGAGGAGGCCCCATGCAGTCCCGTCCGCTCCCCCCGCCGAGCAACGTCAACGAGCACGTCTCCCGCTTCGACCCCCGAGCGGCCGCCCAGGAGTTCGAACACGACCTCTCCCCGGGCATGCGTGACGAGCCGCTGCCCGGCGGCGAGAACGTCAAGCGCATCATCGGCCTCGTGGCCGGCCCCCTGCTCGCCGTCGCCCTGTTCCTGCTGATGCCGGGCGACCTCGGCGTCTGGCCCCGCCTCGTCGCCGCCACCGCCGTGCTCATGGCCGTGTGGTGGATGACCGAGGCCCTGCCCATCCCCGCCACCGCCCTGCTGCCGCTCGTGGTCTTCCCGCTCGGCGTGCCCGCCGAGGAGTCCGACGGCGGCATCACCTTCGACGCCGTCGGCGCGAGCTACGGCAACAACATCATCTTCCTGTTCATGGGCGGCTTCATGCTCGCCCTGGCCATGCAGCGCTGGAACCTGCACCGGCGCATCGCGCTCGGCGTCCTGACGTTCATGGGCGCCAGGACCGTGAACCTCGTCCTGGGCTTCATGATCGCCACCGGGTTCATCTCCATGTGGGTGTCCAACACCGCCACCGCCGTGATGATGCTCCCCATCGGCGTGTCCATCCTCGTGCTCGTCCAGCGCTACGGCACGGACGGCGCCCTGACCGGGGACGAGGCAGCGGACCAGGCCGACCGCCCCGCCGCGCCCGCATCCGCGCCCGGCGAGGCCCCCACGCAGGCCGAGATCCGCTCCCTGACGAAGACGAACTTCGGCACCGCGCTCATGCTCGGCATCGCCTACGCCGCGTCCATCGGCTCGCTCGGCACCATCATCGGCACCCCGCCCAACACCCTGCTCGCGGGCCACATGGCCGCCGAGCACGGCGTGGAGATCGGCTTCGGCCAGTGGATGCTGGTCGGCGTGCCGATCGCCGTCGTGCTGCTCTTCGCGTGCTGGTTCCTGCTCACCCGCGTGCTGTTCCGCCCCGAGATCGACGAGGTCCCCGGCGGCCGCGACCTGATCGCCACCGAGCTGGCCCGCCTCGGCCGCATGAGCGCCCCCGAGGCCAAGGTCCTCGCCGTCTTCATCCTCGCCGCGCTGGCCTGGATCACCGTGCCGCTGATCTCCGAGTACGTCCTGGGCCTGGAGTCCCCGCTGCTCTCGGACGCGGCCATCGCCATGGTCGTCGGACTCATCCTGTTCCTCCTGCCGGCCGGCGGCGGGGCCGGGCGCGGCGTGCGCCTGCTCGACTGGGAGGCCGCGAAGGAGCTGCCGTGGGGCGTGCTCCTGCTGTTCGGCGGCGGCCTGGCCCTGTCCGGTCAGTTCTCCAAGTCGGGCCTGTCCACGTGGCTCGGTGAGCAGGTCAAGGGCTTCGGCGACATCCCCGTGTGGGTGCTCGTGGTGATCGCCGCCGTCGGCATCCTGCTGCTGACCGAGATGACCTCGAACACGGCCACCGCGGCCACGTTCCTGCCGGTCGCCTCCGGCGTGGCCCTGGGCACCGGCGTCCCCCCGCTCATGCTGGCCGCGCCCGTCGCCCTCGCCGCGACCTGCGCGTTCATGCTGCCCGTGGCCACCCCGCCGAACGCCATCGCGTACGGCTCCGGCTACGTGACCATCGGCCAGATGGTGAAGGGCGGCGTGTGGCTGAACATCATCGCCGCCGTGCTCATCTCCATCGCGTCGATGACCCTGCTCGTCTGGGTCTTCGGGCTCTGAGTCCCTGACCACCCGCCGGCCCGGACACACCGAGGCCCGCAGACTCGCCGCTACGTCGGCGTCGCGACGGCGAGTCTGCGGGCCTCAGCGAGGAGACGAGGGGCGCGGTCAGGCCTCGGCGTCGCGGCGGCGTCCGCCGAGGGCGCGCCCGTCGTCGCCCACGCGCTTCATCTCGGCGCGCAGCTCCTTGGGCAGGGAGAAGATGATGTCCTCCTCGGCGGTCACCACCTCGTCCACCTGCCCGTAGCCGTACTCGGCCAGCAGCGCGAGCACCTCCTGGACCAGCACCTCGGGCACGGACGCGCCGGAGGACAGGCCCACGGTGGCCACGCCCTCGAACCAGGACTCGTCCACCTGGTTGGCGAAGTCGACGCGCTCGGCGCGGGAGGCCCCGTACTCCGCGGCGACCTCCTTGAGGCGCACCGAGTTCGAGGAGTTCGCCGAGCCCACGATGATCACCAGGTCGCACTCCGGCGAGATCGACTTGATGGCCGCCTGCCGGTTGGAGGTGGCGTAGCAGATGTCGTCCGAGGGCGGGTCCTGCAGGTTCGGGAACCGCTCGCGGAGCACGGAGACGATCTCGAGGGTCTCGTCCACGGAGAGCGTGGTCTGGGAGAGCCAGATCAGGTTGTCCGGATCATCCACCTGGACGGTGCGGGCCTCGGCGACGTCGTTGATCACCGTGGTGTGCTCGGGCGCCTCGCCGAACGTGCCCTCGACCTCCTCGTGGCCGTCGTGGCCGATCAACAGGATCCGCTTGTCCTGCTTGGCGAAGCGCACGGCCTCGCGGTGCACCTTGGTCACGAGCGGGCACGTGGCGTCGATGGTGTGCAGGTTACGCTGGGCGGCCTCCTCGACGACGGCCGGGGACACGCCGTGCGCGGAGAAGACGGTCAGGGCGCCCTCGGGCACCTCGTCCAGCTCGTCGACGAACACCACGCCGCGCTCGGTCAGGGTGTCCACGACGTGCCGGTTGTGGACGATCTCCTTGCGCACGTACACGGGGGCGCCGTGGTGCTCGAGGGCCTTCTCGACGGCGACGACGGCGCGGTCCACGCCGGCGCAGTAGCCACGGGGGGCAGCCAGCAGCACGCGCTTCTCACCGGACACGGGCGCGGCCGCCTCCACCTCCTCACGGGATCGGCGAACGCGCGGGACCTGCGGCATCCCGAGGCCGACGGCGGACGGACGGGCGGAGACGGAGGGAGCGGACATGCCCTCCATGCTATCGGCCGGGACGCAGACCGGGCCCGGGCTTCGCCGCGGGCTCAGCGCGACGTGACGTCGGCGGCGGTGTGGGAGCGGCCCACCGCGGGGGGACCGTCCGCCCGGGCGGCACGGACCCGGCCACGCCGAGCGACCCACAGCTCGGCCAGGGCCAGCAGCAGGCCCGCGGCCAGCACGATCCAGCCCAGGGTGGTCAGGGTCTGGGGGTAGGGGGCGACGGCGGCCGCGAACGCCGGGCGGGCGGCCTCCTCCATCTGCTGGACGAACGCGGCCACCCCGGGGGAGGCCCCCTCGGGTGCCGTGAGGTGGACCGCGTCCGGACCCAGGCGGGCGCCGCCGATCAGTCCGCCGGCCAGGGCGACCGCACCCGCCACGGCCACGGCGAGGCCCCGCCGCCCTCGGGGGGCGAGCAGCAGGGCGCCCACGAGCGCCAGCACGGAGGCGGCGGCGGCCCAACGCCAGTGCGCGGAGGCGTCCACCCAGCGGTGCACGGTGGCCCGATCCGTGCCGGCCAGGGCGTCGATGCGCGCGTCCATGCGCAGCGCGGTGCTGTCCCGCAGGTCCGCGGCGCGGTCGTACAGGGGTGCCAGCAGCGTGTCCGCGGCCCAGTCGCCGACGTCCGCGCCCGCGATCGTCTCCAGCAGCGCCTGCCCGGGCAGGTCGAACCGGTCCTCGCGCAGGTCACGTTCGATGTCGCCCAGGGCGGCGGTGATCCCGGACTGTGCGACGGGACCGAACGGGATGGTCACGTCCGCGCCCGAGCCGGGCTCGTCCGCGCCCTGCGGGTCCTCGAGCTGGGCGAGCCAGGCGCGCCGGGCCTCGTCAGCGGTGTCGGACCAGCCCTGCACCACCTGCGGGTCGTCCGCCACACGCTGGGCCAGCGGGCGCAGCAGGTCCTCGGCCGCCTGGGCCAGCGGGCCCGGCACCTGCTCGGGGATGGCGTCGTGCACGACGTCGTCGATCACCCCCGGCACGGCGGCGCGGACCTCGGGGTCCACTGCGACCTGCTCCGTCACCCCGCGCAGCAGCTCCGGGCGGTGCGTCGCCTCGTCGACGAGGGCACCGGCCGTCGCGAGCACCGCCAGCAGGCCCGCCAGGGCCGCGACGAGGACACTGAGAGTGGTGCGCATGGGGTCCTTCCATTCCGTTCCGTTCCGACCCCGTCGAGCGTACTGATCCTGGCCGGACGTTCCCCGGTCTGAGCGCCCGACCGGGCCGGCGGCGGGTCCGGGGGACGCCCGGGCGCCGTCTTGCGCGTCCGGCGAGGGCGGTACGGTGGGCCCGTGCCCGGGCGGACCGGGCGCGGACAGGAGGGACCCGGATGGACCAGCCCGTGACCGAGGGCGCCTCGGCGGCGTCGGACATGCCCGTCTCGGCGCCCGCCCGCGCGGGCGAGACCTCCGCCGAGCGGCCGTGGCCCCTGCGCCGGCTCTCCGAGAACCTCAAGGCCCACATCGAGCGCGCGCCCGCCACGTGGATCGAGGGCCAGCTCATCGAGTTCAAGAACAACCGCGGCAACGTCTACATGACCATGCGGGACCTCGAGGAGGAGGTGTCCCTGCCGCTCACCGCCTGGCGGAACGTCGCCATGACCCTGGACGGGACCGTCCAGCAGGGCTCCCGCGTGGTGGCGCGCGTAAAGCCGAACTTCTGGCTCAAAGCTGGGCGCCTGTCCATGAACGTGCAGGAGATGCGACCGGTCGGCCTCGGCGATCTGCTGGCCCGCGTGGAGCTGCTGCGCCGGGCCCTCGCCGAGGAGGGGCTGACCTCCCCCGCGCGCAAACGACCCCTGCCCCTGCTCCCCCACCGGATCGGGCTCATCACCGGCCGCGACTCGGACGCGAAGAAGGACGTGCTGCGCAACACCCTGCTGCGCTGGCCCGCCGCCGAGTTCGAGATCCGTGAGGTCGCCGTGCAGGGCGCCGAGGCCCCTCGGCAGGTGGCCGCCGCGCTCGCCGAGCTCGACGCCGACCCGGCCGTGGACGTCATCGTCATCGCCCGCGGCGGCGGCGCGCTCGAGGAGGTCGTGCTCCCCTTCTCGGACGAGGCGCTGGTGCGCGCCGTGGCGGCGGCGCGCACGCCCGTCGTCTCGGCGATCGGCCACGAAGCGGACCGCCCGGTCCTCGACGACGTCGCCGACCTGCGCGCCTCCACGCCCACGGACGCGGCCAAGCGGATCGTCCCGGACGCGGCCCAGGAGGCTGCGGGACTCGCCGACGCGCGCCTGCGGCTGGCCGCGGCCGTCGAGCGCCGCGTGCGCGCCGAGGCCGAGGGGCTCGCGGCCTTGCGCTCCCGGCCCGTGCTGGCCCGCCCGCACGTGATGGTGGATACCCGGCAGGAGGAGACGGACCGGTGGCGCGAGCGCGGCCGGTCCGCCCTGGGCCACCGGCTCGTCCGCGAGGAGGACGCACTCACGCAGCTGCGCGCCCGCGTCCGCGCCCTGTCCCCGCAGCGCACCCTGGACCGCGGCTACGCCGTGGTCCAGCACGCCGGACAGGTCGTGCGCGACGCGGACCAGGTCGCCCCGGACGACCGGCTCGACATCCTCGTGGCGGTCGGGCGGATCGCCGCAGACGTCGTCGCGACGCATCGGCCCACCCCGACCCCATCCCACGAGAGGACACGACAGGCATGAGTGAACAGGGCATGGAGCAGACGCAGGACCCGGGCCGCCCCAGCGGCGTGGAGGGCTTCACCTCCGCGGACGTCTCGGACGTGGCCCGGATGAGCTACGAGCAGGCGCGCGCCGAGCTGATGGAGACCGTGGGGAGGCTGGAGGCCGGTGGCGCCGGCCTCGAGGAGTCCCTGGCCCTGTGGGAACGCGGGGAGGCGCTGGCCGACCGCTGCCAGGCCTGGCTGGACGGCGCCCGCGCCCGCCTCGACCAGGTGCGCGGCGAGGCCGCCCCCGACGTCGACTGACCACGCCCCCCCCCGCTTTCGTCCGGGAAACGGCGGCCTCCGCCCCGCTTTCGTTCGGGAAACGGTGGGGGCGGGGGCCACCGGCCCCCGCCCCCACGCGACTCGCGCCCGACGTCGGTCAGGCGGTCTGGTCCTCGTGCTTGCCCTCGCTCAGCTCCTCCACGACCTTGGCGTTGAAGGCGTCGAGATCGTCCGGGGAGCGCGAGGTGGTCAGCCCGTTGTCCACGACGACCTCCTCGTCCACCCACTGGGCGCCCGCGTTCTTCAGGTCAGTCTTCAGGGACGGGTAGCTGGTCAGGCGGCGGCCCTCCACGACGCCGGCCTCGATCAGGGTCCACGGGGCGTGGCAGATGGCCGCCACCGGCTTGTGCTGCTCGAAGAAGGCACGCACGAACGCCTGGGCGTCCTTGTTGACGCGCATGGCGTCCGCGTTCAGGGTGCCGCCCGGCATCACGAGGCCGTCGAAGTCCTCGGCCTTGGCGTCCTTCACCGTCGTGTTCACGTCGAAGGACTCGCCGTGATCCCAGTCGGACTGCATCGCGGTGATGGTGCCGGACTCCGGCGAGACGAGCACGGGGGTCGCGCCGGCGGCGATCACGGCCTCCCACGGGGAGGTCAGCTCGACCTGCTCGACGCCGTTGGTCGCGAGGAACGCGACGGTCTTGCCGGTCAGCGGGGCATTCTGGTTGGCGTTCTCAGTCATGGGTCCACCTTTCGGATCGGATCCGGAGCGCCTCTGCGGCGCCCGGTGTCCGTACATCGACTCACCGCGACCCCGTGCTTGGCAAGGTCCGGCCACCACTGCCCGCCCAGCGCGACGACGGCGGCGCTCAGCCCGCCAGCAGGCGACGGCGGGCGGCCGCGACGTCGAAGTCGGCCTTCGGCCAGTCCAGCCCCATCCCCTGCAGGGTCTCGATGATCAGCTGCTGCACCGCCAGCCGCGCGAACCACTTGCGGTCCGCCGGCACGATGAACCACGGCGCGTCCTCGGTGTCCGTCCGCTCGATCGCGATCCGGTACGCGTCCATGTACTGGTCCCAGTACGCGCGGTCATCGAGATCGCTCTCGCTGAACTTCCAGTGCTTCGTGGGGTCGTCCAGGCGGGCCAGCAGGCGCTTGGCCTGCTCCTCCGGCGAGATCCGCAGCATCACCTTGACGATCCGTGTCCCCGCGGCGCGCACGGCCGCCTCGAACTCGCGGATGGCCCCGTAGCGCTCCTCCACCTCGGCCAGAGGGGAGAGCCCGCGCACGCGGTGCACGAGCACATCCTCGTAGTGCGACCGGTCGAACACGGAGACCAGGCCGGGCCGCGGGAGGTGCGGTCGGATGCGCCACAGGAAGTCGTGGGCGCGCTCCTCCGGGGTCGGCGCCTTGAACGCGTGCACGTGGACGCCCAGCGGATCCATCGCCCCGATCACGTGGCGTATGATCCCGCCCTTGCCGGCGGTGTCCATGCCCTGCAGGACCACCAGCAGGGACGGCACCTCCCCCACGGGCGCGTCGCGCACCGACTGGGCGAACAGCAGCTCCTGCAGGTCGGCGAGCACCGCGCCGCGCGCGGCCAGGTCCTTCTTGCCCTTCGCCTTGTCCCCGCCGTAGCCGGGCGTCGCGGCGGCGTCGACGTCGGCCGGGCCCCGGACCTCGTCCCCGCGGCGGGCGGCGAACAGCTCCCGCGCGGGGCCGTCGAAGACGCCGTCGTCGGTGGCACGGGCGGGACGGCCCGCCTCGGTGGCCGGGGTGTCAGCCATGGTGCTCCCTCCAGTCCTCGAGGAAGTCCTCGAGGCGGTCCAGGGCCACGTCCAGGTCCTTCACGCTGGGCAGCGTGACGAGCCGGAAGTGGTCGCTGTGCGGGTAGTTGAACGCCCCGCCGTGCGAGACGAGGATCTTCTTCGCCCGCAGCAGCTCGATGACGAACGCCTCGTCGTCGTCGATCGCGTAGACCTCCGGGTCCAGCCGCGGGAACAGGTAGAGGGCGCCGTGGGCCGGCTGCACGGACACGCCGGGGATGGCGTTCAGGCGGTCCTGGGCGAGGTTGCGCTGCTCGAGCAGCCGGCCGCCGGGCAGGACGAGGTCGTCGATGGACTGGTAGCCGCCCAGTGCCACCTGGATGGCGTGCTGCGCGGGCACGTTGGCGCACATCCGCATGTTGGCCAGCAGGGTCAGGCCCTCGAGGAAGTCGGCGGCCCGGTGCTTCGGCCCGGACACGGCCACCCAGCCGGAGCGGTAGCCCGCCACCCGGTACGCCTTGGACAGGCCTGAGAACGTCAGGGTGAGCACGTCGTCGGACAGGCCGGCGGCGTTGATGTGGCGGGCGCCGTCGTAGGTGATCTTCTCGTAGATCTCGTCCGCCATGAGGACGAGGTTGTGGCGGCGGGCCACGTCCACGATGCCCTGCAGCACGGCGCGGGAGTAGACCGCGCCGGTGGGGTTGTTCGGGTTGATCAGGACGATGCCCTTGGTGCGCTCCGTGATGAGGGACTCGATGTGCTCGAGGTCGGGCTCCCAGCCCTCCTCCTCGACGCAGCGGTAGTGCACCGCCCGGCCCCCGGCCAGGGTGGTGGCGCCGGTCCACAGCGGGTAGTCGGGCGAGGGGACGAGGATCTCGTCGCCGTCGTCGACCAGGGCCTGCAAGACCATGGTGATCATCTCGGACACGCCGTTGCCGATGAACACGTCGTCCACGCCGATGTCCCGGATGCCCCGGGACTCGTAGTACTGCGAGACGGCGATGCGCGCCGAGTAGATGCCCTTGGAGTCCGAGTAGCCCTGCGCGTGCGGCAGGTGCTGGTGCATCGCCGCCAGGACGGCGTCCGGCGCCTCGAAGCCGAACGGGGCCGGGTTGCCGATGTTCAGCTTCATGATCCGGTGGCCCGCGGCCTCCATCCGCTGCGCCTCCTCCAGGATGGGGCCGCGCACGTCGTAGCGGACGTTCAGCAGCTTGGCGGACTGGCGGATCTGGCGGGGACGCGGGGTCGGCATGCCCTCCATCATGGCACCCCCGGGCGGTGTGCATCACAGTCGCGCTCGTGCGACGCGGGCCGGCGCCCCGCATCCGTGCGGGCTCAGAACCAGGAGCCGCGGGGCACGAACCAGTCCTCAGGCGCGTCCTCCAGGCCATGGTCCACCAGCCAGTACTGCGCGGCCTCGGCGAGGGGAAGCGGGTCGGCGCCCGTGGTGAGCCGTTCGAGCTCCCGCAGACCGTCGCCGTCGAGGGCGGACATCACCTCGGCGATGCGCCGCTCGGCGTCGTCATCCAGCGTCGCGGCGGAGCCGACGGCGGTCAGCCGCCCCTCCGGGAGCACGCGGCCGTCGTCCTCGAGCGGGACGAGCGAGTTCGCGTCGATCTCCGGATCCGTGCGGGTCAGCAGCGCGACCTGGGCCTCATCCGCGACGACGGCGGCGCTCGGGTCCTCGGTGTCGGCCAGCCAGGTCTCGGGTCGACAGCCGGCGAGCCGGTCCAGGCGGGCGCGCAGGGCCGTGGCCGCGTCCGGATCCGCCGCGGCGGTCAGGGGCGGGGGTGCGACGGCGGTGAGCGACTCGCACCGGCCGTTGAGGTCCGTGATCGACTCGAGCTCGAGCCGGGCCGCGGTGGTCTGGGTGACGACCGCGGTCAGGCGCAGCACGCCCGCCGACGAGGACAGCACAGCCGGGGCCTCGTCCTGCGGTGTCCCCGCTGCGGCCGTCTCCTCGGCAAGCAGCGTCTCCAGGACGCGCCCGGCCGCCTGGGCGTCGGCCGCGGGATCCCCGGCGGGCAGCGCGGTGGGGCTC
>NZ_JABFBA010000023.1:169258-183288 GCF_017168445.1 Micrococcus sp. KRD026 | reverse complement strand
GCGCGAGGGCGGAGGCGGCGAGGGCCGTCGGGCGGCGGTGGGCGGGGCGGCTCACGTGTCCACCCCGGCACGGGCGAGCGCCTCGGTGACCCAGGAGGCGGTGCGCAGCTCGCTGAGCTCCGCGAGGTCGAACCAGCGCGCGTCCGTCGAGGATCCGCCGACCTCAGGGCGCAGGACGCCGCCCGTGATGCGGGCGGTGTAGAGGACCTGCACGGTGAGCAGGGGCAGCGGCTCGCCCCGCAGGCGCTTCTCCACCGGGATCGTCCCGGTCGTGACGCCCAGCAGGCCCGTGAGCTCGGCGGTGTGGCCGGTCTCCTCCCAGACCTCGCGCAGGCACGCCTCCTCCGGGCTCTCGCCGAGCTCGATGCCGCCGCCGGGCAGCGTCCACTGCAGGAACTCGGGCCCCTGCCACGAGCTGAGCAGGACGCGGCCGCCGTCCACGATCAGGGCGTAGGCGCCGGCGCGCGTCTGGAACGGGCCGGCGGGGTGCGCTCCGGCGGCGTCCGGGGCGGCGGGGGTGGTGCTCATGGCTGCGGACTCCTGGCGGCAGTGGGACGGCCCGCGGCGGGCGACGCTGCGGGCCCGGCCAGTCTACGAGCACCGCCCACCGCGAACAGCGGCACGGTCCACCGACCCGCGCCCTAGGCTGGAGGACCACCCGTCCCACCACCGGAAGGAGCAGCGCCCGTGGACACCCCGCAGGACCCGCCCCACCGGGACGACCCCTCCGGCGGCCCCGTGGAGCCGGCCGTCGACGCCGCCCTGGACCGGGTGCGCGCCCTGCTCCGGCAGGCCCGCGGCACCGCGGCGCCCGACGCCCCGACCGCCCTGGACGCCCGAGGCTGGTGGGAGCTCTCCCTCGAGGCCGCGCTGCGCGACGAGCCCCGGGAGTCCGCCCGCCTCGCCGACTCCGGTCTCGCCGCGCTCGGGCCCGGCCAGGACGACGTCCGCCTCGCCCTGCTGCGGGCGCTCGCCGTCGCCGCGGGCCAGGTCGGGGACGAGGCCGCCCTGACCCGCTGGGTGGAGGCCCGGGCGGCGCTGCTGCGCCACCTCGGCCGGCCCCGGCAGGCCGGGCTCGAGTCCCAGCTCGGCGGCGCCCTCGTGCGCGACCCGGACACGGTCGAGGCGGCGGTGCTGGCCGGCGTCGTGGAGGACGAGCCGGGCGCTCCCGGCGAGGACCCCGGGGACACCGTCCTGCCCGAGGCCGCCCTGGCCCTGGCCGTGCACCGCGTGCACACCGGGGACCTGGACGCCGCGCTCGAGCTGGCCCGCCGCGTCATCGCCGTCCTGGGCGGGCTGCGCGCGGCCGGTGCCCTGCTGCCCACCGGCTCGTGGTCCAGCGCGCATCTGCTGCTCGCCCGCCTGCACCTGTGGCGGGGCGAGCACGCCGAGGCGGACGCGGCGGCCGCCGTCGTCACCGCGCTGCCCGCCGCCCGGGCCGTCCTCGCCTCCGCCACCACGGTGCGGGCGATCGCCGCCCACGAGCTGGACCGTCCGACGGCGGCCCTCGACCTGGCGCTCGAGGCGGCGGAGCGGATGGCCTCGGTCGGGCTGCGGCGCGGCGCCGCCTCCGCGGCGGCCCTGGCCGGGCGCGTGGCCGGCGACCTCGACGGGTACGAGGAGGTCGCCGTGGCCGCGTGGGAGCTGGCCTCCGTGCACGCGGAGAAGGCCGAGGCGCCGGAGGCCTCGAGCCTGAGCTACTGGTGGGCGCACCAGCTCGTGCTCGCCGGCCGCGCCGACGAGGCCGAGCCCCTGCTCGCCCGGCTGGTGCGCCGCGAGGCCACCCACGGCCGGGACGTCGAGCAGGCCCGTGCCCTCGTGGACCTCGGTCACGCCCACCACGACCAGGACCGCGCCGAGAACGCGCTGCCCCTGTGGCGGGAGGCGGCCGGCCTGTTCGAGGCCCACGGCCAGTGGGAGGACGCCGCGCGCACGCTCCTGGCCGCCGGCGCCCTCGTGAACCGCGAGCGCGACGAACGCACCCGGCCCTCCGCCCTCGACCTGTTCGAGCGGGCGGTCGCGGCCGCGCGCCAGGCGGTGGACGAGGACCCGGCGGTGCTGCCGGCCGCGCTGCACGCGCACGGGTACCTGCTGTGCGAGTCCGGCCAGGCGGAGGGCCTCGACCTCCTCGAGGAGGCGCTCGCCCTCGTGCGGGACGCCGGCGCCGACTGGCAGGTGGCCGACTACACGGACACCCGCGCCCGTGCCCTGTGGTCGCTCGAGCGGGGGCCGGAGGCGATCGCCACCGCGCTGCAGGCCGCCGACCTGTTCACCGCCGCCGGGGACCGCGAGGGCGCCGCGCAGGCCGAGCTCTTCGCCGCCTACGTGGTGGCCGAGGACGGCAGCCCCGAGCAGGCCGCGACGCTCTTCCGCCTGGTGTGCGAGTCCACCGAGTCCACGCTCGTGCGCCTCGGGGCGCTCACGGGCCTGCACCAGTGCCTGTCCGCCCTCGGGGACCACGACGGCGCCGCGCGCGTCCGGGACGAGCTCGACGCGCTCCGGGAGGGGCTCGGCGCGGACTGACCGCCGCTCGAGGGGGTGGCCGCCATCGCGGGTCACAGGCCGACGCGGGCCAGGGCGGCGTCGGCGGCGGCCCGGCGGGCGGACCGCACGGCGCGGGGCGCGGTCGGCTGCGCCGCGAGGGCGGCGAGCACGGTCGCGACGCGGGCCGCCAGCGCCACCTCGTCGACCTCGCTGCGGGCGTGGCGCCGGAACCGTGCGGCCACGGCGCGCAGCGCGGCGCCGCCGGCACCGAGGTCCACGGCGCCCGCCTCGAGATGGGCGATCAGGACGGCCCAGTCGTCCACGCGGTGCCCCATGCCCAGGTCGTCGGCGTCCAGCACGCCGGTGATCCGCTCCCCCGCCGCGTCCACGTGCAGGTTCCCCGGGTGCAGGTCGCCGTGCACGGGCACACGTGGGCCGGGATCCCCGGCCGCGAGCGCCGCGCGGAGCCGGTCGGCCCGGGCTGCGACCTCGTCCTGGGCCTCGGGGTCCAGCACGACGGCGGCCCACGTGGCGTGCTCGAGCAGGATGGCGGGTCCGCCGTCGTCCGTGTCGGCGCACCCGGCCGCCCCGGCCGTGGGGCCGGCCGGGCCGGGGGGCTCCTCGGGCACCGGCGGCAGCCGGTCCAGCAGCGCGGCGACCCGCGCGGGGTCGAGGCCGGCGGCCTCGGGCCCGGCCAGCAGCGCCCGCCAGGGCAGGCCCGGCACGCTCGCGAGCGGGAGCACCCCGTGCTCCGGCGTCGCGAGGACGGCGGGCACCGGCACCCCGGCCGCCCCCGCGGCGGCCTGCCGCCGGGCGACCCGTGCGGCGCGCGCGGGCGGGAGCACCTTCAGGAACGTGCGGGCCGCGACGCCGTCGTCGCCGGTCGCCTCGACGGCCAGGACCGCGCGGTCCCGCGGCCGGTAGCCGCGCCACGTGAGGCGGGCCCGGCCCGGCGCCGTGCCGAGCAGGGCCGCGAGCGCGTCCGGGTCGGCGGTCAGCGTGAGGCCTGGCAGGACGGGGTCGGCGGGGGCCCACCACCACAGGGTGCCGTCCTCCAGGATCCCGCGCTCGCCCGGGACGGGCGGGCACGCCGCGGCGGGGACGTCGGGGTGCCGGGGGTCGCGGGCGAGGACGAGGGTGCGGGAGCGCACGCGGGCGTCGCCCGCGCGTCCGGTCATCACGTCCAGGTCCAGGACGCGCGGTCGGGGTGGGGGGCATTCTGCGTCACCCGTCCAGGATAGTCGAGGCGCTCAGTAGCGCCGCGCGGCGTCCGGGAAGCGGTGCAGCTCGTCCCGGACCACGCGGGTCATGCGCTTCTCCACCACGAAGGACAGGAACGGCACGACGCCGCCGCCGGCCATCGCCAGCAGGCGCAGCGGCTCCCAGCGCATCAGGGACCACAGGCGGAACGAGGCGAGCAGGTACACCACGTACATCCAGCCGTGGGCGATGAGGATGAACAGGGACAGGTTCACTCCCCCGGTCACGCTGTCCGTGGGGTGCAGCCCCAGGCCGTTGGCCTCTCCGTCCAGGGTGGTGCCGCCCGCGTAGAGCTCCACGTGCATGCCGTACTTCAGCACCATCTCCGCCACGAGCAGCAGGAGCATGATGCCGGTGATCCACGCGCACACCACGTAGAGGCGGGTGGCGGAGCGGATCTGCTGCTGGGTGCCGGCGAAACGGCGATGCTCCCGGCCTGGCCGCGGGGGCGGCTCGGGCAGGTCGGCCTCCGTGATGTCCTCGGGATCCGGCAGGCTCGCCGGGTCCACCGGCTGGGGGCCGGGGTGCTGGGTGCTCATCGGCTCTGCTCCTCTCGGGGCCCACGGGGGCCCGGGTCGCGGGGGTCGGGGCGCGCGGCCCCGTCGTCGTCGTGGTCCTGGCGTGGGTGCGCCGCGGACTGTGCCGCGACGGCCCGCTCCTTGGCCTCGCGCGCGGCCGCCCGGCGCCGCTCGAGCTCCTCGGCGCGCCACTGCGCGGCCCACTCCTCGTCGAGCCGGCGCTCGTGCTCGTCCCGGACGTGGTCGTCGCGGACGAACCGCCACCACAGGAACAGGGCGAAGCCGGCGAAGAGCATCCACTCCACGGCGTAGAAGACGTTGAGCCAGATGATCTGGGTCTCCTCGGGCTGCGGGGCCACCCACACCGGCTCGAGCCCGCCGGGGCCGGCCGCGCCCGTCTCGGCGCCCGCGGCGTCGACCATCTCGAACGCCGCGACGAACGCCGCGTAGGACGGCTCGTCCCACACGTTCACCAGCTGGGCCGGGGCCAGGCTGCGGTACAGGAGCCGGTCGGCGGTGTCCTCGGCCGCAGCCTCGCGCGGCAGGGGCCCGTCCGGGGGCAGCAGGCGCCCGGTGACGGTGACCTGCCCGGTGGGCGCGGGGTCCACGACGTCGGCGTCGGCCGACCAGCCGCGGACCACCGGGACGACCTCGCCGTCCGGGGCGCCGGCCACCCGCAGGGCCGTGACCGTCCAGTAGCCGTCGCGGCCGTTCAGCAGGCGCGGGCCGACCAGGACGTCCGTGCCGGGCACGAACTCCCCCTCGACCGTGACGACCTGGTCGGCCTGCGAGCCCAGCAGGGCCTCGTAGGGGCGCACGTGCTCCAGGAACGGCACGGCGTTCTCGGTCTGGGTGCGCGGCGGCGGCGCGTTCGTCTCCGCGGACTCGAACTGCCACTTGGACAGCCCCACGAAGACCGCGGCCGCCACGAGGGCCAGCACCAGGGTGGCCAGCCAGACGGGCTTGAGGGCGGTGCGCAGCACGCCGTATCAACTCTTCCGGTCGGGGTGCCGCCAGGCGGCGGCGGGGATCAGACGGTCTGGGTGGGGGTCACGAGGACCTCCACCTTCTGGAAGTCCTTGAGCTCGGTGTAGCCGCAGGTGGCCATGGCGCGCTTCAGGCCGCCCATCAGGTTGGACGTGCCGTCCGCGTGGCGGCCGGGCCCCCACAGGACCTCCTCGAGCGGAGCCACCTGGCCCACGTGGGTGCGGTGCCCGCGCGGCAGCTCCGGGTGGGCGGCCTCGAGGCCCCAGTGCCAGCCGCCGCCGGGGGCGTCGGTGGCGCGGGCCAGGGCGGCGCCCAGGACGACCGCGTCCGCGCCCATGGCGATCGCCTTGACGATCTCCCCCGAGGTGGAGACGCCGCCGTCGGCGATCACGTGCACGTAGCGGCCGCCGGACTCGTCCATGTAGTCGCGGCGCGCCTCGGCGATGTCCGAGATGGCCGTGGCCATCGGCACACGGATGCCCATGGCGCGGCGCGTGGTGGTGGACGCGCCGCCGCCGAAGCCGACGAGCACGCCGGCCGCGCCGGTGCGCATCAGGTGCAGGGCCGGCGTGTAGCCGGCCGCCCCACCCACGATCACGGGCACGTCCAGCTCGTAGATGAACTGCTTCAGGTCCAGCGGCTCCTGGGTGGAGGAGACGTGCTCGGCCGAGACGGTGGTGCCGCGGATGACGAACAGGTCCACGCCCGCCGCCACGACGGTGCGGTAGAACTCCTGCGTGTTCTGCGGGGTCAGCGAGCCCGCGACGACGACGCCGGCCTCGCGGATCTGCGCGAGGCGCTCGGTGATCAGATCGGGGCGGATGGGGGCCGCGTAGGCCTCCTGCAGCTTGCGGGTGGCCTCGGTCCCGGCCGGGCCGGCCTCGAGGGCGGCGATCTCCTCGAGCAGCGGGCGCGGGTCCTCGTGGCGGGTCCACAGGCCCTCGAGGTTGAGGACGCCGAGACCGCCCAGCCACCCCATCGCGATGGCGGTCTCCGGGCTCATCACGGAGTCCATGGGTGCACCGATCACGGGCATGTCGAACGTGTAGGCGTCGATGCGCCACGTGAGGCTGACGTCCTGGGGATCCCGGGTGCGCCGCGCGGGCACCACGGACACGTCGTCGAGGGAGAAGGCCCGGCGGCCGCGCTTGCCGCGGCCGATCTCAATCTGGTTCGTCACCGGGCCAGCCTAGCCCAGGCGCCACGGGGGCGGCGCCGACCGTGTCGTCGGCGCCGCCCCGTCCGGGGCTCCCCCCGGACCCGCCGTGCGGGTCAGCGCGAACGGTAGTTCGGGGCCTCGACGGTCATCATGATGTCGTGCGGGTGGGACTCCTTCAGGCCCGCCGCGGTGATGCGCACGAAGCGGCCGTTCTCCTTGAGATCGGCCACCGTGGACGCGCCCGTGTAGAACATCGTCTGGCGCAGGCCGCCCACGAGCTGGTGGACCACCGAGGCGACCGGGCCCCGGAAGGGCACCTGGCCCTCGATGCCCTCGGGGATCAGCTTGTCCTCGTCCGGCACGTCCGCCTGGAAGTAGCGGTCCTTGGAGAAGGAGCGCGTGCCGTTGCGGGTCTGCATGGCGCCCAGGGAGCCCATGCCACGGTAGGTCTTGAACTGCTTGCCCTGGTAGAACACGAGGTCGCCCGGGGACTCGGCCGTGCCGGCCAGCAGGGAGCCGAGCATCACCGAGTCGGCGCCGGCCACGAGGGCCTTGCCGATGTCACCGGAGTGCTGCAGGCCGCCGTCGGCGATCAGCGGGACGCCCGCGGGGCGCGTGGCCTTGGCCGCCTCGTAGATGGCGGTGATCTGCGGGACGCCGACGCCGGCCACCACACGGGTCGTGCAGATCGAGCCCGGGCCCACGCCCACCTTCACGGCGTCCGCGCCGGCGTCGACGATCGCCTTGGCGCCCGCGTAGGTCGCGGCCTGACCGCCGATGACGTCGACGTGCGCGGCCGCCTTCTCCTTCTTCAGGCGCGCGATCATGTCCAGCACGCCGTGCGTGTGGCCGTTCGCGGTGTCCACCACGAGGGCGTCCACGCCCGCCTCGACGAGCGCCATGGCGCGCTCCCAGCCGTCGCCGAAGAACCCGACGGCGCCGCCGACGAGCAGCCGGCCCTCGTCGTCCTTCGCGGCGTCCGGGTACTGCTCCGCCTTGTCGAAGTCCTTGATGGTGATCAGGCCGGTCAGGCGGCCCGCATCGTCCACGAGCGGCAGCTTCTCCACGCGGTTCTGGGAGAACAGGCGGATGGTCTCGGCGCGCGAGACGCCCTCCTGCGCGGTGACCAGCGGCATGCGGGTCATGGCGGTGTCCACCGTGCGGGTGGCCCACTCCTCGCGCGGGATGAAGCGGGTGTCGCGGTTGGTGATGATGCCCAGCAGCGTCATGTCCTCGGCCACCACCGGCAGGCCCGAGACGCGGTACTGGGCGCACAGCTCGTCCAGGTCCGCGAGCGTGGCGTCGGGGCCGATGGTCACGGGGTCCTTGATCATCCCCGACTCGGAGCGCTTCACGGTGTCCACGTGGCGGACCTGGTCCTCGATGGACAGGTTGCGGTGGATGATGCCCATGCCGCCCTGACGGGCCATGGCGATGGCCAGGGGAGCCTCGGTCACGGTGTCCATCGCCGCGGAGACGATGGGGATGTTCAAGCGGATGTTGCGGGTCAGCCGGGTGCCCGTGTCCGCGTCCGCGGGGATCACGTCGGTGGCGTTGGGCAGCAGCAGGACGTCGTCATAGGTGAGGCCGAAGAAGCCGAAGGGATCCGAGGAGGAGTGGACGGGCTCGGGGCTGGGACCGGTGCTGGTGTTGGTCACGAAGGCGCCTTTCGGGACGGGTGTTTCCGCGATTCTATGCCCGGGGGTCAAACCGGCGACCCGGGTGCGGGCCACGTCACAGGGCCCCCGCGCTGGGCCACGCGGGGGCGAGACGGACGTCACCACGACGTCACATGGCGCAATCCGGTTCGGCGTCGTGATATTGGTCCGCCTAATCTCCCCGGATGAGCACCGCACAGTCCTCCCCCGCACCGGCGCCCCGACGCCGGCTCCCCGCCTGGACGTCGAACTTCGGCTGGCAGATCGCCGCCGCCCTCGTCCTCGGCCTCGTCCTGGGCCTGATCGCCCGCGCCACGGGGCACACCTCCGAGCACCCGACCTGGCTCGGCGAGACGCTGGCCACCGTCGGCAGCATCTACATCAGCCTGCTGAAGGCCACGGTCGTCCCGCTGGTCTTCTTCGCCGTCGTCGCCTCCATCGCCAACCTGGCCCAGGTGACCAACGCGGCCCGCCTGGCCGCCAAGACCCTGCTGTGGTTCGCCATCACGAGCCTGATCGCGGTGCTCATCGGCCTCGCCGTCGGCGTCGCGCTGCAGCCGGGCGTGGGCACCGGCCAGACCGCGCCGGCGTCCTACCAGGCCAAGGACGTCGGCTGGCTCGACTTCCTGACCTCCCTGGTGCCGGCGAACTTCCTCGGCCTGACCGTCAAGACGACGGCGGGCGAGGACGGCGCGCTCGCCTCCTCCCCCACGTTCAACGTGCTGCAGATCCTCGTGATCGCGATCGTCGTGGGCGTGGCCGCGCTCAAGGTCGGCGAGAAGGCCGCCCCGTTCCTCACGTTCTCCCGCTCGGTGCTCGCGATCATCCAGAAGCTGCTGTGGTGGATCATCCGCCTGGCCCCGATCGGCACCATCGGCCTGCTGGGCAACGCCGTGGCCTCGTACGGCTGGTCCACGATGGGCACGCTGGCCAAGTTCGTGGTGGCGATCTACGTGGGCCTGGCCCTCGTGATGCTCGTGGTGTACCCGGTGCTGGCGCGCCTGCACGGGCTCTCCGTCAAGCAGTTCTTCACCGGCGTGTGGCCGGCGTTCCAGCTCGGCTTCGTCTCCCGCTCCTCCCTCGGCACGCTGCCCGTCACCCAGCGGGTGGCCGAGCGCAACTTCGGCGTGCCCACCGGCTACGCCTCCTTCGCCGTCCCGCTGGGCGCCACCACCAAGATGGACGGCTGCGCCGCGATCTACCCGGCCGTGGCCGCCGTGTTCATCGCCCAGTTCTACGGGATCGACATGAGCCTGAGCCAGTACGCCCTCGTGGCACTCGTGTCCGTGCTGGGCTCGGCCGCGACCGCCGGCACCACCGGCGCCACCGTGATGCTCACGCTCACGCTGTCCACCGCCGGGCTGCCCCTCGAGGGCATGGCCCTGCTCCTGGCCGTCGACCCGATCGTGGACATGGGTCGCACCGCCCTCAACGTGTCCGGCCAGGCCCTCATCCCCGCCCTCGTGGCCTCCCAGGAGGGCATCCTCGACCGGGACCGCTACGACGCCCCGCGCGGCGACATCTTCGGCGAGGACGAGGAGGAGATCGTCGAGGCCCGCGCCCACGCGACCGCCGACTCCCGCGCCCAGCTCGTCGGCACCCCGGAGCCGCGCGCCTGAGTCAGCGGCCGGACGGGCCCGCTCCGGCGGGTCCGTCCGCGCCGTCCTCGTCCCCCTCGTCCAGGTACTCGCCCAGCACGTAGTCGTAGTCCACGGGGTTCCCGTCCTCGTCCGTGCGGCGGTACCAGTCGGTGATCTCCGCGGCGGTGGAGTCGAACCCCTCGCCGGCCGCGTACCAGCTGCCCGGCGGGGTGCGCTCCACCGTGAACGCGAAGTCGTCCCCGTACTCCACCAGGCCCCGCACCGTCGCCTTCTCGACGGCGGCCCGCTGGTACCGGTCACGGATCGCGAAGGGGTCGTTGGCCAGTTCGCGCTGGAGCGCGACCGCCATGAGGACGAGCACCACGGTGAACGGCAGCGCCGTGATGGTGATGAGGTTCTGCAGGCCGGTGAGCGCGGTGTCGCCGCCGGTCAGCAGCATCACGACGGCGATGCCCGCCATGCACAGCGCCCAGAACACCGTGATCGTGCGGCGCGGGGCCGGGGCGCCGCGCTGTGAGAGCTGCGAGTTCACGATCGAGGCGGAGTCCGCCGTCGTGATGAAGAAGACCGCCAGCATGACGATCACGACCGGGGCCACCAGCCCGCCGCCGGGCAGCTGGTCCAGGACCACCCAGAAGATCTCCGCCGGCGCGGGCAGCGACGCGGCCGTGCCGTCCGGCGCCACGGAGCCCTGCGTCCGCTGCAGCCAGATGGTGGTGCCGCCGATGATCGTGAACGCGCCGACGATCACCGCGGCCGGGATGAACAGGGCCCCGAGGACGTACTGGCGGATGGTCCGACCCTTCGAGATCTTCGCCATGAACACGCCCACGAACGGGGCCCAGCTGACCCACCACGCCCAGTAGAAGATCGTCCAGCTGGAGAGGAACTCCTGCATGTCCTCCCCCTCGGCCATCGAGGCGCCGAGGGCGTCCGGGGCGGAGGAGACGTAGTCCATCAGGACGCCGGGCACGATGTTCAGCAGGAACGCCGTCGGGCCGACGACGAAGAAGAACAGCGCCAGGCCGAGGGCGAGCAGCATGTTGATGTTGGACAGCCACCGGATGCCGCGGGCCACACCGGACACCGCCGAGAAGATGGTGCCGATCGTGAGCACCACGATGATCCCCAGCGCCACCGTGTTCCCCGGCGCCGACCAGCCCGAGACGATCTCCACGCCCCGGCCGATCTGCAGGGCGCCGATGCCCAGCGAGGCCGCCGTGCCGAACAGTGTGGCGATGATCGCGAGCCCGTCGATCAGGCGCGCCCCGACGGAGTCGCTGCGCTGGGAGTCGCCGAACAGCGGCGCGATGATGGAGCTCATCAGCGGCACCCGGCCCCGGCGGTAGGACACGTAGCCGACCGACAGGCCGACGACCGCGTAGATCGCCCACGCGTTCACGCCCCAGTGCAGCGCGGCCTGGGCCAGCGCGCCCGTCACCGCCTCCTCGCTCGCCGCCTCGTACGCCCCCGGGCGCGGGGCCAGGTAGTAGGTCAGCGGCTCGTACGGGCCGAAGAAGATGATGCCGATGCCGATGCCGGCCGCGAAGAGCATGGCCGACCAGCTCGCCGTGGAGTACTCCGGCTTCTCCCCGTCCAGTCCCAGCGGGATCTCGCCGTACCGGGAGAACGCCAGGGCCAGCAGGAACACCACCATCCCGATGGCCAGCAGGGCGAACAGCCAGCCGGCGTGGAGCATCACCCAGTCGAGGGCCGCGCTCGAGACGGCCAGCACGGCGTCCGGCTGCAGCACGCCCCACACCACGAAGCCGACCACCAGCAGGCCGACGACGGCGAGGATCACCCGGTCCACGCCGTAGCGCACCCGGCGGTCCTCCACGGACACGCCCGGCACGAGGGCCGGGTGGATGCCGTGCGGATAGGAGAACTCGCGGACGAAGCGGCGCAGCCGTGGCCGGGCCGGGGTCCGGGTCGTGTGGGACCCGGTGGGACGGGGCGGCGTGGGTGTGTCCATGGGCACACCATAGAGGGCACCCCGGACGGCCGGCGTCTCCCGCCCGCACGACGACGGCCCCTCACCCGGGCGGGCGAGGGGCCGTCGTCGACAGCCGGCCGCGTCAGGGCCGACGGAGGGGTCAGTGCTGGTGGCCGGCCTCGTCCTCCTCGGCGGGCTTGTCCGCCACGAGGGTCTCGGTGGTCAGCACGAGGGCCGCGATGGAGGCGGCGTTGGCCAGCGCGGAGCGGGTCACCTTGACCGGGTCGATCACGCCGTCGGCGATCAGGTCGCCGTAGACGCCGGTCTTCGCGTTGAAGCCGTGGTTCGGCTCCAGCTCGGCGACCTTGGAGACCACCACGTAGCCGTCCTCGCCCGCGTTCTGGGCGATCCAGCGCAGCGGCTGCTTCAGGGCCTTGCGGACGATGTCCACGCCCACGGCGGCGTCGCCGGTCAGGGCCTGGACGTCGGCGTCGGTGTCGAGCGCGGTCAGCGCGTTGATGAGCGCGGTGCCCCCGCCGGCCACGATGCCCTCCTCGAGGGCGGCGCGGGTCGAGGACACGGCGTCCTCGATGCGGTGCTTGCGCTCCTTGAGCTCCACCTCGGTGGCGGCGCCCACGCGGATCACGCCGATGCCGCCGGAGAGCTTGGCGAGGCGCTCCTGGAGCTTCTCGCGGTCCCAGTCGGAGTCGGTCGCGGCGGACTCGGCCTTGATCTGGGCGACCCGGGCCTCGACGTCCTCGGCCGCACCGCCGCCGTCGACGATGGTGGTCTCGTCCTTGGTGACGGTGATGCGGCGGGCGGAGCCGAGCACGTCCAGGTCGGCCTGCTCGAGCTTCATGCCGAGGTCCGGGGAGACGACCTGGGCGCCGGTGAGGATCGCGATGTCCTGCATCATGGCCTTGCGGCGGTCGCCGAAGCCCGGGGCCTTGACGGCCACGACGTTCAGGGTGCCGCGGATCTTGTTCACCACGAGGGTGGACAGGGCCTCGCCCTCGATGTCCTCGGCGATCACGAACAGCGGCTTGTTGGCCTGCAGGACCTTCTCCAGCAGGGGCAGCAGCTCCTGTACGTTGGAGATCTTGCCCGAGTTGATCAGGACGTAGGCGTCCTCGAGCACGGCCTCCTGACGCTCGGCGTCGGTGACCATGTACGGGGACAGGAAGCCCTTGTCGAACTGCATGCCCTCGGTGACGTCCAGCTCGGTGGAGGTCGTGGAGGACTCCTCGATGGTGATGACGCCGTCGGTGCCGACCGTGTCGAACGCGCGGGCCAGCAGCTCGCCGACCTCGTCGTTCTGGGCCGAGATGGCGGCCACGTGGGCCACCTCCTGGCCCTCGACCGGGCGGGCGTTCTCCTGCAGGCGCCGCTCGACGGCGGCCACGGCCACCTCGATGCCCTTCTTGACCTCGCCCGGCGCGGCGCCGGCGGCGACCTGGCGCATGCCCTCGTTCACGAGCGCCTGGGCCAGCACGGTGGCGGTGGTGGTGCCGTCGCCCGCGATGTCGTTGGTCTTGGTGGCGACCTCCTTGGCGAGCTGGGCGCCCATGTTCTCGTACGGGTCCTCCAGCTCCACCTCACGGGCGATCGTGACGCCGTCGTTGGTGATGGTGGGGGCGCCCCACGCCTTGTCGAGCACCACATTGCGGCCCTTGGGGCCGAGGGTGACCTTGACGGTGTCGGCGAGCTTGTCGATGCCGGCCTGGAGGGCGCGGCGTGCGTCGTCGTTGAAAGCCAGCTGCTTGGCCATGACGGACGCTCCTTTCGTTCAGGGAGTCAGGGGGTGCGGGGACGCGAGGGGCCCGGGGCGCGCGCACCGGTGCGGTGCGCGCCGCTCACCGGGCCCGTCGCGGCGGGGTCACTTGGTGACGACGGCCAGCACGTCGCGGGCGGAGAGCACCAGGTACTCCTCGCCGCCGACCTTGACCTCGGTGCCGCCGTACTTGGAGTACAGCACGACGTCACCCTCGGCGACGTCGACGGGCACGCGGTTGCCGTTCTCGGCGACCCGGCCCGGGCCCACGGCCACGACCTGGCCCTCCTGCGGCTTCTCCTTGGCGGTGTCCGGGATCACGAGGCCCGACGCGGTGGTCTGCTCGGCCTCCAGGGGGCGGACAACGATGCGATCCTCGAGGGGCTTGATGGAGACAGACATGCTGCACACTCCTTCTTCGTCGACATGCGGCTCCGGCGGGCTCGCCGGTCCGCTGATGCTGTGGTCTGCGGGTGCGCCACGGGCGTCAGACCCTCCGTCGTCGCGGTGCCGGACGGTCCACCTCGGGCATTGGCACCCGGTACCCCCGAGTGCCAGTCCTGACTCTACTCCGGGTTCTGGCACTCCTTCAACATGAGTGCCAGCCGTGTCTCCGCCGTCCGCCGTGGGCGGAGGCGTGGGGCGCGGTGCGGTGG
>NZ_JABFBA010000023.1:160997-169158 GCF_017168445.1 Micrococcus sp. KRD026 | reverse complement strand
GGTCACCACCACGGGCTCGACCCGGGGTGCGGCGGGCGCGGCGGCCGGGCGCGGCGCCTCGGTCTCGAAGGCCAGCACGGTCTCCAGCACGCGGCGGTCCCGCTCGGGGTCCGCGGGCGGGGCCTGCCGCTCCTCGGCCGCCGGGGCGGCGGGGCGCTCCGGGACGACGACGGCGGCGGGCCGGGCACGACGGGTGCGGTCGCGGACCGCGAGGGCCCGCAGGCCGGCCAGCCCGGCCACGGCGAACAGGAGCGACCAGCCGGCCAGGGCGAGCGTGCCCGCGCCGAACGCCGCGGCGAGACCGGCCACGAGGAACACGAGCAGGGCCACGAGGGCGGCGAGGAACAGCGCCGTGCGCCCCCACCGGATGTGCAGGCCGGTCCGGCCGCGGGCGGCGCGCGCCGCGTCGGCGGCGGCGCTCAGGCGGCCCGAGAACCGGGCGGTCAGGGCACGGACGGCGGGCGAGCTCTGCAGGCGGTGCATGAAGGACCTCGGCATCGACGGGCGGGCGGGGGCGGACGCGAGACGATGGCGGCGCAGCACGAGCCGCCAGGCCAAGAAGGCCACGAGGGCCACGATGACCAGCGACGCGCTCACCCGGGCGTCGGCCAGCGCGTCGAGCGCGGCCTGCACGGCCCTCGTCGGCGCGGTGGTCTCGTCCATGCGGTCAGCCTAGCGCCGGGGGCGGACCGGTCCGGCCATCGCGGCGTGTCCGCACGCGGCGTGTCCCGCCGGGCCGCTCAGGGGCGCGGCCGGGTGGCCAGCCACCCGGCCAGCAGGCCGTCGGGGACCTCCTCGGCGGTCACCGCGAACGTCCGGTGGTCCCGCCAGGCGCCGTCCACGTGCAGGTACGCGCGCCGCAGGCCCTCGTCGCGCAGGCCGAGCTTCGCCACGACCCGCAGGCTGGCCGCGTTCTCCGGGCGGATGTTGACCTCGACCCGGTGCAGACCGGCGCTGCGGAACGCCCAGTCCGTCGCCATGGCCACGGCCGTCGGCGTCAGCCCCCGACCCGCCTCGCGACGGTCGATCCAGTAGCCGATCGAGCCGGAGAGCACCGAGCCGTACTGGATCCCGCCCAGGGACAGCAGCCCCACCAGGCGGTCCCGGTCCGGGCGGTCGTCGTCGAGGGCCATGCCCCACGTGTAGGCGCTGCCGTCCCGGCCCTGGCGGCCGTGCCAGCGGACCATCTGCCCGAACGACGCCGGACCCGCGCCCGGCACGGGGCTCGTCGCATCCCACGGCGTCAGCCACTCGCGGTTGTGCGCCCGCTGCTCCTCCCACGCCTCCCGGTCCCGCCTCCGCAGCGGCCGCAGGGCGAGGGTGCCGTGCCGCAGGGTCACGGGCCAGGGGGAACGCTGCCAGGACATGGCGTCGATCCTATGCGCGGCCGGGCGCGGCACCGGTGCGGCGGGCATCATGGGGACATGCGCACTCCCCCTCCCGTGCCCGAGCCCGCCGCCACGGGCCCCGTCGCCGGCGTCGACGACGTCGTGGACGCCAAGGCCGCCCTGCGTGCGCGCCTGCGCACCGCCCGCCGCGACCGCTCCCCCGCGCGCCGCGCCGCCGAGTCCGCGGCCGCCGTCGAGCACCTGTGGGCGTGGCTGGGTCCGCGCGTGGCCGCGGCGACCGCGGACGGGACCGCCCCGGTGGTGGCCACCGTGCTGCCGATGGCCACCGAGCCGGACACCGGTGGGCTGCGCACCCGCCTGCTGGCCGCGGGGGCGCGGGTGCTCGTCCCCGTGATCGAGCCGGAACGACGCCTGAGCTGGGCCTCCTGGCACCCGGGCGTCGCGACGGCGCGCGCGGCGAACGCCCCCGTGGACGAGCCCGTGGGCGAACGGCTCGGGACCGACGCGCTGGCGGCGGCGACCGCGGTGGTCATGCCGGCGCTCGCGGTGGCCGAGGACGGGATGCGCCTGGGCCAGGGCGGGGGCTACTACGACCGCTTCCTCGCCGAGCTGCCGCGGAGCGTGCCGACCGTGGCCCTCGTGTTCGAGGACGAGCTGCTGCCGGCGGGCGCCATCCCTGCCGAGCCCACGGACCGGCCCGTGGACGGCGTCGTCACCGCGGCCGGGCTGCGCTGGGTCTGAGCCCGGCCCGCGGCGCGGAGTAGCATCGGGGGTCGGATCCCCCCAGAACCGCGCGCCCCGGCGCGCCCCGAGCGAGCTGGAGCTGAGCATGCCCACCTACGCCTACCGCTGCAAGGACTGCGGCCACGCCTTCGACGTCGTCCAGGCCTTCACCGACGACGCCCTCACCGAGTGCCCCGCGTGCGGCGGCGTCCTGCGCAAGCAGTACGGCTCGGTCGGCGTGAGCTTCAAGGGCTCCGGGTTCTACCGGACCGACTCGCGCTCCGGCACGGGCGGCACCGGCTCGGCCGGCGGATCGACCTCGGACTCGGCCGCCGGGTCCTCGACGTCCTCGACGTCGTCCTCGTCCTCCCCCGCCGCGGACTGACCCGGCCGGCTCAGCCCCAGTGGGGCGGGCGCTGCTCGCGCAGCCAGCGGTCGCGCTCGGCCTCGGCCGGGCCGGACTCGACCCCGGCCACGTCCCCGGTCGGCGCCGTCGCCGGCGACGTCCCGGCCTGCCCGATCAGCCGGGGCATCCCGGGCAGGCGCGGCTCGCGGCCGTCGGCGGATGCCGGGCCGGTGCCCGGGGCGTCCGCCCGGCGCGGGCCGCGGCGGCGCGGCGCGCCGTCAGCGGGCATCGTCGTCGGTCTCGTCCGTCTCGTCCGCCGGCTCCACGCCCAGCCGGTCGGCCAGCTCGCGGGCCACGGACTCCGGGTCCGCGAACACGTCGATCGACCACAGGGTCCGGGGCTCCCAGCCGCGGGCCTCGAGCCCCTCGGGCAGGGTCCGCGAGCGCTGCCGCACCGTGAGGGCGCGGTACACCTCGCCGCCGTCGCCGGCCAGGGCCAGCGGACGGGGCGCCTCGTCCTGGTCCGCGCGCGGATCGAGCACGGCCAGGTCCATGACGCCGGCGTAGCGGGGCAGGACGCGGGCGCCGTGCTCCTCGAGCCGGTCGCGCAGATCGGCCAGCAGCGGGTCGCCCACCATGCCCACGGGGTCCGCGGCGTCGTCGCCCAGGTAGGCCTCGAGCAGCCGCAGGAACCAGAGGGCGCCGCCGTCGAGCCGGTCCTCGTCCAGGTCCGCGGCGCGCAGCGCCGAGACGAGGTGCAGGCGCCGGCGGGCGCGGGTGAGCGCAACCGTGACCATGCGCTCGCCGTCCGGGTCGGAGAAGGCGCCGAAGTGGTGCACCACGCGGCCGTGCGGGGTGCGGCCGTAGCCGGGGGTGAGGATCACGGCGTCACGCACCACGGAGGCGGCGCGCACGACCGGCACGATCACGAACGGCTCGGCGTCGGCGGCGTCCTCGCCGCGGCCGCGGGCGAGGAACTCGTGGGCCCACGGCGCCTGCGCGGCCGTGGCCTGCACGGCGGCGGCCACCCTGCGGGCGTGCTGCTCGGACACCGTGACCACGGCCAGGGACTGCTCGGGCCGGTCGCGGATGTGCTCGAACACGCGCTCCACGGTGCGGGCGACCTCGGCGTTCGTGGACTCGACCACGTCGCCGCCGGTCATCGGGATGCCGGTGCCCTCGGGCAGGTACTCGGCCGTGACGGCACGATCCCGGCCGGTGGCCTCGCCCGCGGTGGGCAGCGCGTCCAGGGCGCCGTCATAGGCGAGCGCGGAGAGCAGGCGCACGAGGCGCCGCTCGAGGGGGCGGTGCACGGTGCGCAGCGGCAGGGTGGGCAGCACCTCGTCCAGCGCGTCGTGGGCCGAGCGCAGCGGGCGCAGGGGCCCGGCGGTCGCCGTCGGGTCCACGGACACCTGGAACGACTGCGGGCGCCCGATGACCGGGTCGCCGAGGGCCACCACCTGGGGGGCGCGGGTGAGCGCGCCCATCGCGGTGGCCAGGGCGGTCGCGTCGGCCTCCAGCAGCACGACGACGTCGGCGCGCCACTCCGGGGGGAACTCGGACAGGGCCATGGGCGAGGTGGTGACCACCGGCACGAGCGGCTGCAGGAGCTCGGGGGTGATCGTGGCCAGGGACTCGACCGTGGGGCTGCCCTGCTTGAGCAGGGTGCGCAGCACGGCCGCGTCCGCGCGATAGGTGCGCAGCGCCTCCCGCCAGCGCGCGGCCAGCGCGGCGGAGAGCCGGGCGCCGCCGCGCTCGAGATGGGCGCGGTCCAGGTCGCGGAACCCGCGCTCGACCTCCGCCAGGTCCGTGCCGCTCATCATGGCCAGGAAGTCGTCCCCGGAGATCATCGCCTCGAGCGCGGACTGCCACCACGCCAACTCGAGCTCGGCGGTCAGGGCCTCGGTGGGCACCTCGCGGTCGCGCAGGTCCTCGAGCAGCTCCGCCAGGCCGTGGTCGCGCAGGCTGTCCAGCACGAGGGTGCGCTCGGGCAGCGTGGCCAGGGTGTCGCGGTCCGCCACGAGCCCGTCGACGGCGGCCACGAGGTCGTCCACGTCCCGCTCCTCCAAGGGCGCCTCGGCCACGGCCTCCGGGGCGAGGACGCCCTCGAGCCGGCGCAGGCGCTCGCGCACCTGGCCGACCTGGCCCATCACGTGCTCGCCCTGGTCCGGCACCTGCGGGGGCGTGCCCGGCTCGGCGGCGTGGCGGTTCCAGTCCTCCAGGACGGCGGCGGCGTCCACGAGGGCGCCGTGCAGGTCCGTGGGCTGCACGCCCGGGCGGACCGCGTCCTTCGCCGCGCGGCGCAGGCGGGACCGGGTCACCGAGGACATCTCGACCAGGTGGAGGCGCCGCCACGAGCTGGTGGCGGTCGCCGCGACCAGCTGGGGCACGTCGAGGGAGAACACCTCGGGGGTGAACTCGGTGAGGGTGCGGGCCACACGGCGGTAGAGGTCCGCCTGCTCCGCCCAGCCGGCCACCGTGCGCTCGGGGCGCAGGCCGGCCTGGGCGGCGGCGGTGTCCACGGCGCGCCGGGTGGTGTGCAGGGCGGCCGCCAGCTCGTCGGCCAGCTCCGAGGCGGCCTCGGTCTCCTGCACGTTGCGCACGCGGGCGCCGAACCAGCGGCTCTCGGTGGCGGCGGCCGAGAACGCGCCGAGCTCCCCGGCGCGCACGAGCTGCTCGCCCACGGCCTGCCGGTTCACGGTGGAGTCCAGCACGGAGCGCTTGAGGCGCACGGTGGTGGCCGGCGGCGTCTCGAGCCCGGTCAGGGCGGCCAGGGCCTGCATCGCCTGGAACGGCGAGCAGCCCCAGCGGGGGCGGACGTGGTGCAGTGAGCCGACGTGCTCCTGCAGCCGGCGCCGTCGTTCGGTCAGGGCGGCCTCGTCCCGGGCGGTGTCGGGGTCCACGGCCCGCTCGGAGCGCAGGACGGCCTGCACGAGCTGGCGGCGGAGCAGCTCGGGGTCCGCGTTGGCGGGCACGTCCAGCGCGATCGAGCGCAGGTCCGCCTCCTCGAGGCGGTCGAGCACGTCGGCCAGGGCGGCGGAACGCTCGGCCACGACCAGCACGCGCCGACCCTCCCAGGCCAGGCGCGCGGCCAGGGCGGCGGCGGTCTGGGTCTGCCCGGTGCCGGGGGCGGCCGCCACCACGAGGGACTCCCCCGCCGCGGCGTGCTCGAGCACGCGTGCCTGGGCGGCGTCGACGTCGACGACGAGGCGCTCGTCCGCCGGGGCGACGTCATCCTCCGCGGGCGCGCCCGTGGGCTGCAGCGCCGCCGGGCGGGGCACCATGCCGGTCCCGGCGTCGTACAGGGCCTGCACGACCGGCAGATCCTCGAGGGAGGCGGGCAGGGAGGCGGTCTCGCCGAGGTCCGCGAACGTGGAGACGAGCAGGCAATCCTGGATGTGCAGGTCCGCGATCGCGGCGGTCTCCTCGCGCAGGCGGGCGAACGCGGGGGCGGGCTCGAGGCGCGCCGTGGCGTAGGCGGCCTGCTGGTACGCCTCGGGGTCCAGGGCGATGCCGTGGTGCCGGCGCAGGTTCCGCACGAGCGCCGGGTTCAGGCGGGCCGGCTCGGTGATCTGGACCTCCAGCTCGTCCCGGCCCCGGGCGCCGCGGCGCACCGTCAGGGCCACGCGGGCCAGCAGCACGGGGGCGGAGCGGCGCTCCCGCCGACCGTCCTCCTCGGCCGTCCACGTGGCCACGCCCACGGCGAGCGCGCCGACGTCGATGCCGCGTTCCTCCGCCAGCTCGCGGACCTTGGCGCGCAGGCCGAGGGAGACCTCGTGCGCCGCGTCCAGCTCCGGGCCGGCCGGCAGCAGGGTGGACAGGCGGGTGCGCCGCCCCAGCAGCAGCTGCGAGACGCCGGAGGAGTTCGCCTCCGTGAGGTCGATGCTGTTGGCCGCCGAGGGCGCGAACCGCAGCATCGTGTCGTTCTCGGCGCCCGAGCCCAGGGAGGACACCCAGGCGGCCGGGTCGGGGCGGGTCTGCCCCTCGTCGGGGCGTGCGGCGGCGCGGGCGCGGGCCAGGCGCGGGAACTCCTGCTCGGTCACGTGCGTGCGGTCCTTCCTCCGTCGCCTGGGTCCAGGCGGTCTTCGTGCGGACGGCCGCCCCGGTCAGGGGCGGCCGGATGCGGCGCCGGACGCGCCGCTCACTCCCACTCGATGGTGCCCGGCGGCTTGCTGGTCACGTCGAGCACGACGCGGTTGACACCGTCGACCTCGTTGGTGATGCGGTTCGAGATGCGGGACAGGACGTCGTCCGGGATCCGCGCCCAGTCCGCCGTCATGGCGTCCTCGCTGGTGACGGGGCGCAGGACGACCGGGTGGCCGTAGGTGCGGCCGTCACCCTGCACGCCCACGGAGCGCACGTCCGCGAGCAGCACCACCGGGCACTGCCAGATCTGGCGGTCCAGCCCGGCCGCGGTGAGCTCGGCGCGCACGATCGCGTCCGCGCGGCGCAGCAGATCCAGGCGCTCCTGGGTGACCTCGCCGATGATGCGGATGCCCAGACCCGGGCCCGGGAACGGCTGGCGGTGCACGATGCCCTCGGGCAGGCCGAGCTCGGCGCCCACGGCGCGGACCTCGTCCTTGAACAGCTCGCGCAGCGGCTCGCACAGCTCGAACTCGATGTCGTCCGGCAGGCCGCCCACGTTGTGGTGGGACTTGATGTTGGCCGCCCCGTCCCCGCCGCCGGACTCGACGACGTCCGGGTAGAGCGTGCCCTGCACGAGGAAGCGGACCTCGGTGGCGTCCGGGTCGTGCTCGGACTCGAGGACGATGTCCGCCTGCGCCTTCTCGAAGGTGCGGATGAACCGCTCGCCGATGATCTTGCGCTTGGCCTCGGGGTCGGTGACGCCGGCCAGCGCGGACAGGAAGTCCTCGCGCGCGTCCACCATCACGAGGCGGGCGCCGCCGTGGGCCTCGCCGAACGCCTGCTCGATCTCGGCGGACTCGCCCTCGCGCATGAGGCCGTGGTCCACGTAGACGCAGGTGAGGCGGTCGCCGATGGCGCGCTGCACGAGGGCCGCGGCCACGGCGGAGTCCACGCCGCCGGACAGGCCGCAGATGGCCCGCTTGTCCCCGATCTGCTCGCGGATGCGCTCGACCTGCTCCTCGATCACGCCGCTGGCCGTCCAGTCCGCGCCCAGGCCCGCACCCACGTGCAGGAACTGCTCGAGCACCCGCTGACCGTGGGAGGAGTGGCCCACCTCGGGATGCCACTGCACGCCGAAGATGCGGCGCTCGCGGTCCTCGAACGCGGCGACGGGGGCGCCCGCGGTGGAGGCCGTCACGGCGAAGCCCTCGGGCGCCTGCGTCACGGCGTCCCCGTGGGACATCCACACGACCTGCTCGAGGTCCTGGCCCGCGAACAGCACGGAGTCGGCGTCCACCGAGTCCAGGCAGGTGGAGCCGTACTCCCGGGTGCCGGTCTTGGCCACGGTGCCGCCGAGGGCGTGCGCAATCGACTGGAAGCCGTAGCACAGGCCCAGCACGGGCACCCCGGCCTCGAGCAGCGCCGGATCCAGCTGCGGGGCGCCGGGCTCGTACACCGACGACGGCCCGCCCGAGAGGATCAGCGCCGCGGGCTTGCGCTCCAGGATCTGCGCCGCCGGGGTGGAGGCGGGCACGACCTCGGAGTAGACGTTGGCCTCGCGCACACGACGCGCGATGAGCTGTGCGTACTGGGCGCCGAAGTCCAGCACCAGCACCGTGGGCATCACGTCGCTGAGCGGGGCGGGGGTGTCGGGGTG
>NZ_JABFBA010000023.1:120460-160897 GCF_017168445.1 Micrococcus sp. KRD026 | reverse complement strand
GGGCGGGGGCGGGCCATGCGCCCCACCCTAGGTCCGAAGCGTGGACCCCGGGCGCAGACCCGGCACGGGCTTCTAGGATGGGCGGCATGACTCTGCCCTTCGCCGACTCCGCGCAGTCCACTCTCGGAATCGAGTGGGAGCTCGCGCTCGTGGACGCCGTGTCCGGCGAGCTGCGCTCCGAGGCCCCGGACCTGCTGCGCGCCCTGCATGTGACCGAGGGCCTCGCCGAGGACGACGTGAACCCGCACATGACCAGCGAGCTCCTGCAGAACACGGTGGAGCTCGTCACGGGTGTGCACGAGCGCGTCGACGCCGCGACGGCGGACCTCGGCCGGATCGCCGCGCGCGTGGCCGACGCCGCGGCTGCGCGGGGCATCTCCCTGTTCTGCCAGGGCACGCACCCGTTCGCGGACGCGATCGCGCAGCCCTCGACGCCCAGTGAGCGCTACGACCGCATGCTGGATCTCACCCAGTACTGGGGTCGGCAGCTGCTGATCTTCGGCGTGCACGTGCACGTGGGCCTGGACGACGTCTCCAAGGCCATGCCGGTGGTGAACGGCCTGGTCAACCGAGTGCCGCACCTGCTCGCACTCTCGGCCTCCTCCCCCTTCTGGGCGGGCACGGACACGGGCTACCAGTCCCAGCGCACCCTCCTGTTCCAGCAGCTGCCCACGGCCGGCCTGCCGTTCCAGTTCCAGGAGTGGGAGGACTTCGAGCGCTGCGTGGCCCAGATGGAGCAGGTGGGCATGATCGCGGACGTCACCGAGTGCCGCTGGGACGTGCGGGCCGTGCCCCGCCTGGGCACGGTGGAGATGCGCGCGTGCGACGGCCTGGCCACGCTCGAGGAGATCGCCGCCGTGACCGCCTACACGCAGTGCCTCGTGGATGACCTGTCCGCGAGCCTGGAGCGCGGCGAGACGGTCGAGGTCCTGCCGCCGTGGCACGTGCAGGAGAACAAGTGGCGCGCCGCCCGGTACGGCATGGACGCCACCGTGATCGTGGACGCCCTCGGCACCCAGGTCCCGCTGGCGGAGCACCTGCCGGCGGAGATCGAGCGGCTGGCCCCGGTTGCCGAGCGGCTGGGCTGCGCGGCGGAGCTCGCCGGCGTCCAGGCGATGATCGACGACGGCGGCGCCACGGCCCGGCAGCGCCGTGTGGAGGCGCAGGCCCTGGCCGGCCCGCCGGCCGCGGGTGAGGACGCGGATGACGCGGTGGCCCCGCTGCGCGCCGTGGTGCTCGACGCGGCGGCGCGGACTCGTGATTCGTTGCAAGGGACATCACTCTGAACGGCAGCCTCTGCTCATCACAGGGCCGGACCACACTATGCTTCCAGGCAGCACGCACCCGCTAATGGTTTAACCCATCTGGGGCTCTTCGCCGTTGAGCGTGGAGTGAGGGCGACGCGCTGAAATGCTGGGGTCCGCCGGGTAGGGGTCGAGGCCCTAGAGGATACGAGGACTTCTACCTCTTCTGATCGCAAGGACTTCGACGTGAATGAGCCCACTTCGTGCTGCCCTGACAGCGGCGACTGCGACCGATGCGACCTACTGGTCGGGTTGCCGGGGCTGAGCGTGGCCTCGGTCGCGAGTGAGGGTGGAGACGCCTTGACGATCACGGTGGAGTCGCCGCCGACAGTGATGGGCTGCCGAGAATGCGGGGCATCGCTCATGCCCATGGCCGGGTCGCTGTGCGCCTGGTCGACGCGCCGGCGTTCGGCCGGCCGGTGCGGATCGTATGGCGCAAGCGCCGCTGGCTGTGCCCGGAAACCGGCTATCCTGTCGGGTCGTTCGTCGAGTAAGACGAGAACATCGCGGCACCTCGCTCGAAGCTCACGGCACGGGCGGCTCGGTGGGCGATCGAGCAGATCGGTCGCCAGCACGCGTCCGTGAACGGTGTCCGACGTCAGCTTGGCTGCGGCTGGCGCACGGTGTGGGACACGATTAAGCCGCTCCTGCAGGCTGCGGCCCAGGACCCGGCCCGGTTCGAGGACGTCACCCGACTCGGCGTGGACGAACATATCTGGCACCACGTCTTCAGCAAGCCGATCGAGGACGGCGGGCATGGCCCGAGAGAGCTGACCGGGATGGTCGACCTGTCCCACCACCCCGACAGCACGGGTGAACTGAGGGTCAGGGCGCGACTGCTGGACCTGGTCCCGGGCCGCTCCGGTCAGACCTACTGGACCTGGCTTCAGGATTGCGGCGACGCCTTCCGAGCGCGGGTCGGGGTAGCAACACTGGATCCGTTCCACGGGTACAAGAACGCCATCGATGACCAGCTCCAGGACGCCCGCTCGGTCATGGACGCGTTCCATGTCTTCACGCTCGCCACCGCCGTCGTCGACGATGTCCGCCGCCGCGTCCAGCGGGAGATCCGCGGTTACTGCGGCCGCAAGAGCTATCCCCTCTATCGGATCCGGAACATTCTGCGCTCCGGACGAGAGAACCTCACCGACCGGCAACGCGTCCGACTCCAGGCGGCGTGGGCAGCCGACGAACGGCACATCGAGGTCGAGGTCGCCTGGCTGTGCGCCCGACAGGTCTGCTCCGTCTACCGCCAAGACACACCCGCCACCGGCAGAGCAATCGCCGAGGTAATCCTCGGGGCCTTCGCGACCTGCCCGATCGCAGAGGTCAAGCGCCTCGGCAAGGCCCTGAACCAGTGGCGCAGCGAGATTCCTAGGCTACTTCGACACCGGCGGCGCGAACAACCGCGGCACCGAAGCCATCAACGGACTCATCGAGCTCCACCGCCGCATCGCCCGCGAGTTCCGCAACCGCGATACCCGCCGCCTGCGCATGATCCTCATCGGCGACGGACTCAACCTATGACCCCACAATCAACGGCGAATAGCCCCATATGGCATGAAGCGGGGCGCGGCCGACGATCGGCCCGTGGGACCTCTGGCACCCCGCGTTGACTGCCAGACAAGTACTAGATTGCATAGTTACCAAGCTTACTTCCTGACAGCGGCGGATGCTCCAATTCGAGCTCTACAGGTGGAGCAAATTTGCCAAAGTCTCGCCGCTATCCGTTTCGTCAAGCTCACATCCTTCTAGAAGTGAGAACGCACCCCTGGGCGTTGGTGCGAAGTGGTGACTTAAGACGGTTCGAAGAGTTGCAGCTTACCATTCGACCCGCAGACCGGCTACGACCACCTACGGCAATTCCCCAGGCGGCTGCAGCCGTAATCCACAGCAATCGGTTGTCATTTATATCGCCAGAAAACATAGCATTAATTACAGAAAATACAAAGAGGCTAAATGTGGACAAAACCAGGGAGCTTGACCCCGCCAGGAACCAGAGGCGAAATCCAGACGAAAGAAGGACTAGTAGCACAAACCCGCCAATGATCCACCCGGCCTCCAATATCAACTCTATGGCAAAGTTGTGGGGGTATCGATAGTAATCTGAAATGAAAGGAAGATCCGTAAACCCACCCCATCCGAGGCCAAGGGGGTTGTGACGCGCGGCCAGCAACCCCTGCTCCCAGAGAAACTGACGCGCCTGAGTGGACGTGTCACGCTCGCCCGACAACCAGGCGACCGATCGAGACTCCAAATCAACAGCGTCGGACTGGATTAGACGCCACAATGCCATCACAGAAAGGAGTGAACCTGAAAAGATAAAGGCCGAACGTAACCTGTTGCTTCGACCTGCGACTAACAATACCACGAGGACCATCGCCACACCGAGAGCCAAAAGGGGGGCGCGACTTCCCGTCTGAAGCATTCGAGCGCCAAGAAATACAACTGCGGCGATGGATAGAATCCTAACGAGCCACTTGAGCTTGCCCTTCCACGTCAGACCCAGAACCCAGAGGACGATTGCCCCAGACCCAATCATTCTAGCCGTCCCGATAGTGTTGGCCCCTTCGAGAATTGTGCGATCCTCGATGCCGCCTTCAAATGTAACTGTTGACGACCCCGCTAGCAGCGCGATGCCGACGAGAGTGGCTACAAATCCGAGTCTACCAGCACGTTCCACAAATAGTGGCAGAACCCCCAATAGCTAAACTGGCATTACGACGAGTAGCGCGATTAATTTGGAATGCGCATACACGGATCCACCCGACCATGCGGCCGGGATAAGCAAAAGAATCCAGACAAAAATGGGGACAACCGACGATGCCGGGAAGCGAACTCCCGTCAACGCAAGGATGGCACTCGAGGCCACGGCCACCGCAAGAGATGCTGCGAGAAAATTAACGGGGAACCAGGAGAACCACGGACTGGCTGCGAGCTGCCCACCGTAGACCACGGCGGCCAACGCGCTTCCGCCCGCAAATCCAACGAATCGGCGCGAGCGCATGAAAGGCCGCGTCATTTGGATTGCAGGGAGATATAATCCCCCCGTTCGGCGGACGCGATGAGGGCCTCGGCCACGCGCAGTGTGGCCAGACCCTCCGCCATGGACACGTGCTCCTGCCGGACTCCGAGGATCGCGTCGCGGAATGCCTCGTGCTCGGTGTGCAGCGGCTCGGGCTTCTCGATCGCCAGACGGGTGACGTCCCCCTCGGAGACGCCACGGAACGCGGACACCGCGTCCCAGCGGGTGCGGACCGATCCGTTGGCCTGGAAGGTCAGGTCCGCGTGCACGGTGTCCGCCACGAACGCGCCGAGCTCGCCGGTGACGACGGTCTGGCGGATCTTCACCGGCGAGAGCCAGTTCACCACGTGGCTCGTGATGGCCCCGCACTCGAGGCGGCCGTTGGCGACCACCATGTCCTCGTGCTCACGGCCGGAGTTGGTCATGGTCTCCGCGGCCACGCGCGTGAACGGGCTGTCCGCCAGCCACGCGGTCAGGTCGATGTCGTGCGTGCCGAGGTCCTTGACGACCCCGACGTCGGCGATGCGGGCGGGGAAGCCGCCCTGGCGCACGGTCGTGATCTGCAGGACCCGGCCCAGCTCGCCGGCCTGGATCCGGCGGCGCATCTCCTGGAGGGCGGGGTTGAACCGCTCGATGTGGCCCACGGCGCCGACGAGGCCGGCCTCGTCGAAGGCGCGGACCAGGCGGGTGCCGGCCTCGGTGCTGTGCGCGATGGGCTTCTCGACCATCACGTGCACGCCGGCCTCGGCCAGGGCCAGGCCGACCTCTTCGTGCAGGCCGGTCGGGACCGCGCACATGACGGCGTCCACGCCGTGGTCGATCAGGCCCTGCACGGAGTCGTACAGAGGCAGATCCCCGGCCACGCCGTGCGGATCACCCATCGCGTCGGCGACGGCGACCAGCTCGGTGCCCTCGATCCCGCGCATGACGCGCGCGTGGTGGCGTCCCATCATGCCCAGGCCGATCAGTCCAGTGCGCAGCACGCTCATGCGCCGGCCTCCGCCACCACGGTGTTGACGGCCTCGACGACGCGCGTGACGTCCGCGTCCGTCAGGGACGGGTGGACCGGGATGGAGAACACGGTGGACGCGGCCACGCGGGTGTTCGGCAGGTCCGCCTCGACGCCGAAGGAGGGCAGCTCATTGGTGGGCACCGGGTAGTAGACACCCGTGCCGACCCCGAACTCGTCCTTCAGGCGGGCGAGCATGTCCGCCCGCGTCCCGGCCAGCTCCTCGGGTAGGCGGACCGTGTACTGGTGGTACACGTGCTCGGCGCCCTCGAGCACCGTCGGCACGGTGACCCCGCGCAGCTCGGCGTCGAAGCGGGCGGCGATCTCCTGCCGGCGCCGGGTCCATGCGCCGACCTTGGTCAGCTGCACCCGGCCGATGGCCGCGTGGATGTCCGTCATGCGGTTGTTGAAGCCCACGAGCTCATTGCGGTACTGGACCTCCATGCCCTGGTTGCGCAGCAGGCGCAGGCGACGAGCGACGTCATCCTCCCCCACGGAGACCATGCCGCCCTCGCCCGAGGTCATGTTCTTGGTCGGGTAGAGGCTGAACATGCCCCACGCCCCGAAGGTGCCCACGGGGCGCCCCTTCCAGCGGGCGCCGTGCGCCTGCGCCGCATCCTCGAACAGCTGGAGACCGTGCTCGCGGCAGATCACCTCGAGCTCGTCCATGCGGGCCGGGTGGCCGTACAGGTGCACCGGCATGACGGCGGCGGTCCGCTCCGTCACCTTGGCGCGCACGTCCTGGGGGTCGAGGGTGTATGTCTGGAGGTCCACGTCCGCGAAGACCGGGGTCGCACCCGTCAGGGCGACGGCGTTGCCGGTCGCCGCGAAGGTGAAGGCGGGCACGATGACCTCGTCGCCGGGGCCGACGCCCGAGGCGAGCAGGCCGAGGTGCTGGCCGGAGGTGCCGGAGTTGACGGCGACGCAGTCCCAGCCCTCCACGAGGACCTCGCCGAACTCCTCCTCGAAGGCCTTGACCTCCGGTCCCTGGGCGACCATGCCCGAGCGGAGCACGCGGTCGACGGCGGCGCGCTCCTCGTCTCCGATGATGGGCTTGGCGGGCGGGATGAACTCAGCCACGGGTCTCCTCCTGGTCCTCGGCCGGGCGCAGCACGCCGTCGGCCTCCACGAACGTCTCGGACGTGTCCGGGCAGACCCAGACCCCGTCCCTCTCCTCGAGCCGGCGGCCGGTGCGGCCCACCCACCCGATCCGACGCGCGGGCACCCCGGCCACGAGGCCGAAGTCCGGCACGTCACGGGTCACCACGGACCCGGCTGCCACGAGCGCCCACGCGCCGATGCGCACGGGGGCCACGCACACGGAGCGGGCGCCGATCGCGGCCCCGTCCCCGATGTCCACGCCCACGGCGTCCCAGTCCGAGGCGGACTTCTGGGACAGGTCCGGGTTCACGGCGCGGGGGTAGGTGTCGTTGGTGAGCACCACGGCGGGGCCGATGAACACGCCCCGGCCCAGCGTGGCCGGCTCGTACACGAGCGCGAGGTTCTGGACCTTGCAGTCGTCGCCGAGCTCCACCCCGGTGCCGATGTAGGCCGCGCGACCGACGATGCAGCGTTCGCCGAGGCGGGCCTGCTCACGGACCTGCGCGAGGTGCCAGACCTTGGTGCCGGCGCCGAGGACGGCGTCCTCGGCCACGTCGGCCGAGGCGGCGGTGAAGACGTTCCCGCTCACCGGGTGGCCTCGGCGTCCTGCGGCAGGCCGATGACCCGACGGGTCACGCCCGCCCAGGCGTCGGCGTCGGTGACGTTGCGGCCGTCCACGAAGGTGCGCACGCCCGGCAGGTCGGCCGGGGTGAGGGCGCGGTACTCGGCGTGGTCCGTCTGCAGGATGGCGGCGTCGACCTCGGCGCCCGCGGTGTGCGGGGTGAAGCCCAGCGCGGTGAGCTCCTCGTCCGTGTACATCGGGTCGTCCACGGTGACCTCGGCGCCGCGGGTGCGCAGGGCGCCCACGGTGGCGAACACACCGGAGAACGCGGTCTCCTTCACGCCGCCGCGGTAGGCGGCGCCCAGCACGACGACGCGCTGACCGGCGAGGTCGCCGTGGGCCTGGGCGAGCAGGTCCACGGCGAAGTCCGGCATCGAGGCGTTCACGGCGCGCGCGGTGCGGACGATGTCCGCGGCCGGGTCGTTCCACAGGTACAGGCGCGGGTAGACCGGGATGCAGTGGCCGCCCACCGCGATGCCCGGGCGGTGGATGTGGCTGTACGGCTGCGAGTTGGAGGCCTCGATCACCTGGTAGATGTCGATCCCGGCCGAGCCGGCGTAGCGGGCGAACTCGTTCGCCAGGCCGATGTTGACGTCGCGGTAGGTGGTCTCCGCGAGCTTGGCCATCTCGGAGGCCTCCGCGGAGCCGAGGTCCCACACGCCGTTGGGACGGGACAGGTCAGGCCGCTCGTCGAAGTCCAGCACGGCCTCGTAGAACTCGCGGGCGCGCTCGGCGCCGGCCGGGGTCAGGCCGCCGATCAGCTTGGGGTAGCGGCGCAGGTCCTCGAACACGCGGCCCGTGAGCACGCGCTCCGGGGAGAACACCAGATGGAAGTCCTCGCCCTCGGTCAGGCCGGAGCCCTCCTCCAGCATCGGCTTCCAGCGGGTGCGGGTGGTGCCCACGGGCAGGGTGGTCTCGTAGGACACGAGCGTGCCCGGGGTCAGGTGCTTCGCCAGCTCGGCGGTGGCCCCGTCCATCCAGCCGAAGTCGGGGCGCGCCTCCTCGTCCACGAACAGCGGCACCACGAGGACCACGGCGTCCGCGCCGGGGATCGCGTCCCCGTACTCGGTGGTGGCGCGCAGCCGGCCGTCGGAGACGGCCTCGGAGAGCTTCTCCTGCAGGTGGGCCTCGCCGGGGAACGGCTCGGTGCCCGCGTTGACCAGGTCCACGACGGCGGCGTTGACGTCCACGCCCACCACCTCGTGTCCCTTGCTGGCGAACTGCACTGCGAGCGGCAGGCCGATCTTGCCGAGGGCGACGACGGCGATCTTCAAGGGTGTGGGTTGAGTCACGGTATTTCTCTTTCCAATGGGCAGATGCGCGGAGACCACCTTAGGCAGATCCCGCCGGGCTCAGCGAGAGGTCATGGGCGCGGGCGCTCTGTAGCACCAGCGCCAGGTAGGCGAGGTAGCAGACGCCGAGCACCGAGGCGAGGGCGACCACCATGGAAGCGGCATCCGCGAAGATCCAGGGCGCGGCCACCGACAGGGCAACCAGGCTCCCGAAACGGCATGCGTCCCACGCCAGCTGGGTCCGAGGACGGCCGAGAACCACCAGGAGCTGTCCCAGCGGACCCGCGAGGATCTGCGCCCCCACGAAGAATGCCAGGGCGCGGGTGTAGACGCCCACGCCCTCGAACTCGGGGCCGAAGAGCAGCACGAGCCAGGAGCCGGGGACGAGCCACAGCGTCACGGTCACGAGGAGGCCGACGGGCAGCAGGAGCCGCAGCCAGCGCCGGGTCGGCCCGCCGACGGTCCGACCGTTTCGGACCGCCGCACCCACTCCTCCGGTGACCAGCGGGAGGAGGGAGGCCGTGACCAGGCCAACTGGAGTGATCAGAACTCTGAAGACCGCCGAGTAGAGCCCTGCCTCGTGGTCCCCGAAGTGCAGGCGGACAGCGAAGAGGATAAGCCAGAGCGACATCACGTTCATCACTCCCGCCAGTGCCAGACGGAGGCCGGATGCGAGGAGCGCGTGTCGCTCCGCCGACGGGGGACGGCCGACGACGTCGGGGCGCGCCCGCCGCCCCGCACGTTGCACGACGAAGCTGGAGAGATAGCCGACGGCGTAGCCGAGTTCCAGACCGTTCGAAAGGAGCCCTCGAAGTCCGGCCCCGAGCTGCGTGGCTGCGGTGGCCAGGCCCGTGGTGGCCTTGCCGAGGGCGATCCTCCCGTACCGCTGCTCCCGGATGAGGGACTGCGCGGACACGGCCATGGCTCCCAGGCTGAAGGACGCGACCCAGAAGAACAGGATGCCGACGCCGTCGCCCGGCCGGATCAGCGCACCGTAGACGACCGCGGCCATGAAGGAGATGATCAGTGCCGCCCGGTATCCCGTGCGCTCGAGCCAGCGAGCCTCACCCTCCCCCGCGGCCGGCATGAGCAGCTCGAGGCGCAGGGTCAGGAGCGGAGAGAGCACGGCGGTGAGGCCGAGGAAGACGGTGGCGTCGCCCAGAGCGGCCGGGCCGTACAGGCGCGCGACGAGCGGAGTAGTCAGGACCACGGCGCCCTGCCCCACCAGCAGCCCGATCCCGACAAGGCCGGCCCCTCCGAGGGCGGTACGGAGTCGACGCCGCGCGTTCACCGGTCGGCCCCCCGTGGGAGGCGGACTCCTGGCCTACCGCGGACCGGCTTCGAGGACGCCGCGGGCCTCGTCCGGCGCCGTGATGACGAGGGGCCAGACCGCTGCCACCCCGTAGCCGGGGCGGTCAGTAGGAGGACTAGCGCCAAGCCGAGGCCGTGGGAAAGGACCGCCGTGAAGAGCGAGGTGTTGGACAGGGCGATGGTGGGCATGACCATCACCAGCGCGGCGACCCAGCCCGGCAGATGCGTGGAGACGGCGTCCACCGTGCGCGCGTAGAGGGCGAGGAACACCGCCACCCCCACGACGCCGCCCCACCCGAAGTTGGCGAAGCCGTCCGCGAAGAGGTTGGCGTTGGCGGCCATGGACGGCAGACCCGCCATCCAGTCCCCGATCACGTAGGGGATGGAGGTCTCGTAGGGATAGTCAAAGAAGGGGCTCAAGACCGAGTGGCCCAGGAAGGCCAGGGGGTTCTCGGAGAAGAAGGCCACATAGACCGAGGTGAACACGCCCGGGGTCATCAGGAATCGCCGCCCGAACAGCGAGGTCAGACTCGCCTGGTTGTCCGTGGCCGCGTCCACTCCCCAGGCGAGGAGCATGACGGCGCACGCACCGAAGAGGACGAGGATGCCCAGGGGATTCCGTCTCAGGTAGATCACCATGACGATCACGAGGACGAGCGTGGAGAAGATGACGGTCTTGAATCCGGTGCTCGCGTAGAGGGTCCACTGGCCCAGCAGTCCCGCCGCGGCGAGGTGCCACCGGCCAGACCGAATCCCCCGGGCGAAGATCAGCGGATTGACCACGTTCGCCTGGTTGAACACGAGGTAGCCGAGAAGTGCGTTGGAGCCCACCACCGCGGAGTAGTCCTCCCGCAGGTCGTATACGGAGTCCAGGCCCACGGGGGAGACAGACAGCGCCCCCTCGACAGCCAGGATCCCGTACGTCAGGGCGCAGACGAGGAGCAGGATCGCCCGGAAGAGCCACGGGGGGAGGGAGACGTCAAGCCGAGCCGCCGTCGACGGGCGGGTGAGGAGGACGGCCACGGCGTAGGAGAAGCCCAGGACCAGGCAGGTCGTCACCGCTCGGTCCGGGCCGAGGTAGGACGTGTATCCCGCCATCAGCAGGGACGGGGCCACCGTGAGGACGAACAGCACCCACAGGATGAGCGCGGAGGGCCGCCGCATGGAAGCCGGCAGCAGCATCGCGACCAGCCACACCACGACGAGCGAGAGGACCGTGTAGCCCGGCGTCGGCGCCTTGTACCGATACCCCAGGTAGGAGAAAAACGGACTAATCTGCGTGGAGTAGAGATGATGCAGGAGCCAGGCGTAGGCCAGAACCAGGGCCAGCGCCAGGAACGGACGCAGGAGCGCTCGTCCCGTCGGCCCCACCGACCGGGTGTCGACCCCGGCCCGGCGGAGACTCTGCAGGGTCCCGGCGCTCACAGCGCCTCGTAGGCCGCGACGAGGACCCGGCTCTCGGCCTCCCAGTTCACCTCCGTGCGGTACGCATGCAGGGCGTTCGCGGAGTGACGCTCCAGGAATTCCGGATCCTCGGCGTACCGGCGGACCGCGGACGCGATCTGCTCGGGGTCGCCCGCGTCCACCAGGATGCCGCAGTCGTACCGCTCCAGGATGGAGCGCCACAGCGGGAAGTCGGAGGCGATCACCGGTGTCCCGGCGGCCATGTACTCGAACATCTTGGTGGGCAGCGCGAGCCGGTGGTTCGGGGTGTCGCGGAGGACGACCAGCCCGACGCGGGCCTCGGCCACTAGGCGGCGGGCGTCCAGGGGTGCGACGAGGCCGTGGTGCTCGACGCGCGACCACCCTCGCTCCGCCTTTAGCCCATCCACCAGGAAGCCGGCGCCGGGGCCCGCCATCGACAGCGTCCAACCCTCGGGCCAGGCCTCGGAGCCGGCGGCCGCGACGAGGTCGCCGGTCCCCCGCGCCTCGGAGAGCCCGCCCACGTACACGGCGGTGAGGGGCCGCCGGGACACCGGGACGATGGCCCGCTCCTGGGGGACAGCCTGCGGGAAGTTGCGGACCACGACGGTGTGCGAGGGGTCGAAGCGCTCGGCCACCGTCTCCGTCGCGGCCACGACCAGGTCTGCCCGGTCCGCCACCCGCAGGAGGGCTGAGGAGACTGCGGCGAGCCCCGTGCGCACCACCGGATGGATGTAGGGCTTGTGCATGACCTGGGAAGGGAGGTCCTCGTGGGCGTCGTAGACCACCGTGCGGCCCAACGCCTGGAGGACGGGCACGGTCCAGATCAGCTCGGGATCGTGGAGGTGCACCACCTGGGCCCGTGAACGCACCGCGGCGCGCAGGGCACTGACGGCGCCCAGGGTCATCCGTCCCAGACGCCCTCGAGGGGCGGTCCGAACCACGCGGACCCCGGTCTCCACCGCCGAGAGGTCGTTGTCCACCGCGACCAGGCCGACGTCCATCCCGGCCTTGGCCAGAGCAGACGCCTCCCGGAGGTGGATCCGGTTGTCGGTCCACGGGTGGGCGGAGGACAGGTGCAGGATGCGCCCCTCCACCGTGCGGGGTCGTGCCTGCCGGTCAGCGCCCATGGTGTGCTTCCGAGACTTCATCGAGCATCCTTTCGAAGCGCGTGGCCGAGGCCTTGTAGGTGTAGTTTTCGAGGACGTGCGCCGCACCGTTCTCAGCCCAGCGACGACGCTGGTCCTCGTCGGCCGCCATCATGGCCTCCATGGCCCCGCGGATCGCCTCGGCGTCGTCGCCGGGCACGGTGAGGCCCGCGTCAGCGTCCCGGACGATGTTGTTCTTCGCGCTGGCCGCGAAGATCACGGGTTTCCGGGCGAGCAGGTAGTCGAACATCTTGTTGAGTGCGACGCCGTAGCGGTAGAGGTCGAGGTTCCTCATGTTCGCCACGAGGGCGTCCGCACGCTGGGCGTAGGCCACGACCTCGTCCCGGGGTATCCGCCCGGTGAACACGACCCGCCCGTCCATCCCCAGGCCCTCGGCGAGGTCCTTGAGCGCCTCGGCGAGAGGGCCGCTGCCCACGATCTCGAGGGTGGCGGCACCGGGCCCGTGGGCCTGCGCGAGTTCGGCGAACGCGTGGATGATCGTGTCCACGGCGTTCGCGTGGCCGAGTGAGCCGAAGTACATGAACCGGAACGGCTCGCCGGCCTCCCGGGGCGCGGCCCCGGCGGACGGGGTCGCACCCTCGGGCACGGCGATCCCGTTGGGGATCCAGTGGAACGGCTTGGACCCGAACCCCCGGTCACGGAGGTAGTCGTCGATGTGGGGCAGGGGGGACATCACGGCGTCGGCGGAGCGGATGAGCACCGTCTCCGTCGCGCCCAGCGCCCGCGCTACGATGCCGCCCTCGCGCACCTTCCCCAGCTCCACCAGGGTCGCCGGCCAGATGTCGCTGATCTCCAGTACATAAGGGACGCCCAGCGCCTTGGCCATGAGCCAGCTGGTGACCGCGGCCGCGGGGTTCACGACGCGGCCCGTCACCACGTCGGGACGCGGGACGGCGCGCAGGACCCGGGGGTCGAGGAGCCGGAGGCTGAACACGGCCATGTTGCGGATCCGGGCCAGCCCGTTCCCCTCGTACTCGGGCACACGGAGCCAGAAGGACCTCGCACCGCGCGAGTAGACCTCTTCCACAGGGCGGTCGCCCTTCATAGCGGAGCGACCCCCGGGGTGGGAGGTGCCCGCCGCCACGACGTGGACGTCCCAGGTCGAGTGCTGGAGCTCCCGTGCCATCTCGAGGTGGAGTCCGGACCACCCGTCCTTCTCGGGGAAGGGCGCGTAGTGGTTGATGATGCTGACGGACCTGCGGGCGCGGGGGCTCCGTACGCGGGGGCGGGGGAATCTCATCGAGCAGGCACTCCCTTCACAATCGCCCGGTCCGCCACGTCGCGGGTGACGCAGGCCATGGCTCCCACGGTGCTCCGGGCTCCCACCACGAGGCCCTGGAGCACGGTGGCACCGGCGCCGATCAGGGTGCAGGTCCGCACGAGGACCTCCCCCGAGATGACGGCGGCCGGGTTGACGGACACGCAGTCCTCGAGCCGCGCGTCGTGGCCGATCGTGGAGTGGGGGTTCAGGTGGACGTGGTCGCCCAGCGTGACATTGGTGGACACATGCACGCCGCCGCAGACGACGACCCCGTCTCCCATCGTCAGGCGGCTGCCGACGACGGCCTCGGGGTGCACCACGGCGGGGAAGGTCCAGCCCGCCGCGGCGGCGCGGGCGCTCACCCGTTGCCGCGCCACGGGGTCGCCGATCGCTACGATCAGTCCCGCGCCCGGCTCCGGCGGGTTGGGCGGAAGGGCGCCCAGGTAGGCGAGACCCCGTTCCTCCAGCCGCCGCAGTTTCTGCTCGGAGATGGCGTCGTCATAGACGCCGGCCAGCGTCCATCCGGCCGTCGTCCCCGCTCGCAGCGCCGCCTCGACAACGTCGGCCGCCTCCCTGCCGAAGCCTCCGGCCCCGAGGATGTGGAGCGGGCGGTTCATGAGCGGGCCTCCTGGTCTCGGACGGTGCTCCCCAGGAAGGGGGCGACGGTGGCGTGGCCCTCGGCGGAGATCCCCTCACGGACGAGGACGGAGCGGGCGGTCCGCAGGAGGATGCGGAGATCGTTGGCGAGGGAGAGGTCGTCCACGTAGCGAACATCGAGGGCGAAGCGGTCCTCCCAGCTCACGGCGTTGCGGCCGGAGACCTGGGCGAGGCCGGTGATCCCGGGGCGCACCTCGTGTCGCCGGGCCTGGGCAGGGGTGTACAGGGGCAGGTATGCCTCCAGGAGTGGCCGCGGACCCACCAACGACATGTCCCCCCGAAGGACGTTCCACAGCGACGGCAGCTCGTCCAGGCTCGTGGCCCGGAGGAACCCGCCCAGGGGGGTCATGCGGTCGGCATCGCTGACGAGCCCCTCGGCCGGCGACGCGTTCCTCATGGTGCGGAACTTGTAGAGGGTGAACACCTCGCCGTTCCGGCCGGGCCGTCGCTGCGTGAACAGCACGGGGAGGCCCAGACGGGCGGCGACAGCGGCGGCGGTCACTGCCATGACCGGGGCCGCGGCGACGAGCCCGACGCCGGCCACGGCCACGTCCATCGCCCGCTTGAGCGGGAGGTATGCCCGGCCCGCGATCACAGGCCCCACGCCTCGGCGAGCACGGTGCGAACACGGTCGAACGCCTCGGGGGTCATGGCCGAGCCGGACGGCAGCGTCAGGCCGGTGGCGAAGAGACGGTCCGCCGCGCCGGTGACGGCGGACGGCCGGTCGGCGAACACGGGCTGGCGGTGCATGGGCTTCCATAGGGGGCGGGACTCGATGTGCGCGGCGTCCAGAAGTCGGCGGAGCTCCTCGGCCGACTGCGGCGCGACGGCCGGGTCCACCACGATCGAGGTGAGCCAGCAGTTGTCCTCCTCGTCGTCGCCGCCGAAGACCTCGACGCCATCCACCTGGGCGACGAGCTCGCGATACCCCTCGCGCCACCGGCGGCGGCGGTCCATCATCTCGTCCAACCGCGACAGCTGCGCCCGGCCGAGCGCGGCCAGGAGGTTGGAGAGTCGATAGTTGTAGCCAATGTCCGTGTGCTCGTAGTGCACCACCGGCTGCCGCGCCTGGGTCGCGAGGTAGCGGACCCGGTTCGCGAACGCCTCGTCGTCGGTCACCAGCATGCCGCCACCGGACGTCGTCAGGATCTTGTTGCCGTTGAAGGAGAAGGCCGACGCCCGTCCGAAGCGGCCGGTGGGCACTCCGTCGTGGGACGCTCCGAGTGACTCCGCCGCGTCGCAGAGCACGGGGACCCCGTAGGCCTCAGCCACCGGGAGGAGCGCGCCGTAGTCGCAGGCCTTCCCCAGCAGGTCCACAGGCACGAGGGCTGCGGCCGGGCGGCCCTCGGCCCTCAGGTCGCCCAAGACCTGCTCGAGGAGCGCGGGATCCATGTTCCCGCTGTCCTCGAGGCAGTCAACGAAATAGGGGGTGGCCCCCGTGTACTCGATGACGTTCGCCGTGGCGGCGAAGGTCATGGAGGAGGTGACGACCACATCCCCCGGGCCGACACCCAGGGTCAGGAGGCCGAGGTGGAGGGCCGCGGTCCCGGAGGACAGCGCAACGGCGTGGCCCACCCCGAGACGGGCTGCCATATCCCCCTCGAACGCGTCCACGTCGGGTCCCAGAGGCGCGATCCAGCCGGAGCGGATGGCTGCGACGACCGCCGCCTCCTCCGCCGGGCCGACGTCGGGCGTGGACATCAGGATGCGGTCTTCACTCATGCTCGGGCACTTCCTTCGACTGCGGGTCCGGGAGAGGGGCATGCTTGGCCGGCAAGACGTCGCCGTCGGCGCCGACCACGTACCCCATGCGCTCCAACCAGGTGCGACGGTCCATGAGCTCCGGGTCGAGGGGCCGCACCCGCGCGTGGGAGATCTTCGGGTGGAAGGGACGGTCATCCGTCTCGCCCTGCCCGATGAGCTCCTCGTGGAGCTTCTCCCCGTGGCGGAGTCCTGTGAACGTGATAGGGACGTCCTTCCCGGACATGGCGATCATCCGCTGGGCGATGTCCAGAATCCGCACCGGCTCCCCCATATCCAGGATCATCACCTCACCTGGCCGGCCGATGGCTCCGGCCTGGATGACCAGATGGCAGGCCTCCGGGATGGTCATGAAGTATCGGGTCACCTCCGGGTGGGTGACGGTCACCGGGCCGCCCTGTTCAATCAGCCGCCGGAACGTGGGCAACATGGATCCGCGGCTGCCGATCACATTGCCGAACCTCACGGAGAGGTAGGGCCGCCCCGTCTCCCGCGCCATCCAGGCCGTGAGCTTCTCAGCCACCCGCTTGGAGTGCCCGAGGGCGGACGTGGGGTTGGCCGCCTTGTCCGTGGAGATGTTGATGAACACATCGACGCCCACCGCCCGGGCCGCCTCAAGCACGTTCAACGTGCCGAGGACGTTGGACTTCCACGCCTCCTCGGGGTACTGCTCCAGCATGGGCAGATGCTTCAGGGCTGCGGCGTGATACACCACCTCCGGGCGGCGGTCCTGGAAGATGCGGTTCAGAGCAGCCACGTCACGGATATCCGCCAAAACCACATCCTCGGTGTCCAGAAGCCCGTGGCCCACGGTCGCCAGCTGGGCGTCCTGCAGGGCGGTCTCATCCCGGTCCACCATGATCAGCTCCGCCGGGGCGTACTTCACGATCTGACGGCACAGCTCCGAGCCGATCGACCCGCCGGCGCCAGTGACGAGCACCCGCTTCCCCACAAGGTACTCGGCCGCCGTGTCCACCTGAGTGTCCACCGGCTCGCGGCCGATCAGGTCCTCGATGGACAGGTTCCGCAGGTCCTCCAGACCCACGGCGGACGTCAGCTGGCGGTCCAGCACCGGCAGCACCCGCACATGGAGGCTCAACGGGGCGGCGGCATCCGCCACCGCGCGGATGAGGCGGTTGTCGGCGGCCGCGATGGCCACGATCAGCTCGGTGGCACCCGTGCGGTCCACTGCCCTGCGCAGATCCTTGAGAGCCCCCACCACGGGGACACCCCGCACCACACGCCGCCGCAGGCCGGGGTCGTCGTCCAGGAACCCGACGGGCCGGTACTCGGACTCCGAGTCGATCTGCATCCGGCGCGCAAGAACCTCGCCCAGCATGCCTGCCCCGTAGATGAGGGTGGGGGCGGCGTCCTCGCCGGGGCCAATCCTCGCCTCCCGCCGCAGGCGATGGATGTAGCGCAGCCCCAGCATGAGGACCAGCGCAATGGGCCCCGCGATGAGCAGTAGGCTCCGCGGGACCTGCCATGCGTCCCCCACCACCAGCAACACGGCAGTGACCAGGGCCGACACGCCGATAACAAGTGCCGTCAGACCGCGGACCTCTTCAAACGTGCCGTAGCCGTACCGTCCGCGGTAGAAGCCCATGAGGTACCCAGCCACCAGTTGCACCACCGCGGTGAGCACGACGACGCTGAGCACGCCCGCCCATCGGACCGGGCCCACGGCGAAGTCAAAACGGAACAGCGTGGCAACGGCCAGCGCCACCGCCCACACCCCGACATCGCACACGAGGGTGATCGCCCAATCGGGGCGTCTCGCTGCCGTCCACGCCTTGGTTGTCATCGCCGTACTCCTTCTCTTTCCGCACCCCTCGACATCACAGAACGGTCACGTTATCCCCGGCGGAGAACAGATTGCGGGTGCCGTACACGGGTACGCGGAGTGTTGCAACGGCCGAGTGGTCCACGTCGGCACGGTCGGAGGTCACTACCACGTCATAGCCCGCCTCGACCACTCGCATGCAGACGGGCAGCCGAACATATCCCGGGCCGATGACCACCAATCTCATCGCATGACCCCGCTTCCCCGTGCGCTGCACATCGACTCTGACGACCGACAAGGGCATCTCGCGGGATCTGTGATGACCGCTCAGCCTCGCTGGCGTGAGCGTACATCACACCCGAAATGCGGCCCGCAGTTGCCTCATCAAAGCGATGACCTCGAAAACCTGACCTTAATTCCACTTGAATATCGGGTGGACGCCAATGGCGGGCCGCGGCGGCGCTACGCTGACCTGCAAGACAACGGGGTCGGTGACCCTGCCGGCCCCGCCGGCAGATCCCCTCCCCGATCGGCACGGGAGACAGGGAGACGGATGGACCAGCCTCAGACGATGGACGCGACGGTGCCCGTGGAAGAGGACCCGGACGGGTTCTCGTTGCGGGACGTGTTGCAGCTCCTGCGCCGCCGCTGGAAGGCCATCACGGCGTTCACACTCCTGGGCCTGGCCGTCGCCGCGGTCCTCACCGCACTCCAGCCGCTCACTTACACGGCGTCGGCCACAGCCGTGGTCAATCCGACCGTCACGGACAATCCGGCGGCCGCACTGAGCCAGGACTCGGTGGCCAAGTCCCGGGCGGTGCAGTTCGACGAGCTGGCCGGCTCGGCCCTCGTGGCCGAGCGGGCAGCTGCCATGGTGGACTTCCCCGTCTCGACCGGTCAGGCGTTGTCCGCGGTGACCACGTCCGTGCCCACCAACACCGCCCTGATCAAGGTCCAGGCCGAGTGGTCCGACCCCGCCCAGGCCGCCCAGCTCGCCGACGCCTGGGTGCAGGCACTGCAGGACCAGGTGGGCGAGCTCGACGCGGCGGACGGGCGAGACCCGCAGGTACAGATCGACCGCCTGCTCCCGGCTACGGCGCCCGCCTCCCCTACGTCACCCAACCCGCCTCTGAACCTCGTGGTGGGGGCCGTCCTGGGCCTCGCTGCGGGAGCCGCGCTTGCCCTGGCCCTGGAGGCACTGGACCGCCGCATCCGCAGCACGGAGGATCTTCAGCGCGCCGGGGTGACGCCCATCGGTGCCGTCCCCAAGGCCTCCGGCCTCGCGAACGGACAGCGTGTCCTGGCCAAGGCCGGCAGGCAGGACGCCGACCACTTCCGGGCCCGGGAGGCGTTCAACGAGCTGCGGATCAACCTGCAATACATGAACCCGGACGACCCGCCCCGCATCATCACCGTCACCTCCACCAGCCCTGCCGACGGCAAGAGCACGGTGGCCGCGAACCTCGCCATCGCCCTGGTCCGCGCAGGCGTACCGGCCGTCTTGGTGGACGCCGACCTGCGCCGGCCCACGGTGGCTACGACTTTCGGCCTGCCCGCGGGCGCCGGCCTGAGCGATGTGGTGGTGGGGCGGGCCAGCTTCGTGGACGTGCTCCATGAGTCCGCGGACCCGCAGGGCCTCGTGATCCTGCCTGCCGGTCAGCTCCCCCCGAACCCCACCGAGCTGCTCACCTCGGCCCGGTTCAAGGAGGCCATCGAGGCGCTCGCCGAGACGCACATGGTGATCGTGGACGCTCCCCCGCTGCTCGCCGTCCCGGACGCGTCCGTGGTGGCCACTCGGCTGGACGGGGCACTGCTCGTCCTGGACGCCGAGTCCACCACGCGTGATGAGCTGCGCCACGCCGTGCAGGCGCTCCAACGTGTCCACGCCCCGATCCTGGGCGCCGTGCTCAACCGCGTGGACTTCAAGGACCGATCCGGCCGGTACGCCTACTACCGCTCGGACTACACCTCCCCCGCATCCACCGCCTGACCTGGGCCGACCCGCACGACCTGCGCGGGCGAGGGGTACTCGCCCCGGTGGCGGGCCCGTAGTGTCTGCACCATGCGAGCACTCACATGGCAGGGAAAGCGCAACGTCGCCGTCGAGGACGTCCCGGATCCGCGGATCCAGGAGCCGACGGACGCGATCATCGAGGTCACCTCGACCGGCATCTGCGGGTCAGACCTGCACCTCTACGAGGTCCTGGGGCCGTTCATGGACGCAGGGGACGTGATCGGCCACGAACCGATGGGCATCGTCCGCGAGGTCGGGTCCGAGGTCACCCACATCCGGCCCGGTGACCGCGTGGTCGTGCCCTTCACCATCTCCTGCGGCCGGTGCTGGATGTGTCAGCGCGGGCTGCAGTCCCAGTGCGAGACCACCCAGGTGCGGGAGCAGGGCTCCGGCGCCGCACTCTTCGGCTACTCCCGGCTCTACGGCTCCGTCCCCGGCGGACAGGCCGAGCTGCTGCGCGTGCCCCACGCGGACTACGGCCCCGTGAAGGTGCCGCACACCGGCCCGGATGAGCAGTGGCTGTTCCTCTCGGACGTCGTCCCCACCGCCTGGCAGGGGGTCCAGTACGCGAACGTCCCCGACGGCGGCACGCTCGCGGTGCTCGGCCTCGGCCCCATCGGCCAGCTGGCGGCACGCATCGGCGTGCACCTGGGGTACCGGGTGATCGGCGTCGACCCGGTCCCCGAGCGCCGCGCGATGGCGGCCCGGCACGGCATCGAGGTCCTGGACGCCGACGGCGGCGAGGCCGAGGTGCTCCGCGAGCGCACCGGCGGCCGCGGCCCCGACGGGGTCGTGGACGCGGTCGGCATGGAGGCGCACGCCTCCCCGGCGGGGCATGCGGCCCACACCGCCGTGGGCCTGCTGCCCGACGCGCTCGGCCGGGCGGCCATGAAGACCGCCGGCGTCGACCGCCTGAGCGCCCTCCACACCGCGATCGACGCGGTCCGGCGCGGCGGCACGGTGTCGCTCTCCGGGGTCTACGGCGGCATGAAGGACCCGATGCCGATGCTCACCCTGTTCGACAAGCAGGTCACCCTGACGATGGGCCAGTGCAACGTCCGTCGCTGGGTGGACGACCTGCTGCCCCTGCTCGACGACCCGTCCGACCCCCTCGGCGTGCTCGACCTGACCACGCACACCGCCCCGCTCGAGGACGCGCCCGCCCTCTATGAGACGTTCCAGAAGAAGGAGGACGGCTGCGTCAAGGTGGTACTCAAGCCGTGAGGATCGTCGTCCTGGGCGCGACGGGCAACGTCGGCACCGCTGTCCTGCACCGCCTCCAGGCCGCGGACGAGGTGAGCTCGATCGTGGGCGTGAGCCGGCGCGGCCCGGACCGTGCCGGAGCGCCCTACGACGGCGTCGAGTGGCACCGCCTGGACGTGGCGGAGCCCACGGCGGCGGGGCGGCTGCGCGAGATCCTGGCCGGCGCCGACGCCGTCGTCGACCTGGTGTGGGTGATCCGCCCCAACCGCGACCGCGACCACCTGCGCGCCGTCAACGTGGCCGGCAACGAGCGGGTGTTCCGGGCCGTGGCCGAGGCGGGCGTGCCCCACCTGGTCTACGCGTCCTCGGTGGGCGCGTACGGGCCCGGGCCGAAGGGCCGCGCCGTGCCCGAGTCCCATCCCACCACCGGGGTCCCCACCTCGCACTACGCCGCGCAGAAGGCCGAGGTCGAGTCGATCCTCGACCGCGTGCAGGCCGAGCACCCCGAGCTGCTGGTGACCCGGCTGCGCCCCGGGCTGATCTTCCAGTCCGCCGCCGGGCCCGAGATCAAGGACTACTTCCTGGGCGACCTCGTCCCCGCCCGGCTGGTCGCCCGCCTGCGTACCCCGGTGCTGCCGTTCCCGCGGGGCCTGCGATTCCAGGCGCTCACGGCCCAGGACGTGGCGGACGCGTACTGGCGCGTGATCGTCCACCGGGCGGGCGGCGCCTTCAATGTGGCCGCCGACCCCGTGCTGGACGCGCACACCATGGGCACCGTCCTCGGGGCGCGCCGCATCCTGGAGCTGCCCGTGGGCTTGTTTCGCGCGGCCGCGGCGCTGAGCTACCGGGCACGGCTGCAGCCCACCGACCCGGGGTGGGTGGACATGGCCGCAGCGGTGCCCATCATGGACACCACGGCCCTGCGCGCCGCGACCGGCTGGTCCGAGACCACCGACGCCCGGGAGGCGGTCCGCCTCGTGCTCGACCATCTCGACGGTGCCGAAGGTCTGGGCAACGCCGGGCACCGCTCGCACTCGCCCACGGAATGAGGGCGATGACCTTCACCCGCCGGGCCGCCCTGACGGGCCTGCTCGGGGGCGCCGCCCTCGGGTTCACCGCCTGCACCTCCTCCGGCTACCCCGCCGACCCGGACGGCACCCTGGACCGCGTCACGGGCGGGGTGCTGCGCGCCGGCGTCGTGCACCACCCGCCCCACGTGGACGCCTCGGGCGCCGAGCCCGTCGGCCCCGAGCCCGACCTGATCCGCGGGTTCGCGGCGGCGCACGACGCACGCGTCGAGTGGACCGTGGCCGGGGAGGAGGCGCTCATGACCGCGCTGGAGAAGGGCGACGTGGACCTGGTGGCCGGCGGCCTGACGTCGGCGTCCCCGTGGACGTCGCACGCGAGCATCACCCGCGACTACGCCGAGGCGCAGGGTCCGGACGGCGAGCCGGTGAAGCTCGTGATGGCCGTGCCCCTGGGTGAGAATCAGATGCTCACGGCCCTCGAGGCGTACTTCGACCAGCACGCAGCGGAGGAGGCCCGATGACGCGGCGGGACACCCGGGAGACGGGGCCGAGCGGGCGCCGGTTCGGCGCCACGGAGCTGCCCCCGGAGATCGAGCGCGTGGTCCAGCAGGCCAAGCGGCTCGAATGGGTGACGCTGGGGGTGATCGTGGTCACGATCGTCCTCGTGGCGATCGTGATGGGCTCCTCGCAGGCCATGCGGGCCGCGTGGATCGAGGACCTGCTCTCCCTGATCCCGCCGATCGGGTTCCTCATCGCCCTGCGCGTGGCCCGCATGGCCCCGACGCGGGCCCGGCCCTACGGCTCTCACCGGTCCGTCGGGGTGGGGCACCTCGTGGCCGCCGTCGCCCTGTCCGTGATGGGCGTGGTCCTCGTCGGCGACTCCGTGCTGGGCCTGGTGACGGCGGAGCACCCGCCCATCGGCACGTTCGACCTGTTCGGGCACACCGTGTGGCAGGGCTGGTTCATGATGGCCGTGATGGCCCTGTCCGTGCCCGGGCCCATGATCCTCGGCCACAAGAAGCTCAAGCTGGCCGAGCAGCTCCACGACCGCGTGCTGTACGCGGACGCGGACATGAACAAGGCGGACTGGCAGACGGGCGTGGCCACCATCGTCGGCGTGGCCGGCATCGGCCTGGGCTGGTGGTGGGCGGACTCCGCTGCGGCGATCTTCGTGGGCGTGAGCATCGTGCTGGACGGCTGGAAGAACCTGAAGGAGGCCGTCACGAACCTGGCGGATCGCCGCGCCGCCACGATCGACGGCGCCCGGCCGCACCCGCTCATCGACCGTGCCGAGCGGGTCGCCTGGGCCGAGCCGTGGGTACGCCACGCGGGCGCCCGCGTCCGGGACGAGGGCCACGTGTTCCACGTCGAGATGTTCGTGGTGCCGCACGAGGGGGCGGACGTGACGGTGGCCCGCTGCTGCGCGCTGCGGGACGCGATCGCCGCCCTGGACTGGAAGCTGCAGGACGTCGTCGTCGCCCCGGTGGACGAGCTGCCCGCCGAGGTGCACGGCGGTCGGTCCGGGGAGCATCAGACGGGCGAGGAGTAGCCCGGGCCTCAGCCGGCCAGGAACCGGCCCTCGAGGGTGGCGGAGGTGATGCGCTGGACCTCGCGCCGCTGCTCCGCGGTCTTCTCACACAACCCGCGCATCTCGGCGGCATCGACCGCCGGCAGGTGCGGCGCCAGCTGCTCGAGGACGCGCCACATGGAGAGCTTGGCCTGGAGCATCCCCTGCAGCAGGTCCAGTTCGATCTGCGTCCAGGCGGAGCCGCGCGTGCGCAGCGCGTTCACGGGGTTGAGGCGTCCGCCGACCTCGGCCGCCGCGCCGGCGGCCCGGTCCACCAGCGGGGTGCGGAGGCCCAGTTCGCCGATGAGCGCCTCGAGGCGGTCCTGGTCCTCCTGGACGCCGTCGCCGATGCGGCGCAGCGCGGCCTCCTGCGGGGTGCCGGCCCAGGTCTGCTCGGCGGCGCGGAACGCCTTCACACCGGAGCGGGAGCCGAGCAGGTGCTGATTGAGGAAGTCCTCCAGCATCTCCTCGTCCACGGCGGCAGAGGTGGGCTCGGGGCGGGGGTGGTCAAGGCCGGTCACGGGCCCTGTCTACGGAACGCGTGGGCGTGGCGGCAAGAGGCCGGGCGCGGTCAGACGCTGACGATCTCGACCGGCTGTCCCGGGTCCGCGCCGAACCACGCGTCGGAGGGGGCGACGCCGTCGCGCACCAGGCGTGCACCGAGCGCGGCGACCATCGCCCCGTTGTCGGTGCACAGGTTCACGGGCGGGACGGTCAGCTCGATGCCGGCGGAGCGGCACCGGTCGGCGAGCAGGGCGCGCAGGCGCGAGTTCGCCGCGACGCCGCCGCCCAGCATCAGGTGGGTGAGCCCGTGCTCGCGGCAGGCGCGGACGGCCTTGGCGGTGATCACGTCCGCGACGGCCTCCTGGAAGGAGGCGGCGATGTCCGCGCGCGGCACCTCGAGGCCGCGGGCCTCGAACTGCTCCACGGCGCGGGAGACGGCGGTCTTCAGCCCGGAGAAGGACCAGTCGTGCCGGTGCGGGCCGGGCTCCTCGGCGCTGCCGACGAACTTGCCCGCGGTGAGCCCGCGCGGGAAGCGGAAGGCCGTCGGGTCGCCCTGGGCGGCGAGCCGGTCGATCACGGGGCCCCCGGGGTAGCCCGCCCCGATGAGGCGGGCGACCTTGTCGTACGCCTCGCCGGCCGCGTCGTCGATGGTCGAGCCCAGCAGCTCGACCTCGGAGCTGATCCGGCCCACGCGCAGGATCTCGGTGTGCCCGCCGGAGACGAGCAGCGCGCCCAGGTCCGCGGGCAGGTCGTCCCACTGCGCGGGCCGCACGCCGTCCAGCATGCCGACGCCCACGTGCGCCACGAGGTGGTTGATGCCGTAGAGGGGCGTGCCGAGGGCCGTGGCCAGCGCCTTCGCCCCCGCGACCCCCACCATGAGGGCGCCCGCCAGACCCGGGCCGGAGGTGACGGCGATCGCGTCGAGGTCCGCGAGGGTGACGTCGGCGGTGTCCAGGGCGCGGCGGATCGTGGGCACGAGGGCCTCGAGGTGGGCGCGGGCGGCGATCTCCGGGATCACGCCGCCGAAGCGCACGTGCTCCTCGACGGAGGAGGCGACCTCGTGGGCCAGCAGGGCGGTGCCGCGGACGACGCCGACGCCGGTCTCGTCGCAGGAGGACTCGATGCCGAGCACGAGGGGGGCTGCGGTGGCGGTGGGCATGGGCTCCAGTCTAGTGAGCGGCCCGGTCACAGGGGCTTGCGCATGATCACGGCGTCCTCGCCGCCCGGGTAGTAGCGGCGGCGCACGTGCAGCTCCTGGAATCCGTGGCGCGCGTAGAGCCGCCGGGCGGCGGCGTTGGAGGCCCGGACCTCGAGCATGAGCGAGCTCGCACCGCGCGCCGCGGCCTCCGCGGCCATCCAGCGCAGCTGGGCCGCCCCGATCCCCCGCCCCTGCTCCGCCGCGACCGTGCCCACGGTCTGCACGTCGGCGACGTCGCCGACCACCATGATCCCGCCGTAGCCGACGATCTCGCCGGGGGCGGGGCCGTCGTCGTCCGTGGAGCCGGGCGCGGCCACATCGCGGACGACGACACGGTAGTCCCGGGTGGGCGGGCGGCCGTGCGCGTCCCGTCCGCCGGCGGGGCCGGTCTGGGCGAGCTCCTCCTCGTAGAAGTGCGCGGGCCAGGCGTCGAGCGGGAAGAGCGTGGCCTCGTGGGCGAGCACCTCTGGGACGTCCCACACGGTCATGGGGCGCAGCAGGTACCCGGGCGGCAGCCCGTGCTCGTCCTCGGCGGGGCGCCCGTCGCCGGTCGGGGCCGGCTCGGCCGGGCTCACGCGCCCGCCCGCTTGCGGGGGCCGGGGACCTTGGCGTCGGACTCGCGCAGGTAGAGCGGCTCGGCGGGCACGAGGCCGCGGCCGCGCCGCAGGGCGAGCTCGGCCACCTGCCCCACCCCGACGGCGGACGGCGTGGCCGTCTCCCAGTCCGGCACCGCGCGCAGCGCTTCGGGGTAGAGCCCGGCCCCCGCGCCGTAGACGGGCAGCGGGGTGAGCTCGTCCGCGGGCGAGACGAAGGGGCCGTGCAGCAGCGTCGGCTGCCCGCCGACCTGCGCGTAGTGGGCCCAGTAGACCTCGCGGCGGCGGGCGTCCGTGGCGACCACGAACTCCTCGATCCCGTGGCGGAAGGCGTCGACGCCGGCCGCGTGGGCGAGCGCGTCGAGGCTGCGGACCCCGTGCACGGGCACGTCCCAGGCCAGGCCGAGGGCGGCCGCCGTCGCCAGGCCCGCGCGCAGTCCCGTGAAGGGTCCGGGGCCGACGCCGACCGCGAGCGCGTCCAGCGCGGTGCCGGTGACGCCGGCCTCGCCGAGCACGGTCTGCACCGCGGGGGCGAGCACCTCGGCGTGGGCGTGGGTGTCGTCCGTGGCCCAGCGCGCGAGCTCCTCACCGTCCCGCAGGACGGCGACGGAGGCGGCGGCGGAGGAGTCGATCGCGAGGAGCAGGGCCATGGCCGCCAGTCTACGGAAGCACGACGCCGGCCCAGCGCGGGCCGCGGCCGGTCACGACGGCCGAACGCAGCTCCTCGGCCTGGCCTCCGTCCTCGTCGGAGAAGTCGGTGACGATGCCGTCCTCGCCCTCCCCCGCCGGGGCCGCGGGGGCGTCCTCACCCCCGCGGGCCCGGACGATCTCGATGTCCAGCCACGAGGCGTCCGGGTCCTCGGGGAACCCGGCGAGGGACTCGGCCATGCCCCGGCCCCACTCGACGACGGTCACGGAGCGGTCGACGCTCGCGTCCAGGTCGAGGTCCGTGAGCTCCCCCGCCGAGCGCAGCCGGTACGCGTCCACGTGCACGAGGTCCGGGGTGCCCGCCGGGGCGTCGGCCGGGGCGGGGTGGACGCGGGAGAGGACGAACGTCGGCGAGACCACGCCGGAGGCCACGCCGAATCCGCTGGCCAGCCCCTGGGTGAAGGTCGTCTTGCCCGCGCCGAGGTCGCCCGTGAGGATCAGCACGTCGCCGGCGCGGAGCACCCCGGCGAGGGCGCGGCCGAACGCCCGGGTGCCGTCGGCGCCCTCGAGCGGGACCGTCGCCGTCAGCACGGGCTCGGGCAGGGTCGCGCCCGGGGCGGGGATCGCGTGGTCGCTCATGGGCGGGCCTCCTGGGTCGGCGTGGGGTCCACGTGCTGCCGGTCCACGCGGCCCCCGATGCGGGTCACCAGCTCGTAGTTGATCGTCCCGGCGGCCGCGGCCCACTCCTCCACCGGAATGCCGGAGGCCGGTCCGAACAGCTCGACGGCGTCGCCGGGCGCGTCCGCGGCGTCCGGGCCGAGGTCCACCACGAACTGGTCCATCGCGATGCGGCCCACCACGGGGACGGCCCGGCCGCCGACGTGGACGCGCGTGCCCTCGACGACCCGCGGGACGCCGTCGGCGTAGCCGACGGGCACGAGCCCGAGCGTGGTGGGCTCCGCCGTGACGTGGCGGAACCCGTAGGACACGCCCTGCCCGGCGGGGACGGCCTTGACGTTGGCGAGGACGGTGACGAGGGACATGGCCGGGCGCAGCCCGAGCTCGGCCGCGGTGACGTCCGCGAACGGCGAGAGCCCGTACAGGCCCAGGCCGACGCGCACCATGTCCAGGTGCGTGTCCGGCCGGGCGAGGGCGGCGGGCGTGTTGGCCAGGTGGCGCAGCAGCGGGTGGCCGAGCGTCTCGGCGGCCTCGGCGGCCATCCGTTCGAACCGCAGCAGCTGCGCCGTGGTCTCGGCGGCCCGGTCCGGCTCGTCCGCCACGCCGAGGTGGGAGAACACGCCCTCCACCCGCACGAGGCCCGCGGCCTCGAGCTCGGCGGCATGCGCCACGAAGGCGGGCCACCGCTCGGGCGTGCAGCCGTGGCGGCCCAGGCCGGTGTCCGCCTTCAGGTGCAGGACGGCGCGGACGTCTTGTCCGGCCCCGCCGCGGGCCCGCAGCCCGCGGACGGCGTCGGCGGCGGCGTCGAGGTCCCAGCCCGAGACGCCGAGGGTCACCTCCGCCTCCACCGCGGCGGCGAAGTCCGTGGCCCCGGTGTGCAGCCACGCGAGCACGGGCAGGCGCACCCCCGCCGCGCGCAGGGCCAGGGCCTCGCGCACGTGGGCCACGCCGAGCCGGTCCGCGCCGGCGGCCGCGGCGGCGCGGGCGACGGCCACCGCGCCGTGGCCGTAGGCGTCGGCCTTGACGACGGCGGTCAGCAGCGGCCGGCTGCCGTCGGGGCGGCGGATCCGCTCCCGCAGCACGCCCACGTTGTGCCGGACGGCCGCCAGGTCGATGCGTGCGGCGCGCTCGGTGTCGACCGGGCTGACGTCGGCGAGGCTCATCGGACGGACTCCGGCTCGGCGTCGTCCGGCCACCACAGGCGCGCGACGCGCGCCCCCAGCGCGGCCGGCAACGTGGCCGTGGTGATCCGTCCGGCGCGGGCCTGGTCGGCCCCGGCCCGGGCGTGCAGCCAGGCGGCGGCGGCCGCGAGCCGGGCCGTGGGCGCCGGGCCGGGATCCTCCCCGGCCCGGCGCGCCCGCGAGCGCCGCGCCACGTCCGCGGCCAGGACGGCACCGATCGCCCCGGAGAGCACGTCGCCGGTGCCGCCCATCGCGAGTTCGGGCCCGCCGCCGGTCACGACCCACGCCTCGCCGTCCGGGGCGACCACGAGGGTGCGCGGACCCTTGAGCAGGACGGTGGCGCCGTGCGCAGCGGTCCACGCCCGCAGCGCCGCGAGCGGGTCGGCGGTGTCGGCGCCGTCCGCGGGGACGCGCTCGCGCAGCCGGGACCACTCCCCGGCGTGCGGCGTCAGGACCACGGGCGTGCCGGCCGCGCGCAACGACCGCAGCTCGGCGGCGGTGACCAGGTCCAGGGCCGAGGCGTCGGCGACCAGGGCCGCCTCCGGCCGTTCCTCGAGCGCGGCGAGGACGCCGGCCCAGCGCCGCCGCGCGTCGTGCTCGGTGTCCAGGCCGGGGCCGGCCACCCAGGCGTCCGCGCGCGACGGCTCGGGCCCATCCGCCGAGACCAGCGCCTCGGGGTGGGCGGCGAGCACCAGGTCCCGGGTGGTCTGCGGGCCGGCGTGGTGCACCATGCCCGCGCCCGTCTGCAGCGTGCCCGCGCTCGCGAGCACGGCGGCCCCCGGGTAGCGCTCCGATCCGGCGACGACGGCCACCACGCCGCGCGTGTACTTGTGGGCCTTGGCTGCGGGGGCCGGGTGGGCGGTCCGTGCGGCGGCCTCGTCCATCACGCCCAGCCGCGCGGCCGGCGACGTCGGCAGGTGCGGTCCCAGCCCGATGTCCACCACGTGCACGGTGCCCGCGCGCGCCGCCCCCTCCCCGAGGACGAGACCGGACTTGAGGGCGCCGAACGTCACGGTCGCGTCCGCGCGGAGGGCCTCCCCCCGCACCTCGCCGGTGTCCGCGTCCACGCCGGAGGGCACGTCGCACGCCAGCACGAGCGCCTCCGCCGGCAGCGCGCGCGCCGCGGCGGGCAGCTCATACTCGCCGGTGAAGCCCGTGCCGAGCACGCCGTCCACCACGAGCGCGGCCTCGGGCGGCACCGCGTCCGCGCGGCGTCCCCCGGCCGCCTGCAGCGCAGCCCAGCCCTCGGCGTGCCAGCGCGGGGCGCCGTCGTCGTCCCGGCGGACGGGCACGGCGACCGCGGCCACGCCCCGGCGGCGCAGGAAGGCGAGGGCGAACAGCGCGTCCCCGCCGTTGTTGCCGGGGCCGACGAGGGCGGCCACGGTCGCCCCGGCCACGGGGCCGCGCTCACGCAGCAGGGCGGCGGCGTGCTCGGCCAGGGCCCAGGCGGCCGCGCGCATCAGCTCCGGGCCGCGCCCGGCCGCGAGCAGGGGCTCCTCGGCCGTGCGCACGGCCGAGCCGGTCACGGCGATGCGGGTCAGGTCATCGGCGGTCATGCGGACTCCTCCTCGGCCGCGCGGCGTTCGGCGACCACGTAGGCGGTGGCGACGTCCCCGTCATGACTGAGGGAGAGGTGCCAGTGGGTGATGCCCAGGGCCTCGGCCTGGGCCTGGACGGTGCCGGTCAGGTGCACGGTGGGGCGGCCGTCGCCGTGGTCCGGGCGCGGGATCCAGCAGTGGTGCCACATCATCCCGGGCGGGGCGCCCATGGCCTTGGCGACCGCCTCCTTGGCGGCGAAGCGCGCGGCCAGCGAGCGCAGCGGCAGGTCCCGCTCGTCCTCGGTGAACAGGCGTGCGCGCAGCGCCGGCGTGCGCTCGAGCTGCGCCCGGAACCGCGGGACGTCCACCACGTCCACCCCCACGCCGACGATCACACCGCCCCCGCCCGCCGGGCGCCCACGACGACGGCGCCGGCCTCGTCCCCGACGGGCTGCCCGCGCAGTCGCTTGGCCAGGTCGAGCGGCCACTGCAGCACGCCGGGCAGCTGCTGGTCGCAGCCCGGCGTGAGCATCGCCTTCCCGTAGGCCAGCACGCCGTAGACGCCGTGCTGCAGGCGGCCGAGCCGGTCGAAGCCGGCGTCGAACGCGTACAGGGACACACGGCCCTCCTCGGGGGTGAAGCACCGCTCCGCCAGCAGCCGCGCGCGCTCCACGTGCTGGTGGAAGGTGAGCACGCCCAGGTGGTGCAGGCCGAGCTCGCGCATGCGTTCGCCCGCGTGGATGACCTCGCCCTGGGTGGTCACCGGATCGGGCGCGAAGCACTCGACGGTGACGCCGGCCAGCCGCGGGTCGCGCTCCTCCGGGCCGCCGCACAGCTTCTCGTGCCCGTCCGGCCCCAGGTACGCGGAGACGAAGAGCCGGTCGGTGAGGCCGGACGCGGCGAGCTCGATCGCGGCGTCGTAGACGCGGGGCTGGCTGTAGAGGACGAGGAGGGCGTCCACACGCGGTGCGTCGTCCGGGTGCGGGTCCGTCACGGCGTGCGTGGCCCACCCCGCGCCGAAGGCCAGTGCCAGCGCCGCCAGGGTGGCCACGGTGGCGCAGAGGGCCCGCGCCCACCGCGGCAGGCCACGGCGGACGCGCCCCCGGTCGACCCGCTCGTTCATGCGCCCTCGGGCACCTGCCGCAGCACGACGGTGGAGCGGGCCGGGAGCTCAAGCACGTCCCCGGCACGCACGCGGGGGCGGGTGCCGTCCGGGGCGACGTGGGACGAGGTGTCCACGACGACCTCCCACTCCGCCGGGAACGTGGGCCCGGGCAGGGTGTACGGCACGGGCTCCCACCACGCGTTCATGAGGACGTAGAAGTCCCGGTAGGGCTCCTCCCCTTCCTCGTCCCCGCGGGTGAGCATGTGCCCGTTGAGGTAGAAGCCGATCGACCGGGCCTCGGCGCCCCAGTCGTCCTCCGTCTTGGCGGTCGCGTCCGGCTCGAGCCACACGATGTCCGGCAGGGGCGCCTCGACGTCGCGGGCCGCGGGGCGACCGTCGAAGTGGTGGCGACGGCGGAACACCGCGTGGTCACGGCGCAGCGCGATCAGGTCGCGGGTGAACGCCACGAGCGAGTCGTCCATGGCGGACCAGTCGATCCACGAGATCTCGTTGTCCTGGCAGTAGACGTTGTTGTTGCCGCCCTGGGTGCGGCCCAGCTCGTCGCCGTGGCTGATCATGGGCACGCCCTGGCTGATCAGCAGGGTGGCCAGGAAGTTGCGGCGCTGGCGGGCGCGGAGCGTCACGACCTCGGGGTCGTCGGTCTCCCCCTCCACGCCGCAGTTCCACGAGCGGTTGTGCGCCTCGCCGTCGTTGTTGTCCTCGCCGTTGGCCTCGTTGTGCTTCTCGTTGTAGGAGACGAGGTCGCGCAGCGTGAAGCCGTCGTGGGCCGTGACGAAGTTCACGGACGCACCGGGGCCGCGCCCGTCCCCCTCATACAGGTCGGCCGAGCCGGTCAGGCGGGTGGCGAACTCGCCGAGGGTGCCGGGCTCGCCGCGCCAGAAGTCGCGTACCGCGTCCCGGTACATGCCGTTCCACTCGGACCAGAGGCCGGGGAAGTTGCCCACCTGGTAGCCGCCCCAGCCCACGTCCCACGGCTCGGCGATGAGCTTGACGGTGCGCAGCACCGGGTCCTGGCGGACCACGTCGAAGAACCCGGAGAACATGTCCGGGCCCTGCTCCCCCTCCACCCGGGTGAGGGTGGTGGCCAGGTCGAACCGGAAGCCGTCCACGTGCATCTCGGTGACCCAGTAGCGCAGGGAGTCCATGACCAGCTGGAGGGCCTTGGGGCTGGAGAGGTCCACCGAGTTCCCGGTGCCCGTGTAGTCCATGTAGTGCCGCTCGTCGCCCTCGACGAGGTGGTAGTAGCCGGCGTTGTCCAGCCCGCGCAGGCTGAGCATGGGGCCCTTGTCGTTGCCCTCGGCCGTGTGGTTGTAGACCACGTCGAGGATCACCTCGAGACCAGCGGCGTGCAGGTCCTTCACCATCTGCTTGAACTCGCGGACCTGGCCGCCCACCTCCGAGGAGGAGGCGTAGGCGGCGTGCGGGGCGAAGAAGCCGAGCGTGTTGTAGCCCCAGTAGTTGCTCAGCCCCTTCTCCTGCAGGGTGGCGTCGTTGACGAACTGGTGCACGGGCATCAGCTCGACGGCGGTCACCCCGAGCTCGGTCAGGTGGCGGACCACCTCCGGGTGGGCCATGCCCGCGTAGGTGCCGCGCAGCTCCTCGGGGACGGCGGGGTGCAGCTTGGTCATGCCCTTGACGTGGGTCTCGTAGATCACCGTGTCCGTGAGCTCGACGGCGGGTGGGGCGTCATCGCCCCAGTCGAAGTCCTCGGCGACGACGACGCCGAGCATGCTCGTGCCCAGGTTGTCCGAGGTATCGATGCGGTCCGGCTCGTCGAAGTCGTACGAGTGGTGCTGCTGGCCCCACTCGTAGTCGCCGGTGAACGCCCGCGCGTACGGGTCCACGAGGATCTTGGCCGGGTTGTGCCACAGGCCGCGGGCGGGGTCCCAGGGGCCGTGCACGCGGTAGCCGTAGCGCTGCCCGTGGCCGATGCCCGCCACGTGGGCGTGCCATGTGGTGCCGTGCCGCTCCTCGAGAGGGATGCGCGTCTCCGTGCCGTCGTCGGCGACGAGGCACAGCTCGACCGCCTCCACCTCGCGGGAGACCGCGAGGGCGAAGTTGGTGCCGGTCTCGTCCACGGTGGCCCCGAGGGGGTACGGCTGGCCGATCTCCACTGTGTGCATGACTCTCCGGGGTCTCGTCGTGCGGCCCGCCGGGTGCGGCGGGCCTCCTCGGGGAGTCTACTGGGGCGGGAGGACACCGTCCCGGACGCGTCGCGGGCCCGGCCGCTGTGTGGCGGCCGGGCCCGGCAGGAGAGGTCTCGGTGGCCTCAGCGGCGGATCACTCCACCGTGACGGACTTGGCGAGGTTGCGCGGCTGGTCCACGTCGTAGCCCTTCGCCGTGGCGAGCTCGAGGGCGAAGATCTGCAGCGGGACCGTGGTCAGCAGCGGCATGAGCATCGGCTGGGTCTCGGGGACCTCGAAGACGACCTCGGCCTGGCCGCGCACGGCCGCGTCGCCGCGCTCGGCGACGGCGAAGGTGCGGGCGCCGCGGGCGCGGACCTCCTGGATGTTCGAGACCACCTTGGCGTGCAGCGAGTGACGGTCCAGGGGCGAGGGCATGACCACGAAGACCGGCTGGCCGTCGTCGATCAGGGCGATCGGGCCGTGCTTGAGCTCGCCCGCGGCGAAGCCCTCGGCGTGGATGTAGGCGAGCTCCTTGAGCTTGAGCGCGCCCTCCATGGCCACCGGGTAGCCGACGTTGCGGCCGAGGAACAGGACGGAGGTGGCGTCGGCCATGGAGCGGGCGAGCTCCTTGACCTGGTCCTTGGCGGCGAGGATCTCCTCGATCTTGCCGGGGATCGCCCCGAGGTCCGCCAGGATGTCCTTGATCTGGCCGCTGAACAGCTTCTTGTTCAGCTGGGCCAGGTACAGGCCCAGCAGGTAGGCGGCGGTGATCTGCGCCAGGAACGCCTTGGTGGAGGCGACGGCGATCTCGGGGCCGGCGTGCGTGTAGAGCACGGCGTCCGACTCGCGCGGGATCGTGGAGCCGTTGGTGTTGCAGATGGACACGGTGCGGGCGCCCTGCTCCTTGGCGTAGCGGACCGCCATGAGGGTGTCCATGGTCTCGCCGGACTGGGAGATGGACACCACGAGGGTGTGCGGGTCGATGATCGGGTCGCGGTAGCGGAACTCGTGGGAGAGCTCCACCTCCACGGGGATCCGGCACCAGTGCTCGATGGCGTACTTGGCCACCGTGCCCGCATAGGCGGACGTGCCGCACGCCAGGACGATGATCTTGTCGACGGCCTTGAGCTCCTCGGGGTCGATCCGCAGCTCGTCCAGCATCAGGGCGCCGGCGGCGTCCGTGCGGCCCAGCAGGGTGTCCTGCACGGCCTGGGGCTGGTCGTGGATCTCCTTCTCCATGAAGGTCTCGAAGCCGCCCTTCTCCGCGGCCGAGGCGTCCCAGTCCACGGTGAAGCGCTTGCCGTCGGCGGGGCCGCCCCGGAAGTCCGAGATCTCGACGGCGTCGGCCGTGATCGTCACGACCTGGTCCTGCTCGAGCTCGATGGCCTCGCGGGTGAAGTCGATGAAGCCGGAGACGTCCGAGCCGAGGAAGTTCTCCCCCTCGCCCAGGCCGACGACGAGCGGCGAGTTGCGGCGCGAGGCCACCACGCGGTCGGGGTGGTCCACGTGCACGGCCAGCAGGGTGAAGGCACCCTCGAGGCGCTGGGAGGCCAGCTGCATGGCGCGGGTCAGGTCCTGGCCGGCCGCGTGCCGGTAGACGTCGGCGAGGAGGTGGGCGGCCACCTCGGTGTCCGTCTCGGAGAGGAACTCGACGCCCTTGGCGAGCAGCTCCTCGCGCAGCTCGGCGTAGTTCTCGATGATGCCGTTGTGGATCAGCGCCAGGCGGCCCTCGTCCGCCACCTGCGGGTGGGCGTTGCGGTCGGTGGGGCCGCCGTGGGTGGCCCACCGGGTGTGGCCGATGCCGACGAGGCCGGTGGGGATGGGGTGATCGGCGAGCTCCTCGGCGAGGTTGGCGAGCTTGCCCGCCTTCTTCCGGTGGTACAGCTGACCGCCGTCCACCACGGCCACACCGGCGGAGTCGTATCCGCGGTATTCAAGACGACGCAGGCCCTCCATCAGGACGTCGAGAGCGCCGTGCTCACGATCCGACTGGGGCTGGCCGATGTATCCGACGATTCCGCACATGCGCACGAGAATACCGGGCCGGACCCGACTTCGGCGCACGGCGGGCCGGGTCACTCCGTCCGGGACGAGAACCCCGCGGGGTTGGCCTCCTGCCAGGCCCAGAGGTCCCGCACCATCGCGGTCACATCGCGTCGGGCGTGCCAGCCCACCTCGGCGCCGATCGCGTCCACGGCCGCGCACGACTCGGCGATGTCCCCGGGCCGGCGCTCGACCACGCGGTAGGGGATGCGGCCGCCCGTGACCGCCTCGAAGGCGCGCACCATCTCGAACACGGTGACGCCCTCGCCCCGGCCGATGTTCCAGACCCGGGTCGTCGTACCGCCCCCGGCCGCCACCCGGGCCGCGAGCCAGTCGAGCCCGGCCACGTGCGCCTCCGCGAGGTCCATCACGTGGATGAAGTCGCGCACGGCGCTGCCGTCGCGCGTGTCGAAGTCCGCGCCGAACACCCGCAGCTCGGGGTACGCGCCGGAGGCCACCCGCGCCACGAAGGGCATGAGGTTCGCCGGCACCCCGCTCGGGTCCTCGCCCAGCCGCCCGGAGGGATGCGCGCCGACCGGGTTGAAGTAGCGCAGCATCGCCAGCCCGCCGCCGTCGACCGTGGCGCAGACGTCGCGCAGCACCTGCTCCGCCATGAGCTTGGAGTGTCCGTAGGGCGAGACCGGGTCCGTGGCCGCGTCCTCGGCGACCGGCACCGGCGCGCGGTCGCCGTACACGGTCGCGGAGGAGGAGAACAGGACCGTGCGGACGCCGGCCGCGAGCGCGGCCTCGGCGACGGCGGCCGTGCCGCCCACGTTCACGTCGTAGTAGGCGGCGGGGCGGGTCATCGACTCGGTGGGCGACTTCAGCCCGGCGAAGTGCACGAGTGCGGCCGGGCCGAAGTCCGCGAGCGCCCCGCGGTAGTCCTCGGGGCGGCGGATGTCGGCCACGTGCAGGCGCAGCCGCGACCCGCCCAGACGCGTTCCGGCGAGCTCGGCGACGCGCTCCAGCGACGTCGTCGTCGCCGTGACCAGGCTGTCCAGGACGAGGACGTCGTGGCCCGCCTCGAGCAGCGTGAGCACGGTGTGGGATCCGAGGTATCCGGCACCGCCGGTCACGAGAACGCGCATGGGCCGATCCTATCCGGGCCCTGTGACGTCACGCGGGGGCCCGCTCCGGGCGGGCCGCGGCCATAATGGATCGGGTGACCTACACCCCCCCGACCTCCGAGCTGCCCCTCGTGGGCCCCGAGGAGCCCGCGGACGCCGTGCCCGACGGCCACCAGCGCTCCCCCTTCGTGGAGCTGGACCGCCAGACCTGGGCCCGTCTCGCCTCGGAGATGGCGCAGCCCTTCGACCAGGCGGACGTGGAGCGTCTGCGCGGCCTCGGCGAGCATCTGTCCCTGCGCGAGGTTGCCGAGGTCTACCTTCCGCTCTCGCGCCTGCTGAGCATCAACGTGGAGGCCTCCGCGGCCCTGCGCAGCGCGACCAACGCGTTCCTCGGCGAGCGGACGGGGCGCACCCCGTACGTGATCGGGGTGGCCGGGTCGGTCGCCGTCGGCAAGTCGACGACGGCGCGCGTGCTCCAGGAGATGCTGCGCCGCTGGCCGACGACGCCGCGCGTCGAGCTGGTCACCACGGACGGCTTCCTGCACCCCAACGCGGTGCTGCACGAGCGCGGCATCATGTCCCGCAAGGGCTTCCCCGAGTCCTACGACCGCCGCGCGCTGCTGCGCTTCATGGCGGACGTCAAGTCCGGGGCGCAGGAGGTGCGCGCGCCCGTGTACTCGCACATCACCTACGACATCGTGCCGGGCGAGGAACAGGTGGTGCACCGTCCCGACGTGCTGATCGTGGAGGGACTCAACGTGCTGGCCCCGCCGCGCACCCGGGCCGACGGCACCGCCGGGCTCTCCGTCTCCGACTTCTTCGACTTCTCGGTGTACGTGGACGCGCGCGCGTCCTGGATCCGGTCCTGGTACATCGACCGGTTCATGGGTCTGCGCTCGGGGGCCTTCGCCGACCCGCGCAGCTACTTCCACCGGTACTCCTCCCTGTCGGACGCCGAGGCTCAGGCGACGGCCGAGTCCATCTGGGACTCCATCAACGGCCCGAACCTCGAGCAGAACGTGCGCCCGACCCGCGGGCGCGCCCGGCTGGTGCTCACGAAGAACGCGCAACACGAGGTGACCCGCGTGCTGCTGAGGAAGGTCTGATCCATGCGTCGCACCCTCCCTCTCGCCGCGCTGGCCGCGCTCGCGCTGCTCGTGGCCGGTTGCGGCACGCCCGCCGCGGGCCCGTCCTCGACGCCGACGACGCCGACGTCCGGCGCCGCGAGCGCGGCCGCGTCGTCCGGCGCCGCCTCGAGCACGGCGCCGTCGTCGAGCACGCACGCCGACCCGGCCGCCCTCGACGTCGTCGTGAACAAGACCCGCCCCGTGGCTCCGCCCGACTGGGCGCCCTCGGATCTGGTGGCCGTGCCCGGCAGCGAGCTGCCCCTGCGCGCGGAGGCCGCGACGGCGGCCGGTGACCTGCTGGATGCCGCCGCGGCGGCGGGTCACCGCCTCACCACCCTGAGCGCCTACCGCTCGTACGACTACCAGGTCCGGACGTACGGCCACTGGGTCGACGAGCTGGGCCGCGCCGAGGCCGACCGCGTCTCGGCGCGTCCGGGGTACTCCGAGCACCAGACCGGCCTGGCCTGGGACGTGGGCGACGCCGCGACCCCCGCGTGTGACCTGGAAGCGTGCTTCGGCGACACCGCCGCGGGCCGCTGGGTGGCCGCGCACGCCGCCGAGTACGGGTTCGTCATCCGCTATCCCGTCGGGGCCGAGGACGTGACGGGCTTCGCCCACGAGCCGTGGCACCTGCGCTACGTCGGGTCCGCGGAGGCGGCCCGGGTCGAGGCGGCCGGCGGCGTCCTCGAGACCGCGTGGGGCCTGCCTCCGGCGCCGGACTACGCGGACTGAGACGCACGACTCGCTCGACGGTGTACCGCGCCGAATTCGCCACACGTAGGATTCTCCCCATGCTCCAGGGATTCAAAGACTTCATCATGAAGGGCAACGTCCTCGACCTTGCCGTCGCCGTCATCATCGGCGCCGCCTTCGGCAAGATCGTGAACGCGCTCGTCGAGGCGGTCCTCATGCCGCTCATCGCCGCCGCCGTGGGCTCGCCGAACTTCGACTCGTTCGCCGTGCTGACGGTCAACGGCAACGACGTGAAGTTCGGCGTGCTGCTCACCGCCATCGTCAACTTCCTGCTCATCGCCGCGGCCGTGTACTTCGCCATCGTGATGCCGATGAACAAGATGACCGAGGCCCGCAACCGCCGCCTCGGCATCGACCCCGCCGAGGAGGAGGTGCCCGCCGACGTCGCCGTGCTCACCGAGATCCGCGACCTGCTCGCCGAGCGCCGCGGCGGCCCCACCTCCGGGACCACCACCCTCTGATCTCCCCCTGTCCGACGCCGAAGGGCCCGGGACGACTCACACGAGTCGCCCCGCGCCCTTCCTTCATGCCCTCGGCGGCACCGGGGCCGTGCCCTCAGGGCCGCGACGTCGTCCGGTCCGCGCTGGACCCGGCGTCCGGGGCGACCTCCGAGTCCTGCCGGTCCGGATCCAGGCACGGCAACCACTCCACGGGGGCGCTCTGCCGCGCACACACGGGCGCGTCCACGGCGAGGAACGCGGCCGACCACAGGACCGCCAGCCCCGCGAGCAGCCCCGCGAACAGGGTCCAGCGGCGGGGCCGGGGGGCCGCGTCCGACGTCATCGGTCCGGTCAGTCGTGCAGGCGCAGCTCGCGCTGCACGACGTCGGCCAGCACCTGGGCCTCCCGGCCGGCGGTCTCCTCGTCCGGGGCCTCGACCATGACGCGCACGACCGGCTCCGTGCCCGACGGGCGCAGCAGCACGCGGCCGGTCGCGCCGAGGCGGGCCTCCGCCTCGGCCACCGCCGCCTGGACGGCCTCGTCCTCGGCGGCGCGGGACTTGTCCACGCCGCGCACGTTCACGAGGACCTGGGGCAGCCGGTCCATCACCGCGGCCAGCTCGGAGAGCGGGGTGCCGGTCTCGGCGACGCGCGAGGCGAGCTGCAGGCCGGTGAGGACCCCGTCACCGGTGGTGGCGTGGTCCGAGAAGATCACGTGGCCGGACTGCTCGCCGCCGAGCGAGTAGTCGCCGAGCTTCATGCCGGCCAGGACGTAGCGGTCGCCCACCTGGGTCTCGACGAGCTGGACGCCCTCCCGGCCCATGGCCAGCTTCAGGCCCAGGTTGGACATGACGGTCACGACCAGGGTGTCGTCGCGCAGGACGCCGCGGTCCTTGAGTGCCACGGCCATGACGCCCATGATCTGGTCGCCGTCGACGACCTCGCCGCGCTCGTCCACGGCGAGGCACCGGTCGGCGTCGCCGTCGTGCGCGATGCCGAGGTCCGCGCCGTGCTCGCGCACGGCCGCCTGGAGCTTCTCGAGGTGGGTGGAGCCGTAGCCGTCGTTGATGTTGAGTCCGTCCGGGGACGCGCCGATCACCACGACCTCCGCGCCGGCGGCGCGGAACGCCTCGGGCGAGCAGCCGGCGGCCGCGCCGTGTGCGCAGTCCAGGACGACCTTGAGCCCGTCCAGCCGGTGCGGGAGGGTCTGCAGGAGGTGGAGGACGTAGCGGTCCTCGGCGTCCGCGAAGACGCGCACGCGGCCCACGTCCGCGCCCTGGGGCCGCCGCGGCGTCACGCCCTCGAGGTGACGGATGATCTCGTCCTCCTGCGCGTCGGTCAGCTTCTCGCCGCCGCGCGCGAGGAACTTGATGCCGTTGTCCGGGGCCGGGTTGTGGGAGGCGGAGATCATCACGCCGAAGTCGGCGTCCAGGTCCCCCACGAGATAGGCGGCGGCGGGAGTCGGCAGCACGCCGGCGTCCCACACGTCCACGCCCGAGGACGCCAGACCCGCCTGCACGGCGGCCGCGATGAACTCGCCGCTGATGCGCGGGTCCCGGGCCACGACGGCGACCGGGCGTCGGCCGGCGTCGAAGGCCTCCGCGCCGAGGACGGGCGAGGCGGCCTGGGCCAGCTGGACGGACAACTCCACGGTGAGGGTCTCGTTGGCCAGGCCACGGACGCCATCGGTTCCGAACAATCTCGACATGATCAGTCAGTGTAGGGGCCGCCCCTGCGGCCTGCATCACGGGAGGGTCACGAAACGGGCCCGGGGGCGGTAGCATCGGACCGGTCGAGCCCCCGCGGCCGCGCGCCCGTCCGCTCACATCCGCCCGGGAGGCCCCGCCCCGAACCCGAAGGACCTCGATCCATGCCCGACGTGACCC
>NZ_JABFBA010000023.1:81848-120360 GCF_017168445.1 Micrococcus sp. KRD026 | reverse complement strand
GGCCTGCTCGCCGCCCTCCCGTTCCTGGACGCGCCGCAGCGTGCTGGGCGGCACGGGCCTGGCGATCGCCGCCGGCGTGGCCGGCTGCGGGCGTGATGAGCAGGCCGAGCAGAGCTCGGAGGGCGACGAGCAGGCCACCCGTCTGCCCGCCCCGGACATCATCACCACCGCGCAGTGGGGCGCCATGCAGCCCAACTACTACCTGCAGACCCTGAACGAGCGCCCCTCCTACCTGGTGATCCACCACACCACCACGCCGAACGTCACGGACGGCTCCCGGGAGGCGGCGGAGAGCATCGCGCAGGTGGTCCAGAACGCGCACATGAGCCCCGCGAACGACTGGGGCGACACCGGGCAGCACTTCACCGTCTCCCGCGGCGGCTTCGCGATGGAGGGCCGCCACGGCTCCCGGCACGCGCTCGAGGGCGGACAGACGTTCATGCTCGGCGTCCACGCGCTCGGGTTCAACGCGTATGCGCTCGGCATCGAGTGCGAGGGGCTGTACATGCTGAACCCGCCGCCGCAGAGCCTCTACGCCGGCCTGGTGCCGCTCGTCGCCTACATCTGCCAGCAGTACGAGCTGCCGCCGTCCCGCATCATCGGCCACCGCGACGTCACCGCCACCAGCTGCTGCGGCGACGCGTTCTACGCCAAGCTGCCGATCCTGCGCGAGGACGTCCGCCTCTCCCTGGCCTCGGGCGAGTACCACGTCTCGGAGGGCTTCGGGGCGGACAACCTCTTCGACGACGCACACGTCACCCCGGAGTACGTGGAGGAGGAGCGCGGCTGAACCCGCCCCCGCTCCCCACGACGGCGCCCCTCACCGGACGGTGAGGGGCGCCGTCGTGCGCGGCCCGGTCAGCGCACGCGCGGGAACGATCCGCCGGAGACCTCGCCGTACTCGGCCAGCTCGTTGGCCGGGCCGCAGATCTGCGGGTCGGGGCGGTGGACGATGCGCTCGTCCTTGTCCGGGTAGGGCAGCGTGTGCAGCACATGGCGGATGGCCTCGAGGCGGGCGCGCTTCTTGTCGTTCGACTTCACGACGGTCCACGGGGCGTCGGCCGTGTGCGTGTAGAAGAACATGGCCTCCTTCGCGTTCGTGTAGTCGTCCCACTTGTCCAGGGAGGCCAGGTCGGTGGGCGAGAGCTTCCAGCGACGCACGGGGTCGGTCTCCCGCGCGGCGAAGCGATTGAGCTGCTCACGCTGGGACACGGAGAACCAGAACTTGATGATGTGCACGCCGGAGTTGACGAGCATGCGCTCCAGCTCAGGGGTCTCGCGCATGAACTCGAGGTGCTGGATGTAACGCTGGAAGTACCACTGCGAGGCCTCCTCCTCCGTGGGCTTCTCCAGGGCCACGGTCCGGGCGCCGCGGGGGTTGAGGTGCTCGTTGAAGCGCTTGATGGCGCCGCCCTTGCCGGCGGCGTCGCGGCCCTCGAAGATGATCAGGACCTTCTGGCCGGTCTCCTTGACCCAGAGCTGCATCTTCAGCAGCTCGATCTGCAGCTCGCGCTTGCGTCGCTCGTAGCTCTTGCGGCTGAGCTTGGTCTTGTACGGGTAGCCCTCACGCCAGGCCTGCGGGTCCGGGGTGGGGGTCTTCTTCTCCCCGCCGAGCTTGCGGCCCAGCTCTCGGATCTCGTCCACCTCGGCGGCGTAGTCACGGGTCACGGCGAAGGGGGCCTGCGCGGCGTGCTCCGCGCCGTGCTCGCCACGGGTGCGGGGGTCGGGCGTAGGACTCGTGTTCTCGGCCACGGCGGCTCCTGAGGGTGTCTTCGATCGGACCGCGCACCGGACGGGCGAGCGGCCCGTCATGGCGTCGTCGCCATGCGCCTTCATATTACCCCTGGGTCAGGTGCCGCCGGCCCACGGAGACGGCGGACGCCCCGCCCCGCTCGTGAGGAGCGGGACGGGGCGTCGGCGGGGGCACGGTGGGGACACCGTGCGGCGCAGGATCAGCGCTTCGAGAACTGCGAGGCCTTGCGGGCCTTCTTGAGGCCGGCCTTCTTGCGCTCGATGACGCGGGCGTCGCGGGTCAGGAAGCCGGCCTTCTTGAGCGCCGGGCGGTTGTGCTCGCGGTCGATCTCGTTGAGGGCGCGGGAGATGCCCAGGCGCAGCGCACCGGCCTGGCCGGAGGGGCCGCCGCCGTGGATGCGGGCGATCACGTCGTAGGCGCCGGTCAGCTCCAACAGCGTGAAGGGGTCGGAGACCTCCTGCTGGTGCAGCTTGTTCGGAAAGTAGTTCTCCAGGGCGCGACCGTTGATGGTCCACTGGCCGGAGCCGGGGACGAGGCGCACGCGGGCCACGGCCTCCTTGCGGCGGCCGACGGCGGAGCCGGGCACGGTCAGGGCCGGGCGCTCGGAGGCGACGGGGGCCTCGGCGGCGGCGGTGGACTCAGAGGTGTAGCTCGTCAGCTCCACGTCGTCGTTCTCGTTGATGCTCATGGTTCTCCTCAGGGAAGGTCTGCGTCAGTGGCCCGCCGGGGTCACTGGGCGACCTGGCCGATCTCGAAGGTCTGGGGCTGCTGGGCGGTGTGCGGGTGCTCGGCGCCCTTGTACACCTTCAGCTTGGAGAGCTGCTGGGCGGCCAGCGAGTTCTTCGGGAGCATGCCCTTGACGGCCTTCTCCACGGCGCGGACCGGGTTGGTCTCGAGCAGCTCGGCGTAGGACTGCGACTTCAGGCCGCCCGGGTAGCCCGAGTGGCGGTAGGCGCGCTTCTTCTCGAGCTTGGCGCCGGTGAGGGCGACCTTCTCGGCGTTCACGATGATGACGTAGTCGCCCATGTCCATGTGGGGGGCGAACGTCGGCTTGTGCTTGCCGCGCAGGAGGGTGGCGGTGTGGGAGGCCAGGCGGCCGAGGACGACGTCGGTGGCATCGATGATGTGCCACTGACGGTCGGCGTCACCAGGCTTGGGAGAGTACGTACGCACGTTGTCTGCCTTCAGGGTCGGTGGTGGTCCACAGCACCTGCCCGCCGGGTCGTGATTCCGGCGCGCTCGCGCTGTCAGTTCTCCGTGCGCGCCGGTCCCCCAGGTGAGGGCTGGAAGGCGTCCGGGCCCGATGCCCCGGGGGTGCGGCGCGAGCTGAAGGCCATGCAACTGAGCCACTCGCGGCACGACGCATCCGGGTGCGGGCATGCGCAACGTCCACCCATCCTACCGAACGCGGGCCCCGGAGCCAAAAGCCGCCACCGCGGGCCACCCCGGCTCACAGGGTCCGCTTCGCCCGGGTGCCCTCGGCGCGCCGGCGCAGCTCCGCCGCCTCGTCGGGATAGCCGACGGCGAGCAGCGTCAGCCCCCCGGGCGGGGCGAGGCGCACCTCGGAGTCGCGGGCCGGCCTCGCCACCCGGTGCGCGAGCCAGCCGGGCTCGCGTGCCCGCTCCCCCACCTGGAGCAGCGCCCCGACGATCGCCCGGACCATGTTGTGGCAGAACGCGTCGGCCCGGATCCGGACGCGCACGACGCCGTCCTCATCGCGTCGCACCTCCAGGTGCTGGACCTCGCGGATGGTCGTGGCGCCCTCGCGGGGCCGGCAGAAGGACAGGAAGTCGTGCAGTCCGAGGACGGCGTCGGCCTCCAGCGCCATGAGGCGATCGTCCAGGGCGGCGGCGTGCCAGTGGGTGAAGCCCCGCGTGCGCGGGTCACGCGCGGCGGGTGCGTCGTCGATCCGGTACTCGTACTCGCGCCACAGCGCGCTGAACCGCGCGTCGAAGCCCGCAGGGGCCCGCCGCGCCCCGTGCACGACGACGGCCCCGCCCCACCCGGAGAGCACCCCGCCGAGGCGGCGGGTGAGGGAGGTGGCCGGTTCCAGGCCGGGGCGGCCACGGGTCAGGCCCACCCACTCCGCCTCGGTCAGGTCGAGGTGGACGACCTGACCGCGCGCGTGCACCCCCGCGTCGGTGCGACCGGCGACCACCGTGCGCACGGGCCGGCGCAGGATCCGCTCGAGCCCGTCCTCCAGCGCACCCTGGACCGAGTCGAGACCGGGCTGGCGGGCCCAGCCGTGGAAGGCGCCGCCGTCGTAGGCCAGGTCCAGGCGGACGCGCACGGACGCGGGTTCCCCGGGCGCCGGCGGGGCGTCCGGGCGGTGCTGCTCGCTCATGCTGCTCCTCAAGCGGGTCGGGGCGGGACCGGGGACGGCGAAGGGCCGCCCACCGGGTGGTGGACGGCCCTCGCCGATGCGTCGTCACGGGGACGGACGCGGACTCACGCGCTGGCGTCAGGCCATCTTCTGGGCGGCCTCGCCACCGGCAGGCTCGAAGCCCGCGGCCTTGGCCTCCTCGACGGTGGAGAACCAGACCTCGGCGGTGGTCTGGTCGTACCAGCGCGAGCCGGGGACGTGGTACTTCTTCGAGCTGGCGTTGCCCTTGATGGTGGCCTCGGCCGGAGCCGAGCCGTCCTCGTTGGTGGGCACGGCGCCGTCGATCTCGGCGGCGGCCTCCTGCGACTCGGCCACGGTGACCTCCTCGGTGGCGGCCGGGTCGACGGCCTCCACCGGGGTGGACTCGGCCGGGGCGGCCGGCGCGGACGCGGCGGCCTGCTCGGCCTCACGCACGACGGCCTGCTTGCCGGAGATCGGCTCCATGATCAGCTCGATCACGGCCATGGGCGCGTTGTCGCCCTGGCGGTTGCCGATCTTGGTGATGCGGGTGTAGCCGCCGTTGCGCTCGGCCATCGCCGGGCCGATCACGGTGAACAGCTCGTGCACGACCGCCTTGTTGGTGCGGTTCTTGGCGGCGATGAGACCCTGCACCTTGCGGCGGGCCGGCAGATCGCCCTTCTTGGCGAAGGTGATCAGGCGCTCGGCGTACGGGCGCAGGCGCTTGGCGCGGGTGAGCGTCGTGGTGATCGACTTGTGCTCGAACAGCTGGGCGGACATGTTCGCCAGCATGATGCGCTCGTGGGCCGGGCTGCCGCCCAGACGCGGACCCTTGGTGGGGGTAGGCATGGTGTTTCTCCTCGGGTGGGACCCTGCAGCCGGCTGCGGCGTTGGGTCGAAGATGTCAGGTGGTGCGGAATCGGCTCAGAAGTCCGAGAACGGGTCGTCGTCCATCTGGCGCGCGTGCGCCTGCGGGTCGTAGCCGGCCGGCGAGTCCTTGAGGGACAGGCCCAGCTCCTGGAGCTTCTCCTTGACCTCGTCGATGGACTTCGCGCCGAAGTTGCGGATGTCCATCAGGTCGGCCTCGGAACGGCCCACGAGCTCACCCACGGTGTGGATGCCCTCGCGCTTGAGGCAGTTGTACGAGCGCACGGTGAGCTCGAGCTCCTCGATCGGCTGGGCCAGGTCGGCGGAGCCCTCGACGACCTCGGGCTCGTCGCCCAGGTCGATGCCCTCGGCCTCGACGTTGAGCGAGCGGGCCAGGCCGAACAGCTCGACCAGGGTGGAGCCGGCAGAGGCCACCGCGTCACGCGGCAGCATGTTCTCCTTGGTCTCCACGTCCAGGATCAGACGGTCGAAGTCGGTGCGCTGCTCCACACGGGTGGCCTCGACCTTGAAGGTCACCTTGAGGACCGGGGAGTAGATGGAGTCGACCGGGATGCGGCCGATCTCCGCGTCCGCGGACTTGTTCTGGGCGGCGGTCACGTAGCCGCGACCGCGCTCGATGGTCAGCTCCATGTCGAACTTGCCCTTCGCGTTCAGGGTCGCGATGTGCAGGTCCGGGTTGTGGATCTCGACGCCGGCCGGCGCGGTGATGTCCGCGGCGGTGACGACGCCGGCCCCCTGCTTGCGCAGGTAGGCCACCACGGGCTCGTCGTTCTCCGAGGAGACGGAGAGCTTCTTGATGTTGAGGATGATCTCGGTGACATCCTCCTTGACTCCGTTGACGGTGCTGAACTCGTGCAGCACGCCGTCCACGCGGATGCTGGTCACGGCAGCACCGGGGATCGACGAGAGCAGAGTGCGGCGCAGGGAGTTGCCGAGGGTGTAGCCGAAGCCGGGCTCCAGGGGCTCGATGACGAACCGGGAACGACGGTCGGAGACGACCTCTTCGGTCAGCGTGGGGCGCTGTGCAATGAGCACGGACATTTCCTTTCGGCGAGCGTCCGCCATATGACGCACGCGGTGGGTGGAAACGAGGACGGGGTGGGGGCAGGTCCGCAGACCTGTCCGCGTCCGCCCCGGGCGGGGGCGGACGCGGACACAGCGCTCAGGTCAGACGCGGCGGCGCTTCGCCGGGCGAGCGCCGTTGTGGGCCATGGGGGTGACGTCCTGGATGGACCCCACCTCGAGGCCGGCGGCCTGCAGGGAGCGGATGGCGGTCTCGCGGCCCGAGCCCGGACCCTTCACGAAGACGTCCACCTTCTTCATGCCGTGCTCCTGCGCACGCTTGGCGGCCTGCTCGGCGGCCATCTGCGCGGCGTACGGGGTCGACTTGCGCGACCCCTTGAAGCCGACCTCGCCGGACGAGGCCCAGGAGATGACGGCACCCGTGGTGTCCGTGATGGACACGATGGTGTTGTTGAACGTGCTCTTGATGTGGGCCTGGCCCACGGTGATGTTCTTGTTGGCCTTGCGACGCGGCTTGCGGGCAGCCGATGCGCGAGTCTTGGGGGGCATGTGATTCTCCTCCGGGAAAGCTGCTGGTGCTGATGCTGCGGGCGGGGCGTCCGGACGTGGACGCGGTCACCGCCGGTGCAGGATCACTTCTTCTTGCCGGCGACCGTCTTCTTGGGGCCCTTGCGGGTACGGGCGTTGGTCTTCGTGCGCTGGCCGCGCACCGGCAGGCCGCGGCGGTGGCGCAGGCCCTCGTAGGAGCCGATCTCCACCTTGCGACGGATGTCGGCGGCCACCTCGCGGCGGAGGTCGCCCTCCACCTTGTAGCTGCCCTCGATGTGGTCGCGCAGCTGCACCAGCTGCTCGTCGGAGAGGTCCTTCACGCGGATGTTCGGGTCGATGCCCGTGGCGGCGAGGGTCTCCTCAGCGCGGGTCTTGCCCACACCGTAGATGTACGTGAGTGCGATGATCACGCGCTTCTCGCGCGGAATGTCAACGCCTGCAAGACGAGCCATGTGGCCGTCCTCCTGTTCTTCTGCAGCAGGGGTCTGCACCAGGGACGTCCCGTACGACGCGGCACTGGGCCTCGCGGACCCGTCGTCGCGGCGCCGGGGAAGATCCGGCGTGCTCCGCGGCGGGCGTCCGCCGTCGTCGGTCTCCGGCCCCTGCGGCCGGAGGTGGGGGCCCTCCCCTCACGGGGTGGACCGCTGTCCCTGCTGTTCGGCCCGATGGCCGGTGGGTGGTGTGGTCAACGCGACGGCGTCGCTCCCCGGGCTCCCGGGGAGGCGATCAGCCCTGGCGCTGCTTGTGGCGCGGGTTCGAGCAGATCACCAGCACGCGGCCCTTACGGCGCACGACCTGGCACTTGTCACAAATCCGCTTCACGCTCGGCTGAACCTTCACGGCTCTTCCTCCTGCGCTCGCTTGGACGGGGGTTCTTACTTGTATCGGTACACGATCCGACCCCGGTTGAGGTCGTACGGGCTAAGCTCCACCACGACGCGATCCTCGGGGAGGATGCGGATGTAGTGCTGACGCATCTTTCCGGAGATCGTGGCGAGCACGACGTGCTCGTTCTGCAGACGGACCCGGAACATCGCGTTCGGCAATGCCTCCGACACCGTGCCCTCGACCTCGATGACACCTTCCTTCTTAGCCATGTCCTCCACAATCGTCATGCCCCGGGCACGGCCGCGGAGGGCCGGGTGACGGGGCGGGAACGGGTCTGCTCGCCGGCGCACACGAGTGCGCGCACACGAACAACGTTCGATGATACCGCATTCTCGGTCTGAGAACCAGCACAGACGACGACGGCCGCCCGGTCCGCCGGACGGGCGGGACGGACGGCCGACAGCTCGGGCCGCTCACTCCCCCGGCGGGACCGGGACCACGCCGAACCGGGCGAGCTCGGAGGCGCCGCCGTCGGGCGCGGTGAGCACCCACACACCGCCGTCGTGCCGGCAGACCGAGTGCTCCCACTGGCTGGCGCGGGCGCCGTCGAGGGTCACCACGGTCCAGTCGTCCGCGAGCACCTTCGTGTCGATGGAGCCACGCACCAGCATCGGCTCGATGGCGAGTGCCAGACCGGGGCGGATCTTGGGCCCCCGGTGGCCGGTGCGGTAGTTGAACACGTCCGGCGGCAGGTGCATGGCCGAGCCGATGCCGTGCCCCACGTACTCCTCGAGGATGCCGAGCTCCTCGCCCGGCTGCGCGGAGACGAAGTCGTCGATGGCGTCCCCGATGTCCCCGACGTGGGTGGCGGAGGCGAAGGCCGCGATGCCGACCCAGAGTGCCTCCCGCGTGATCGCCGAGAGGCGCTCGTCGGCCGGGTCCGCGGTGCCGGCCGCGGAGGAGCCCAGGATCACCGTGCGGGCCGAGTCGGCGTGCCAGCCGTCCACGATCGCGCCCCCGTCGACCTTCAGCACGTCGCCGGTCTGCAGGACCCGGTCCCCGGGGATGCCGTGCACGACCTCGTCGTTGACCGAGGTGCAGATCGAGGCCGGGAAGTCGTAGTAGCCCAGGAAGTTGGACGTGGCACCGCGCTCGGCCAGCACGCCCGCGAACACGGCGTCCAGCTCCGCGGTGGTGACGCCCGGCGCGGCCGCGGCCAGCGTGGCGTCCAACGCCTCGGACAGGACCACCCCCGCGCGCTGCATGGCCTGCAGCTGGGGGGCGGTCTTGAGCTCGAGCGAGCGGCGGCCGATCACGGGGTCAGGACTCCGCGCCCGGCTGGATCACGGGCAGGGAGCCCGTGGCGGCACGCACGGAGTACACGGCCTGCAGCAGGCGCTCGGTGACGTCGTCGATCTGCCCGGTGCCGTCCACGCGGGCGACGATGCCGCGCTCCACGTACTCCTGGATGACGGACTCGGTCTCGCGGTGGTACAGGTCCAGGCGGTGCTCGATGACCTCCTGGGTGTCGTCCGCGCGGCCCTCGATCTCGGCACGCTTGAGCAGACGCTCCACGAGCTCCTCGTCGGGCACCTCCAGCTCGACGACGGCGGACAGCGACTGGCCGGACTCGGCGAGCATGGCGTCCAGCGCCTCGACCTGGCCCTTCGTGCGCGGGTAGCCGTCCAGCAGGAAGCCGTGCTCCGCGTCGGCCTGGGCGATGCGGTCCGCGACCATGCGGTTCGTGACCTCATCGGGGACGAAGTCGCCGTTGTCGATGTACTTCTTGGCCTCGACGCCGAGCGGCGTCATCGACTTCACGTTGTGGCGGAAGATGTCACCGGTGGAGATCGGGACGATCCCCATCTTGTCGGCGATCCGGGTGGCCTGGGTGCCCTTGCCGGAACCGGGAGGGCCCATGAGCAGCATGCGGGTCATCGTGTGTTCCTCACTGTCGATACGGACGGCGTTGCGGGATCGGGTCGGGGCTCAGCGCAGCAGGCCCTCGTAGTGGCGCTGCTCCATCTGTGCGCTGACCTGCTTCACGGTCTGGAGGCCGACGCCCACCATGATGAGGATGGACGTGCCGCCGAGCGGGAAGTTCTGGCTGGTGCCGATCACCGCGAAGGCGATCAGCGGGATCATGGCCACGATACCGAGGTAGAGGGCGCCCACGAGCGTGATGCGGCTGATGACGTACTGCAGGTAACGCTCGGTGGGCCGGCCGGCGCGGACGCCGGGGATGAAGCCGCCGTAGCGCTTCATGTTGTCCGAGATCTCCACCGGGTTGAACGTGATGGACACGTAGAAGTACGTGAAGCCGATGATGAGCAGGAAGTACAGGGCCATGTACACCGGGTGGTCGCCGGGGCCGAAGTACCGGCTCAGCCACGTGATCCACGGGGCCGGCGCACTGCCGTCCTGCGGCGTGTTGAACTGGATGAGGATGCTCGGGAGCATCAGCACGGAGGAGGCGAAGATGACCGGGATGACGTTGGCCATGTTCACCTTGACCGGGATGTAGGTGCTCGACCCGCCCACGGTCCGCGAGCCGATCTGCCGCTTGGCGTACTGGACCGGGATCCGGCGCTGCGACTCCTCCACGAAGACGATGGCCAGCATGGTGAGCAGGCCGATCCCCATGACGATCGCGAACACGCGCCAGCCCTGCGTCTGGACCACCTGGCCGAGGCCGGCCGGGAAGCCCGCCGCGATGGAGGTGAAGATCAGCAGGGACATGCCGTTGCCCACGCCGTTCTCGGTGATCCGCTCGCCGAACCACATGACGATGAGACAGCCGGTGGTCAGGGCGATGACCACGAGCAGCACCGTGAGGATGGAGCCGTCGCGCAGCAGCGGCAGGCTGCATCCGAGCAGGGCCCCGGTGCGGGCCAGCGAGGCCATCGTGGTCGCCTGCAGCAGGGCGAGGGCGAGGGTCAGGTAGCGGGTGTACTGCGTCAGCGTCGCCTGGCCCTGCGGGCCCTCCTGGTGGAGCTGCTCGAAGCGCGGGATCACCACCCGCAGAAGCTGCACGATGATCGACGCCGTGATGTAGGGCATGATGCCGAGCGCGAAGACGGACACCTGCAGGAGCGCCCCGCCCGAGAACATGTTCACGAAGGAGTACAGGCCGCCCTGGGCGTTGCCCGCTGCCAGACACTGCTGCACCGCCGGGTAGTCCACCCCGGGGGCCGGCACGAAGGCGCCCATCCGGTAGACGGCGATGAGCCCGAGCGTGAAGGCGATCTTCCGCAACAGGTCAGGCGTCCGGACGATCCGGGCGATGGCCTTGAGCACGAGTCCTCCTGCGGTGGTCCTGTGGGGCGCGCGCCGGCCGCGGGGCGGGGCACGAGACGGCGGCCACACCGGGGCGGCCGCTGTGCGAGTCTACACGGACGGACCGAGGGCCCTGGTCCGGAGCTCCTGCTCCGGGCCAGGGCCCTCGGTCGATGGGTCGGCGTGTCAGAGGGTCTCGGTGGACCCGCCGGCGGCCTGGATCTTCTCCACGGCGGACGAGGAGAAGGCGTTCGCCTTCACCTGCACGGCCGCGGTGATCTCCCCCGTGCCCAGCACCTTCACGGGCTGACCGCGACGGACGAGGCCCTTGGACACGAGCGCGTCCACGGTGACCTCACCGCCCTCGGGGAAGTGCGCGGAGAGCTTGTCCAGGTTCACGACCTGGTACTCCGTGCGGAACGGGTTCTTGAAGCCGCGGAGCTTCGGCAGACGCATCTGCAGGGGCAGCTGGCCGCCCTCGAAGCCCGCACGGACCTGGTAACGGGCCTTGGTGCCCTTGGTGCCGCGACCGGCGGTCTTGCCCTTCGACGCCTCACCGCGACCCACACGGGTCTTGGCGGTCTTGGCACCGGGGGCCGGACGCAGGTCGTGGACCTTGATGGCGTCGTTGTCAGCCATTGTTGACCTCCTCCACGGACACCAGGTGCGGCACGGTGTTGACCATGCCGACCGTCACCGCATCGGCCTTGCGGGTGACCTGGTGGCCGATCCGCTTCAGGCCCAGCGAGCGCAGGGTGTCCCGATGGTTCTGCTTGGAGCCCGTGACGCCGCGGGTCTGGGTGATGACCAGGGTGGCGTCCGAGGGCTGGATGTTCTTGCGGGTGGGCTCAAACACGGCTCACGCACCTGCCTTCGCGCTCTTCTGGGCGCGATCGTTCTCCATGGTGCGCAGCATCGCATGGGGGGCGATCTCGTCCAGGGCCTTGCCGCGGCGGGCGGCGACGGCCTGGGGCTCTTCCAGCTTCTTGAGTGCGTCCACGGTGCCGCGCACGATGTTGATCGCGTTCACGGAGCCCATGGACTTGGACAGCACGTCGTGGATGCCGGCGCACTCGAGCACGGCGCGCACCGGACCGCCGGCGATCACGCCGGTACCCGGGGAGGCCGGGCGGAGCAGCACGACGCCGGCGGCGTCCTCACCCTGCACCAGGTGCGGGATGGTGGAGCCGACGCGGGGGACGCGGAAGAAGGACTTCTTGGCCTCCTCCACGGCCTTCTGGATCGCGGCGGGGACCTCCTTCGCCTTGCCGTAGCCGACGCCGACGGTGCCGTCGCCGTCACCCACCACCACGAGGGCGGTGAAGGAGAAGCGGCGGCCGCCCTTGACGACCTTGGAGACGCGGTTGATGCCCACGACGCGCTCGAGGAACTGGTCCTTCTCGTCGTCCTGGGCGCCACGACGGTTGCGGTCGTCGCGACGGCCGCCACGACGATCGCCGTCACGGCCACCGCGGCCGCCGTCGCGACCGCCGCGGCCACCGGTGGCGCGCTCGGTGGTCTGGCTCGCCGAGCCCGACCCGGTCTCGGAGACGGTGGTCTCGGTGCTCTCGGTCACCTGAGTGTCCTTCTGGTTGATGTTCTCGGTCACAGCTGCAGCCCACCCTCTCGCGCACCGTCGGCCACGGCCGCGACGCGCCCGTGGTACTTGTTGCCGCCGCGGTCGAAGACCACGGCCTCGATGCCGGCCGCCTTGGCACGCTCGGCGACGAGCTCGCCCACGCGCTTGGCCTTGGCCGTCTTGTCGCCCTCGAGCGCACGCACGTCGGCCTCCATGGTGGAGGCGTACGCGAGCGTGCGGCTCTGCGTGTCGTCCACGACCTGCACGAACATGTGCCGTGCAGAGCGGTTGACGACGAGGCGGGGACGGACGGTGGTGCCGGAGATCCGCTTGCGCACCCGGAGGTGGCGGCGGGTGCGGGCGTTGAACTTGCCCTTGCCCTTCACCTTCAGAGTAGACATCACTTACCTGCCTTTCCGGCCTTGCGGCGGATCTGCTCGCCCGCGTAGCGCACGCCCTTGCCCTTGTACGGGTCGGGGCGGCGCAGCTTGCGGATGTTGGCGGCGGTCTCGCCGACCTGCTGCTTGTCGATACCGGCGACGGTGACCTTGTTGCCCTCCACCGTGAAGGTGATGCCCTGGGGCGCCTTCACCGGGACGGGGTGGGAGTAGCCCAGGGCGAACTCGAGGTCCTGGCCCTTGGCCTGCACGCGGTAGCCGGTGCCGACGACCTCGAGCTGCTTGGAGAAGCCGTTGGTCACGCCCTCGACCATGTTGCTGATGAGGGTGCGGGTCAGACCGTGCAGGGAACGGGACTCACGCTCGTCGTCGGGGCGGGCCACGGTGACCTGCCCCTCCTCGAGGGTGACCGTGATGGGCGTGGGCAGCGAGTGCTCGAGCTGGCCCTTGGGGCCCTTCACGGAGACGCGGTCGCCGTCGATGGTCACATCGACGCCGGCGGGGATGGTGATCGGGAGACGTCCGATTCGAGACATGTCAGTTCAGCCTTTCTTCCGTCTTGCCCGTCACCAGACGTAGGCGAGGACTTCTCCGCCCACGCCCTTCTTGGCGGCCTGCTGGTTCGTGAGGAGACCAGAGGAGGTGGACAGGATGGCGATGCCGAGGCCGCCCAGCACGTGGGGCAGGTTCGTGGACTTCGCGTACACGCGCAGGCCCGGCTTGGAGATGCGGCGCAGGCCGGCGATCGCACGCTCACGCTGCGGGCCGAACTTCAGGTCGATGGTCAGCTTCTTGCCGACCTCGGCCTCCTCCTCGCGCCAGTCCTGGATGTAGCCCTCGGCCTTGAGGATCTCGGCGACGCGAGTCTTCAGCTTCGAGGACGGCATGGACACGGTGTCGTGGTAGGCCGAGTTTGCGTTGCGCAGACGGGTCAGCATGTCTGCGACGGGATCGGTCATGGTCATGTGGGCTTCACGCCCTTTCTCGCCGTGGTTTCCGCCACCGGTTCACCGGTGGAGGACCTGTGGCGTGGAGGTCTTACTGGTCGGTCTTGAACGGGAAGCCCAGCGCCTTGAGCAGCGCGCGGCCCTCGTCGTCGTTCTTGGCGGTCGTCACCACGGTGATGTCCATGCCGCGCACGCGGTCGATCTTGTCCTGATCGATCTCGTGGAACACGGTCTGCTCGGACAGGCCGAAGGTGTAGTTGCCGTTGCCGTCGAACTGGCGGTCGGACAGGCCGCGGAAGTCACGGATGCGCGGCAGCGCGAGCGTGACCAGGCGGTCCAGGAACTCCCACATGCGGTCGCCACGGAGCGTGGCGTGCGTGCCGATGGGCATGCCCTCACGCAGCTTGAACTGCGCGATGGACTTGCGGGCCTTGGTGATCATCGGCTTCTGGCCGGTGATGGCGGTGAGGTCGGCGACCGCGCCGTCGATGATCTTGGAGTCCTTGGCGGCCTCGCCGACGCCCATGTTGACGACGACCTTCACGAGACCCGGCACCTGCATGACGTTCCCGTACTGGAACTGCTCCTGCAGGGCGCCGCGGATCTCGTCGCGGTACTTGGTCTTCAGACGCGGGGTGACCTTCTCGGTCTGCTGCACCTCGGTCATCACAGCTCCTTCCCCGAGGCCTTGGCGAAGCGGACCTTCACGGTCTTGCTCACGCCGTCCTTCTCGACGGTCTCGAAGCGGTAGCCCACACGGGTCGGCTTCTTGGTCTCCGGGTCCACCACGGCCACGTTCGAGATGTGGATCGGGGCCTCGACGACCTGCAGGCCGCCCTCGGTGGAACCGTTGTTGTCCTGGCCGGCGCGCAGGTGCTTGGTCACGCGGTTCACGCCCTCGACGAGCACGCGCTCATCCGCCGGGAACACGCGCAGGACCTTGCCCTGCTTGCCCTTGTCCTTGCCACTGATGACCTGGACGAGGTCGTCCTTCTTGATCTTGGCCATGAGGTCAGATCACCTCCGGGGCGAGCGACACGATCTTCATGAACTTCTTGTCACGCAGCTCGCGACCCACGGGGCCGAAGATGCGCGTGCCACGGGGCTCGCCGTCGGTCTTCAGGATGACCGCCGCGTTCTCGTCGAACTTGATGTACGAGCCGTCGGGACGGCGGGACTGCTTGCGGGTGCGGACCACCACGGCCTTGACGACGTCGCCCTTCTTGACGTTGCCGCCGGGGATGGCGTCCTTCACGGTGGCGACGATGGTGTCGCCGATGCCTGCGTAGCGGCGTCCGGAACCGCCGAGAACACGGATGGTCAGGATTTCCTTCGCACCGGTGTTGTCGGCGACCTTGAGCCGCGACTCCTGCTGGATCACTTGTCTCTCCTAGCGTCGCGCCGGTTCTCCCCCACGATGGGCGAGCCTTGCGGAACGGTTGAACGGGCATCCCGGGACGCTTACCCCTCCCCCGAGGCGGGCCGCCCGCCGTCGTCCCCCGGCGACGCGTGTTCAGACAGCGTCGGGGAGGTCGAGAGCGGAGGGGCGCGCAGGGCAGGGCCGAGGCGGATCCGGGATCGGCGTGCGCGGCCCTCGGCACACAGGATGGATGGTCCTGCCAACGAGAGGGCGCACGAATATCAGAGTCTAACGCACAAGGCCGCCCCGTGCCAGTGCACGGGGCGGCCCTCTGCGTCGCCGGCCCTCAGGGGGCCGGGTCGATCACTTGGCGCGCTCGACGATCTCCACCAGACGCCACCGCTTGGAGGCGGACAGCGGGCGGGTCTCGGCGAGGCGGACGCGGTCGCCCACGCCGGCGGTGTTGTCCTCGTCGTGCGCCTTCACGCGCTTCGAGGTCTTCAGCACCTTGCCGTAGAGCGAGTGCTTCTTGCGGTCCTCGACCTCGACGACGATGGTCTTGTCCATCTTGTCGGAGACGACGATGCCACGGAGGGCCTTGCGGTAGCCGCGCTCCTCGGAGACGGCCGGGGTCTGCTCGGTCACTTGGCAGCCTCCTCGTTCTTCTCGGCCTGCGCCTCGGCGGCGACATCGCCGCGGATGCCCAGCTCGCGCTCGCGCAGGATCGTGTAGATGCGCGCGATGTCACGCTTGACGGCCTTCAGCCGGCTGGCGTTGTCCAGCTGACCGGTGGCGGCCTGGAAGCGCAGGTTGAACAGCTCCTCCTTGGAGGACTTCAGGGCCTCCAGCAGGCGGGCGTTGTCCATCCCGTCCAGGGACTCGACGTTCAGATCCTTGGTGCCGATCGCCATGGGATCACTCACCACCCTCTCGACGGATGATACGGGCCTTCAGCGGCAGCTTGTGGATGGCCAGGCGGAGCGCCTCGCGGGCGACGTCCTCCGTGACACCCGACAGCTCGAAGAGCACGCGTCCGGGCTTGACGTTGGCGACCCACCACTCCGGCGAGCCCTTGCCGGAGCCCATGCGGGTCTCGGCGGGCTTCTTGGTGAGCGGACGGTCCGGGTAGATGTTGATCCAGACCTTGCCGCCACGCTTGATGTAGCGGGTCATGGCGATACGGGCGGCCTCGATCTGACGGTTGGTCACATAGGCCGGCGTGAGCGCCTGGATGCCCCACTCGCCGAACGTCACGGTGGTGCCGCCCTTGGCGGCGCCGGAACGCTTGGGGTGGTGCTGCTTGCGGTGCTTGACGCGACGGGGGATCAGCATCAGGCGTTGCCTCCTTCAGCGGGAGCGGCGGCCGGGGTCTCGGCGCCGGCGCCGGCGTTCTCCTGGCGGGGAGCACGCTCGGCGCGATCGTTGCGACGACGACGCTCACCGCCGCCACGGCGCTCGCCGCCACGGCCACGGCCGGAGGGCTGCGCGGCCTCCTTGGCCGCGAGCTCCTTGGCGGTCAGGTCGCCCTTGTAGATCCAGACCTTCACGCCGATGCGGCCGAAGGTGGTCTTGGCCTCGAACTTGCCGAAGTCGATGTTCGCGCGGAGGGTGTGCAGCGGCACGCGACCCTCGCGGTAGAACTCCGAGCGGCTCATCTCGGCGCCGCCGAGGCGGCCGGAGCACTGGATGCGGATGCCCTGCGCGCCGGCGCGCATGGCGGACTGGATCGCCTTCTTCATCGCGCGGCGGAACGCCACGCGCGAGGCGAGCTGCTCGGCCACACCCTGCGCCACCAGCTGGGCATCGGTCTCGGGGTTCTTGACCTCGAGGATGTTCAGCTGGATCTGCTTGCCGGTGAGCTTCTCGAGCTCACCGCGGATGCGGTCGGCCTCGGCGCCGCGGCGGCCGATCACGATGCCCGGACGCGCGGTGTGGATGTCCACGCGCACGCGGTCACGGGTGCGCTCGATCTCCACCTTGGAGATGCCGGCGCGCTCCATGCCGGTGGTCATCAGCTCGCGGATCTTGACGTCCTCCTTGAGGAAGTCAGCGTAGCGCTGGCCCTCCTTGTGGGAGTCCGCGAACCAGTGCGAGACGTGGTCGGTGGTGATGCCGAGGCGGAACCCGTTGGGGTTGATCTTCTGGCCCATTGTCAGTTCCCACCCTTCTCGTCCTTGGACGCGACGACCACGGTCACGTGGCTCGTGCGCTTGTTGATGCGGTACGCGCGGCCCTGAGCACGGGGCTGGAACCGCTTCATGGTCGGGCCCTCGTCCACGAAGGCCTCGGTGATGTAGAGGGCGTCCTCGTCGAAGGCCTGGCCCTCGCGGTCCGCCTTGACGCGGGCGTTCGCCACCGCGGAGGCCACCAGCTTGTACACCGGCTCCGAAGCGCCCTGCTGGGCGAACTTCAGGATGGCCAGTGCTTCGGTGGCCTGCTTGCCACGGACCAGGTCGACGACGCGCCGGGCCTTCATCGGCGTCACGCGCAGGTGGCGCGCAATTGCCTTGGCTTCCATTGCTTCTCTCTTTCGATTCTCGAGAAGGTCAAGCGTGCTGTGCCCTCAGGCTCAGCGGCGCTTGCCCTTCTTGTCGTCCTTCACGTGGCCGCGGTAGGTCCGGGTCGGGGCGAACTCGCCCAGCTTGTGACCCACCATGGACTCGGTGACGAACACCGGGACGTGCTTGCGTCCGTCGTGGACCGCGATGGTGTGACCCAGCATGTCCGGGATGATCATCGACCGGCGGGACCAGGTCTTGATGACGTTCTTGCTGCCCTTCTCGTTCTCGGCCAGAACCTTCAGGTAGAGGTGCTGATCGACGAAGGGGCCCTTCTTCAGGCTGCGAGGCATGTCTTCCCTGCTCCCTTATCGCTTGTTCTTGCCGGTACGACGGCGACGCACGATGAGCTTGTCGCTTTCCTTGTTCGGACGACGCGTGCGGCCCTCGGGCTTGCCGTTCCGGTTGACGGGGTGACGACCGCCGGAGGTCTTGCCCTCGCCACCGCCGTGCGGGTGGTCGACCGGGTTCATGACGACGCCGCGGACGGTCGGGCGGACGCCCTTCCAGCGCATGCGGCCGGCCTTGCCCCAGTTGATGTTCGACTGCTCGGCGTTGCCGACCTCGCCGATCGTGGCGCGGCAGCGCACGTCGACGTTGCGGATCTCACCGGAGGGCAGGCGCAGCTGGGCGTACTTGCCCTCGCGGGCGACCAGCTGCACGGACGCGCCGGCGGAGCGGGCCATCTTGGCGCCGCCGCCGGGGCGCAGCTCCACCGCGTGGATGGTGGTGCCCACGGGGATGTTGCGCATCGGCAGGTTGTTGCCGGGCTTGATGTCGGCGTTCGGGCCGGCCTCGACCACGTCGCCCTGCTTCAGCTTGGCCGGGGCCAGGATGTAGCGCTTGGCGCCGTCCGCGTAGTGCAGCAGCGCGATGCGGGCGGTGCGGTTCGGGTCGTACTCGATGTGCGCGACGGTGGCGGGCACGCCGTCCTTGTCGTGGCGACGGAAGTCGACCAGGCGGTACTGGCGCTTGTGGCCGCCGCCCTTGTGACGGGTGGTGATGCGACCGGTGTTGTTGCGGCCGCCGGTCTTGTGCAGCGGACGGAGAAGGGACTTCTCCGGCGTGGACCGGGTGATCTCTGCGAAGTCGGCCACGGACGAGCCACGCAGGCCCGGGGTGGTCGGCTTGTACTTACGGATAGCCATGTGTCAGTTCCTCGATTAAGTGGTCTCCGCACGCCGATCAGGCGAGCGGACCTCCGAAGATGTCGATGGTCCCGTCCTTGAGCGTGACGATGGCACGCTTGGTGGACTTGCGCTGGCCCCACCCGAAGCGGGTGCGACGGCGCTTGCCGGAACGGTTCAGGGTGTTGACCGAGGCCACGTCGACGTTGAAGATGCGCTCCACCGCCTGCTTGATCTCGGACTTGTTGGAGCGCGGGTCGACCAGGAAGGTGTACTTGCCCTCATCGATCAGACCGTAGCTCTTCTCCGACACGACGGGAGCGATGATCACGTCGCGGGGATCCTTGTTGATGGAGCCGCTCACTGGGCATCCTCCTTCTTGGCGCCGGAAGCCTGGGCCACGTACGCCTCGTAGGCCGCCTGGGTGAACACGACGTCGTCGGAGACGAGCACGTCGTAGGTGTTCAGCTGGTCGGCGTACAGGGTGTGGACCGCGGGCAGGTTGCGGGCGGACAGGGCGGCGACGTCGTCGGCCCGGTCGATCACCAGCAGCACGTTCTTGCGGCCGGTGTTCAGGGACGCGAGGCCCGCCTTGGCGGCCTTGGTGGACGGGGTGGTCCCGGACACGAGGGCCTCGATGACGTGGACGCGGCCGTTGCGGGCGCGGTCCGACAGGGCACCGCGCAGGGCGGCGGCCTTCATCTTCTTGGGGGTGCGCTGCGAGTAGTCACGCGGGGTCGGGCCGTGGACGATGCCGCCGCCGGTCATGTGCGGGGCGCGGATGGAGCCCTGACGGGCGCGGCCGGTGCCCTTCTGCTTGAACGGCTTGCGACCGGCGCCGGACACCTCGCCGCGGCGCTTCGTCTTGTGCGTGCCCTGGCGGGCGGCGGCGAGCTGGGCGACGACGACCTGGTGCATGAGCGGCACGTTGGACTGCACGTCGAAGAGCTCGGCGGGCAGATCGACCTGGACGGTCTTCACGGAGTTCTCAGCCATGGTCTCAGGCTCCCTTCACGGCGCTGCGGACGAGCACGACCTGGCCCTTGGAGCCGGGCACCGCGCCCTTGATCAGCAGGAGGTTGTTCTCCACGTCGATGCCGTGGAGGGTCAGGTTCATGGTGGTCTGGCGCACGGCGCCCATGCGACCGGGCATGCGCTGGCCCTTGAACACGCGGCCGGGGGTGGACGCGCCGCCCACGGAGCCGGGCTTGCGGTGGTTCTTGTGCTGGCCGTGCGAGGCGCCCACACCGGCGAAGCCGTGGCGCTTCATGGCGCCGGCGAAGCCCTTGCCCTTGGTGGTGCCCACGACGTCGACCTTCTGGCCGGCCTCGAAGACCTCCACGGTCACGTCCTGGCCGAGCGAGTACTCGGCGGCGTCGGCGGTGCGCAGCTCGACGAGGTGGCGACGCGGGGTCACGCCGGCCTTCTCGAAGTGACCGGCCAGGGGCTTGGTCACGCGGCGGGGATCGATCTGGCCGTAGGCGATCTGCACGGCGGTGTAGCCGTCGGTCTCCTCGGAGCGCAGCTGGGTGACGACGTTCGGGTCTGCCTTGACCACGGTCACAGGGATGAGCTTGTTGTCCTCATCCCAGACCTGGGTCATGCCGAGCTTCGTGCCCAGCAGGCCCTTGATGTTCTGGGTGTTGGTCATAGTCTCTCAGCACCTCCCTCTCAGAGCTTGATCTCGATGTTGACGTCCGCGGGCAGGTCCAGTCGCATGAGCGAGTCGACGGCCTTCGGGGTCGGGTCGATGATGTCGATGAGCCGCTTGTGGGTGCGCATCTCGAAATGCTCGCGGCTGTCCTTGTACTTGTGGGGAGAACGGATAACGCAGTACACGTTCTTCTCCGTCGGCAGCGGCACGGGGCCGACCACCGTCGCGCCTGCGCGCGTGACCGTGTCAACGATCTTGCGGGCCGAGACGTCGATGACCTCGTGGTCGTACGACTTCAGCCGGATGCGGATCTTCTGTCCCGCCATGGCGTCACGCCTCTCTCGTCGGGTGTGCTGTTCCTGTCCCTGTGCGGCGGATCGTGCCCGCCTTCTTGTCCTCCACCCGCGCGGGGCGAATCCGGTCGGACCGGGTTCCTCGCCGCCGCCGGACTCCGGTCCACGCGGTCGGGCGTGTCGCATTCCTGGGAGGGCACACGCCTGTGGCGGGTCGGAGTGGTGACGTCACATCTGGGCCGAGCTGCCGCCGCGAGACACACGACGACAGCGCAATGGCGCTTGAGCAACCGAATCAGTATAGACAGAACCGGGCCCGGTCCGCCAATCGGCGGGCCGGGCCCGACGGCCCCCCGGGCTCAGCGGCCCCACTCGGTGGGCGGGCCGGCGTTGAGCAGCAGGGTGAAGACGACGGCGACCACGGCGACCGCCAGGAGCGCGCTGACCACCGGATGGCGCAGCACCACGACGAGAAGCCGTTCGAGGGGCCCCCGCTCCCCCGGCGCGCGGTCCACGACCTGCCACCGCGACGCCGGCTCGCCGCGCCGCCGCTGGGCCCGCTCGAACGGGACCGTCATGAACGGGACGATCGTCGAACCGAGGCCGAGGAGTCCGCGGGCCACGGGCCACCGCCCGTCGATCCACACGGCGACCGTCACCACGAGGTAGCAGAGGAACACGAAGCCGTGGACGCCGCCGGCGATCGGCACCACCCGCTCCGTGACTCCGCCGTACTTGAGGCCCATGGCGATCAGCAGACCGGCCCAGGTGAACATCTCGGCCATCGCCGTGACGGCGAAGAGGCGGCGCGGGCCGGGCAGGCTCATCGCTCCAGCTCCCCGCCGCGGTTCGCGCGCCGGATGCGCCGGGCACGGTCGATCTCGGGACGGAAGGTCCGCAGCGCCCAGCGCACGGCCACGACGGCCACGGCGAGCACCACGATGAGGATGAGCAGTTCAGGCATGCTCCCCAGCCTAGCCGCCGCCGCCGCGCCGTCGTCGGACACGGCGACGCCCCCGCCTCCGGGGGACCCGGAGACGGGGGCGTCGCGCGTCAGCGGCTCAACGGAGCCACGAGACGGGATGCGTCAGATCACTTGGTGATCTTGGTGACGCGGCCGGAGCCCACGGTGCGGCCACCCTCGCGGATGGCAAAGCCGAGGCCCTCCTCCATGGCGATCGGCTGGATGAGCTCGACCGACATCTCGGTGGTGTCGCCGGGCATGACCATCTCGGTGCCCTCGGGCAGCGTGATGACGCCGGTGACGTCGGTGGTGCGGAAGTAGAACTGCGGGCGGTAGTTCGAGTAGAACGGGTTGTGACGGCCACCCTCGTCCTTGGACAGGATGTAGACGTTCGCCTCGAAGTTGGTGTGCGGGGTGATGGAGCCCGGCTCCACCACAACCTGGCCGCGCTCCACGTCGTCGCGCTTCAGGCCGCGCAGCAGCAGACCGCAGTTCTCGCCGGCCCAGGCCTCGTCGAGCTGCTTGTGGAACATCTCGATGCCGGTGACGGTGGTCTTCTGCACGTCGCGGATGCCGACGATCTCGACCTCGGAGTTGATCTTCAGGGTGCCGCGCTCGGCGCGACCGGTCACCACGGTGCCACGACCGGTGATGGTGAAGACGTCCTCGATCGGCATCAGGAACGGCTTGTCCTTGTCGCGGACCGGGTCCGGGATGAACTCGTCCACGGCCTCCATGAGGTCCTCGACGGACTTGACCCACTGGGGGTCGCCCTCAAGGGCCTTCAGACCGGAGGTGCGGATGACCGGGGCCTCGTCGCCGTCGAAGTCCTGGGAGGACAGCAGCTCGCGGACCTCCATCTCGACGAGCTCGAGGAGCTCCTCGTCCTCGACCATGTCCGACTTGTTCAGGGCCACGAGCAGGGCCGGCACGCCGACCTGGCGGGCCAGGAGCACGTGCTCACGGGTCTGGGCCATCGGGCCGTCGGTGGCGGCGACCACGAGGATCGCGCCGTCCATCTGAGCGGCGCCGGTGATCATGTTCTTGATGTAGTCGGCGTGACCGGGGGCGTCCACGTGGGCGTAGTGACGCTTCTCGGTCTGGTACTCCACGTGGGAGATGTTGATGGTGATGCCGCGCTGACGCTCCTCGGGGGCGGAGTCGATCGTCGCGAAGTCACGGGCCTCGTTCAGGTCCGGGTACTTGTCGTACAGGACCTTCGAGATGGCGGCGGTCAGCGTGGTCTTGCCGTGGTCAACGTGGCCGATGGTGCCGATGTTGACGTGCGGCTTCGTCCGCTCGAACTTTGCCTTTGCCACTAGTTCCTCCTAAGAACTGGTTCATCGTCAAGAAGACTGCTCAGCCGCCTGCGACGTGCTGACAACTTGACTGAGTCTACTCGGATGGTGCGGGGTTGGGGAAATCCCGGCCTCACGAGGGCCAGTCCGGTTCCAGGCCGTCGGGACCGCCGGAAGCGGACCGGACCTGACCCGTCCTGATCGCGGACCGCCGCGCCGGGAAGGGCGGTCCGGTCGCCCCGGGCCGGCCGCGGCTGCGGCGGCCGACCCGGGGCAGGTCGTTCAGAGCAGGTGACCTGCGGTCACTCGCCCTGGGACTTCTGGATGATCTCGTCCGCCACGGCCTTGGGGACCTCGGCGTAGGAGTGGAAGGTCATCGAGTACACCGCGCGGCCCTGCGTCTTGGAGCGCAGGTCGCCGATGTAGCCGAACATCTCCGACAGCGGCACGAGGGCGTTGACCACCTTCACGCCGGTGGCGTCCTCCATGGACTGGATCTGGCCGCGGCGGGAGTTCAGGTCGCCGATGACGTCGCCCATGAACTCCTCGGGGGTGCGGACCTCCACGGCCATCAGCGGCTCGAGGATGATCGGGTTGGCCTTGCGGACACCCTCCTTGAAGGCCTGGGAGCCGGCGATCTTGAACGCCATCTCCGAGGAGTCGACGTCGTGGTACGCGCCGTCGAGCAGGGTGGCCTTCACGCCGACCATCGGGTAGCCGGCCAGCACGCCGAACTGCATGGCGTCCTGGATGCCCGCGTCCACCGAGGGGATGTACTCGCGGGGCACGCGACCGCCGGTGACGGCGTTCTCGAACTCGTAGACCTCGCCCTCGGCGGTGTCCAGGGGCTCGAAGGACAGCTGCACCTTGGCGAACTGGCCGGAGCCGCCGGTCTGCTTCTTGTGCGTGTAGTCGACCTTGTCGACCTTGCGCTTGATGGTCTCGCGGTACGCGACCTGGGGCTTGCCCACGTTGGCCTCGACCTTGAACTCGCGCTTCATACGGTCCACGAACACGTCCAGGTGGAGCTCGCCCATGCCGCCGATCTCGGTCTGGCCGGTCTCCTCGTTGAGGTTCACGCGGAACGTGGGGTCCTCGGCGACGAGCTTCTGGATGGCGGTGGAGAGCTTCTCCTGGTCACCCTTGGTCTTCGGCTCGATGGCCACGGAGATCACGGGCTCCGGGAAGGTTATCGACTCGAGGATGATCGGGTTCGCGGGATCGCACAGGGTGTCGCCCGTGGTGGTGTCCTTGAGGCCGATCACGGCGTAGATGTGGCCGGCGACCACCTCGTCCACCGGGTTCTCCTTGTTGGCGTGCATCTGGAACAGCTTGCCGATGCGCTCCTTCTTGCCCTTGGTGGCGTTGAGGATCTGCGCACCGGACTCCAGGCGGCCGGAGTACACGCGGATGAAGGTCAGCGTGCCGAAGAAGGGGTGCGTGGCGATCTTGAAGGCGAGCGCCGAGAACGGGGCCTCCTTCGACGCCTCGCGCTCCAGCACCTCCTCCTCGTCGTTCACGGCGTGGCCCTTGACGGAGCCGGCGTCCAGCGGGTTCGGCAGGTAGGCGACCACGGCGTCCAGCATCGGCTGCACGCCACGGTTCTTGAACGCGGAGCCGCAGAACACCGGGTAGGCCTCGGCGTTCACGGTCAGCTGGCGCACGCCGGCCTGGATCTCCTCGACGGTGAGCTCCTCGCCCTCGAGGTACTTCTCCATGAGCTCCTCGGAGGTCTCGGCGACGGCCTCGACGAGCTCGTTGCGGTACTCCTCGGCCTTCTCCTGGAGCTCGGCGGGGATCTCGCGAGTCTCATAGGAGGCGCCCATGGTGACGTCGCCCTTGGCGTCGCCCGGCCACACGAAGGCCTTCATGGAGAGCAGGTCGACGACGCCCACGAAGTCGTTCTCGGCGCCGATCGGCAGCTGCATCACGAGCGGACGCGCGCCGAGGCGCTTCACGATGGTGTCGACGGTGAAGTAGAAGTCCGCACCCAGCTTGTCCATCTTGTTGACGAAGCAGATGCGCGGGACGTTGTACTTGTCCGCCTGGCGCCACACGGTCTCCGACTGGGGCTCCACGCCCTCCTTGCCGTCGAACACGGCGACGGCGCCGTCGAGCACGCGCAGCGAGCGCTCCACCTCGACCGTGAAGTCCACGTGGCCGGGGGTGTCGATGATGTTGATCTGGTGGTCGTTCCAGAAGCAGGTCACCGCGGCGGAGGTGATGGTGATGCCGCGCTCCTTCTCCTGCTCCATCCAGTCCGTCGTCGCGCCGCCGTCGTGGGTCTCGCCCAGCTTGTGGTTGACACCCGTGTAGAACAGGATGCGCTCGGTGGTGGTGGTCTTGCCGGCATCGATGTGGGCCATGATGCCGATGTTGCGGACCTTGTGCAGGTCGGTCAGCACGTCCTGTGCCACGGTGTCTCCCTTGGTCGGGTGGAATGGGGGGGCTCGTGAGGTGGATGCGGTGGGTGGCCCGTCCGAGAGGACGCACCTGCGGCCCGAGGCGCGGATCGCGCGCCCCGGGCCACACGGATCACCAGCGGTAGTGGGCGAAGGCCTTGTTGGCCTCGGCCATCTTGTGGGTGTCCTCGCGACGCTTCACGGCGCCGCCCAGGCCGTTCGAGGCGTCCAGGATCTCGTTCATCAGGCGCTCGGTCATGGTCTTCTCACGGCGGGCCTTGGAGAAGCCGACCAGCCAGCGCAGGGCCAGGGCCGTGGAGCGGCCCGGCTTGACCTCGACGGGCACCTGGTAGGTGGCGCCGCCGACGCGGCGGGAGCGCACCTCGAGGGCCGGCTTGATGTTGTCCATGGCCTTCTTGAGGGTGGCCACGGGATCGGCGCCGTTCTTGGCACGGGCGCCCTCGAGCGCGCCGTACACGATGCGCTCGGCGGTGGACTTCTTGCCGTCGACGAGCACCTTGTTGATCAGCTGCGTGACCAGCGGGGAGCCGTAGACGGGATCGACGACGAGGGGGCGCTTCGGCGCAGGACCCTTACGAGGCATTACTTCTTCTCCTTCTTGGCGCCGTAGCGGGAGCGGGCCTGGCCGCGGTTCTTCACGCCCTGGGTGTCGAGGGCGCCGCGCACGATCTTGTAGCGCACGCCGGGCAGGTCCTTCACACGACCGCCGCGGACGAGCACGATCGAGTGCTCCTGCAGGTTGTGGCCCTCGCCGGGGATGTAGGCGGTGACCTCGATGCCGCCGTTCAGGCGCACACGGGCGACCTTGCGCAGCGCCGAGTTCGGCTTCTTGGGCGTGGTGGTGTACACACGGGTGCACACGCCACGACGCATGGGGTTCCCCTGCAGGGCAGGGGCCTTCGTATTGACGACCTTGGGTGAGCGGCCCTTGCGGACCAGCTGCTGAATCGTAGGCACTCTTCAGCCTTCCTGTGTTTCGGTGATCGCTGACGTGATCGACCGGCGCCCGGGGCGCCGGCTGCTCGTTCCTCTGCTCTGCCTCTCCCTGTGGGGGCTCGCAACGAGCAGACGTCCGCAGGCGTGCAAAAGTGTGGCATCTGCCGCGCAATGACCCCGCGACCCGGACAGCGTCCAATTTGCCACACGAAAAACAATCCTTGACAGCATAGCACGCCCCGGCGCCGTCGACGAGCCGGCCCCGCACGCCAAGGGGCCCGCCGCTCCCCCGCGTGAGCGGCGGAACGGCGGGCCCCCTGGGGGACGGGGATCAGGCGCGGAAGTCGCCCCCGCGGTCGTAGTCGTCCAACGAGACGGCGTGGAAGTCGTTCTCGCCGAGCGACTGGTCCAGGCCCGGGTAGTCGAAGTCCGCGAAGCCGGCCGGCGAGGCGAACAGGTTGGCCTTCGCCTCCTCCGTCGGCTCCACGACGGTCTTCGTGTAGCGGTCCAGGCCCGTGCCGGCCGGGATCAGCTTGCCGATGATCACGTTCTCCTTCAGGCCCAGCAGCGGGTCGGACTTGCCCTCCATGGCCGCCTGCGTCAGGACGCGGGTCGTCTCCTGGAAGGACGCGGCCGACAGCCACGAGTCCGTGGCCAGCGAGGCCTTCGTGATGCCCATCAGCTCGTCGCGGCCGGAGGCCGGCTGGCGGCCCTCAGCGACGGCGGCGCGGTTGGCGGCCACGAAGCGCGCCCGGTCCGTGAGCTCGCCCGGCAGCAGGTCGGTGTCACCGGACTCGATGACGGTGATGCGACGCAGCATCTGCCGGACGATGACCTCCACGTGCTTGTCGTGGATGCCCACGCCCTGGGACTGGTACACGTTCTGCACCTCGTCCACGAGGAACCGCTGCGCGGCCCGCGGGCCGAGCACGCGCAGAACCTGCTTCGGGTCCACGGCGCCGGCCACGAGCTGCGTGCCCACCGGCACGTGCTCGCCGTCGGCCACGAGGATGCGCGCACGGCGCAGCACCGGGTAGGCGATCTCCTCGGAGCCGTCGTCCGGCGTGAGCAGCAGGCGCACGGACGCCTCGGTGTCCTCGATGGTCACGCGGCCGGCGACCTCGGAGATCGGGGCCACGCCCTTCGGGGTGCGGGCCTCGAAGAGCTCCTGGATGCGGGGCAGACCCTGCGTGATGTCGTCGGCCGAGGCCACACCGCCGGTGTGGAACGTGCGCATGGTGAGCTGGGTGCCCGGCTCACCGATCGACTGGGCCGCGATGATGCCGACGGCCTCGCCGATGTCCACCAGCTGGCCGGTGGCCATGGAGCGGCCGTAGCACTTCGCGCAGGTGCCCACGGCGGACTCGCAGGTCAGGACCGAGCGGACCTTGATCTCCGTGACGCCGGCGGCCACCAGCTCGCCGATCAGCACGTCGCCCACGTCCGCACCGGCCGAGGCCAGCACCGTGCCGTCCTCGCCCGTGACGTCCTGGGCCAGCGTGCGGGCGAAGGCCGAGTTCTCGACCTGCTCGTGGGCCACCAGCTCGCCGTCGGCGTTCGGGGCGGCGATCGTGACGGACAGGCCGCGCTCGGTGCCGCAGTCGTCCTCGCGGACGATGACGTCCTGGGACACATCGACGAGACGACGGGTCAGGTAGCCCGAGTTCGCGGTCTTCAGCGCGGTGTCCGCGAGGCCCTTGCGGGCGCCGTGGGTGGCGGAGAAGTACTCGAGCACGGACAGGCCCTCGCGGTACGAGGACTTGATCGGACGCGGGATGATCTCACCCTTCGGGTTGGCCACGAGGCCGCGGATGCCCGCGATCTGGCGCACCTGGAGCCAGTTGCCTCGCGCACCGGAGGACACCATGCGGTTGATGGTGTTGAGCTCCGGCAGGCCGTCCTTCATGGCCGCGGCGACCTCGTCGGTGGCCTTGTTCCAGATGTCGATCAGCTCGGAGCGACGCTCGTCGTCCGCGATCAGGCCCTTGTCGTACTGCTGCTGCACGCGCTGGGCCTGCTCCTCGTAGCCCTCCATGATGGCGGCCTTGTCGAAGTCGGAGGTGATGTCCGAGATCGCCACGGTCACACCCGACCAGGTGCCCCAGTGGAAGCCGGCGTCCTTGAGGTTGTCCAGCGTCTGCGCGGTGACGACCATCGGGTAGCGCTCGGCCAGGTCGTTGACCAGCTGACCGAGGGTGCCCTTGGTCGCCTGCTTGTCCAGCCACGGGTAGTCGTCCGGCAGCAGCTCGTTGAACAGCACCTTGCCCAGGGTGGTCTCGATGAGGGCGATCTCGCCCTCGGACCAGCCCTCGGGGGCCGGCACGTCCGCCGACGGCACGAAGCCCTCGACGCCGATCCGTGCGGGCGCGTTCAGGTGCAGGTCGCCGCCGTCGAACGCCATGATGGCCTCGCCGACGGTCGCGTACAGGTTGCCCGCGCCGACCTCGTCCGGACGCACCGTGGTGAGGTGGTTTAGTCCGATGATCATGTCCTGGGCCGGCACGGCGACCGCGCGGCCGTCCGAGGGCTTCAGGATGTTGTGGCTCGAGAGCATGAGCAGGCGCGCCTCGGCCTGGGCCTCCGGCGACAGGGGCAGGTGGACCGCCATCTGGTCGCCGTCGAAGTCCGCGTTGAACGCGGAGCAGACCAGCGGGTGCAGCTGCAGGGCCTTGCCTTCCACGAGCTGCGGCTCGAAGGCCTGGATGCCCAGACGGTGCAGGGTGGGGGCGCGGTTCAGCAGGACCGGGTGCTCGGTGATGACCTCCTCGAGCACGTCCCAGACCTGCGGACGGAAGCGCTCCACCATGCGCTTGGCGGACTTGATGTTCTGCGCGTGGTTCAGGTCCACGAGACGCTTCATCACGAACGGCTTGAACAGCTCCAGCGCCATCTGCTTCGGCAGGCCGCACTGGTGCAGCTTGAGCTGGGGACCCACCACGATGACCGAGCGGCCCGAGTAGTCCACGCGCTTGCCGAGCAGGTTCTGACGGAACCGGCCCTGCTTGCCCTTGAGCATGTCGGAGAGTGACTTGAGCGGGCGGTTGCCCGGGCCGGTCACCGGCCGGCCGCGGCGGCCGTTGTCGAACAGCGAGTCCACGGCCTCCTGCAGCATGCGCTTCTCGTTGTTGACGATGATCTCGGGCGCGCCGAGGTCGAGCAGCCGCTTCAGGCGGTTGTTGCGGTTGATCACGCGACGGTACAGGTCGTTGAGGTCGGAGGTCGCGAAGCGGCCGCCGTCCAGCTGCACCATCGGACGCAGCTCCGGCGGGATCACCGGGACGGCGTCCAGGACCATGCCCTCGGGCGAGTTGTCCGTGGTCAGGAACGCGTTGACGACCTTCAGGCGCTTCAAGGCGCGGGTCTTGCGCTGGCCCTTGCCCGTCTTGATGGTCTCACGCAGCATCTCGGACTCGGCCTCGAGGTCGAAGGTCTGCAGGCGACGCTGGATCGCCTCCGCGCCCATCGAGCCCTCGAAGTACTGGCCGTACTTGTCCCGCATGGCGCGGTACAGACCCTCGTCGCCCTCGAGGTCGGCGACCTTGAGGTTCTTGAAGCGGTCCCAGACCTGCTCCTTGCGGTCCAGGTCCGCGTCCGCGCGCTTGCGGATCTGCGCCATGGTCTTGTCCGCGGCGTCGCGGGCCTTCTTCTTCTCGGCGGCCTTGGCGCCCTCGGACTCCAGCTTGGCCAGGTCCTTCTCGAGGTCGGCGGCCACCGCGGCGATGTCGGAGTCACGCTGGTCGGCCAGGACACGGGTCTCCTGGTCGTACTCGGCCTGGAGGTTGGCCAGGTCGCGGTGCCGGGCCTCCTCGTCCACCGAGGTGATCATGTACGCCGCGAAGTAGATGACCTTCTCGAGGTCCTTCGGCGCCAGGTCCAGCAGGTAGCCCAGGCGCGAGGGCACGCCCTTGAAGTACCAGATGTGGGTGACCGGCGCAGCCAGCTCGATGTGGCCCATGCGGTCGCGGCGCACCTTCGAGCGGGTCACCTCGACGCCGCAGCGCTCGCAGATGATGCCCTTGAAGCGCACGCGCTTGTACTTGCCGCACGCGCACTCCCAGTCACGGGTGGGGCCGAAGATCTTCTCGCAGAAGAGTCCGTCCTTCTCCGGCTTCAGGGTGCGGTAGTTGATGGTCTCCGGCTTCTTGACCTCGCCGTAGGACCAGCGGCGGATGTCCTCCGCCGTGGCCAGGCCGATGCGCATCAGGCCGAAAGAGTTGTCAGTGGACATGCTGTTCACGCTCATGCTCCGGTGAACTCCCTTGGTTCAGTGGTTCTCAGGTGACGTCTTGTGGATGCGGGATCGGGCCCGGCTCAGACTTCCTCCACCGAGCTGGGCTCGGCGTGGGAGAGGTCGATGCCCAGCTCCTCGGCGGCGCGGTAGACCTCGTCCTCCGCGTCGCGCATCTCGATGGCCTGGCCGTCGGCGGAGAGGACCTCCACGTTCAGGCAGAGGGACTGCATCTCCTTGATGAGCACCTTGAAGGACTCGGGAACACCCGGCTCCGGGATGTTCTCGCCCTTGACGATGGCCTCGTAGACCTTCACGCGGCCGTGGATGTCGTCGGACTTGATGGTCAGCAGCTCCTGGAGGGTGAACGCCGCGCCGTACGCCTCGAGCGCCCACACCTCCATCTCGCCGAAGCGCTGGCCGCCGAACTGGGCCTTACCGCCCAGCGGCTGCTGCGTGATCATCGAGTACGGGCCCGTGGAACGGGCGTGGATCTTGTCGTCCACCAGGTGGTGCAGCTTGAGCATGTACATGTAGCCCACGGACACCGGGTCCGGGAACGGCTCGCCGGTGCGGCCGTCGAACAGCTGCGCCTTGCCGCTGTCGCTCATGAGACGGTCGCCGTCGCGGGTCACGTTCACGTGGCCGAGCAGGCCCGTGATCTCGTACGCCTCGGCGCCGTCGAACACCGGGGTGGCCACGTTGACCGGACCGGACTGCCGCGGGAAGTTCGGCAGGTCCTTGATCCACTCCGGCTCGCCCTGGATGTCCCAGCCGCGCGAGGCGGCCCAGCCCAGGTGCAGCTCCATGACCTGGCCGAGGTTCATGCGGCCGGGGACGCCGAGCGGGTTCAGCACGATGTCCACCGGGGTGCCGTCCGCCAGGAACGGCATGTCCTCGAGCGGCAGGATCTTCGAGATGACGCCCTTGTTGCCGTGGCGGCCGGCCATCTTGTCGCCGTCGGTGATCTTGCGCTTCTGCGCCACGTAGACGCGCACCAGCTGGTTCACGCCCGGGGGCAGGTCGTCGTCCTCGTCGCGGTCGAAGATGCGCACGCCGATGACGGTGCCGGACTCGCCGTGCGGCACCTTCAGGGACGTGTCGCGGACCTCGCGGGACTTCTCGCCGAAGATCGCGCGCAGCAGGCGCTCCTCCGGGGTCAGCTCGGTCTCGCCCTTCGGGGTCACGCGGCCGACCAGGATGTCGCCGGCCTCCACCTCGGCGCCGATGTGGATGATGCCGCGCTCGTCGAGCTGCGAGAGCACCTCCTCGGACACGTTGGGGATGTCGCGCGTGATCTCCTCGGCGCCCAGCTTGGTGTCGCGGGCGTCGACCTCGTGCTCCTCGATGTGGATCGAGGTGAGGACGTCCTCCGAGACCATGCGCTGGGACAGGATGATCGCGTCCTCGTAGTTCAGGCCCTCCCAGGGCATGAACGCGACGAGGAGGTTCTTGCCGAGCGCGAGCTCGCCGTTGTCCGTGGCGGGACCGTCGGCGATGATGCTCAGCGGCTCCACCCGCTCGCCCTCGGAGACGCGCACCCGCTGGTTGTAGGCGTTGCCCTGGTTCGAGCGGGCGAACTTCATGATCGGGTAGTGCGTGGTGGTGCCGTCGTCGTTCATGACGGTCACCAGGTCCGCGGCCACCTCGGTCACGACGCCGCCCTGGGTGGCCGTCACGGAGTCGCCCGCGTCCACGGCCACGTACTTCTCCATGCCGGTGCCCACGTAGGGGGCCTCGGAGCGGAGCAGCGGCACGGCCTGACGCTGCATGTTCGCGCCCATGAGCGCGCGGTTGGCGTCGTCGTGCTCGAGGAACGGGATCAGGGCGGTGGCCGCCGACACCATCTGGCGCGGGGACACGTCCATGTAGTCGATCTCGTCCACGGTCGAGAGCACGGGCTCGCCGTCGCCGCCGCGCTGGCGGCAGAGCACGAACTCCTCCTCGAACCGGCCGTCCTCATCCACCGGGGCGTTCGCCTGGGCGATCTGGAAGGCCAGCTCGTCGTCGGCGGTCAGGTAGTCCACGGTGTCCGTGACCCGGCCGTCGACCACGCGGCGGTACGGGGTCTCGATGAAGCCGAAGGAGTTGATCCGGCCGAAGGTCGCCAGCGACCCGATGAGGCCGATGTTCGGGCCTTCCGGGGTCTCGATGGGGCACATGCGGCCGTAGTGCGACGGGTGGACGTCACGGACCTCCATGCCGGCACGGTCGCGGGACAGGCCGCCCGGGCCGAGCGCGGACAGGCGACGCTTGTGCGTCAGGCCGGCCAGCGGGTTGTTCTGGTCCATGAACTGGGACAGCTGCGAGGTGCCGAAGAACTCCTTGATCGCCGCCACCATGGGGCGGATGTTGATCAGGGTCTGCGGGGTGATCGCCTCGACGTCCTGGGTGGTCATGCGCTCGCGCACGACGCGCTCCATGCGGGACAGGCCGGTGCGGATCTGGTTCTCGATCAGCTCGCCCACCGCACGGATGCGACGGTTGCCGAAGTGGTCGATGTCGTCGATCTCCACGCGCACATCCACCGGCTCGCCGTCGCGCGTGCCCTTGATGACGGTCTCGCCGGCGTGCAGCGCGGCGATGAAGTGCACCATCTGGACGATGTCGTCCTCGGTGAGCACAGACGCGTTGGGGTCGCCGAGGTGCACGTCCACGCCGAGCTTGCGGTTGAGCTTGTAGCGGCCCACCTTGGCGAGGTCGTAGCGCTTCGGGGTGAAGTACAGGTTGTTCAGCAGCGTCTGCGCGGCGTCGACGGCGGCCGGCTCGCCCGGGCGCAGCTTGCGGTAGATGTCGAGCAGGGCCTCGTCCTGGTCCGCGGTGCCGTCCTTCTCGAGGGTGGCGCGGATGGAGTCGTAGTGGCCGAACTCCTCCAGGATGCGGGACTCGGTCCAGCCCATGGCCTTGAGCAGCACCGTCACGGGCTGCTTGCGCTTGCGGTCGAGGCGGACGCCGACCTGGTCACGCTTGTCCACCTCGAGCTCGAACCAGGCGCCGCGCGAGGGGATGATCTTCGCGGAGAAGATCTCCTTGTCCGAGGTCTTGTCCGGGGTGCGCTCGAAGTAGGCGCCCGGGGAGCGGACCAGCTGGGAGACGACGACGCGCTCGGTGCCGTTGATGATGAACGTGCCGTTGCGGGTCATCAGCGGGAAGTCGCCCATGAAGACGGTCTGCTGCTTGATCTCGCCGGTCGTGTTGTTCATGAACTCGGCCTTGACGTACAGCGGGGCGGAGAAGGTCGCGTCGCGATCCTTGCACTCCTCCTCCGTCATCTTCGCGTCGGCGAACTCGGGCTCGGCGAAGGACAGGGACATGGTGCCCTGGAAGTCCTCGATCGGGGAGATCTCCTCGAAGATGTCCGTCAGTCCCGAGGTGACGGGCACGGAGTGGTCGTCGGCGGCCAGGGCGGCGTCCACGCGCGCGGCCCACCGCTCATTGCCGATCAGGCGGTCGAACGACTCGGTCTGCAGCGCCAGCAGGTCCGGCACGTCCAGCGGCTCGGAGATCTTGGCGAAGGAGACGCGTCCGGCGGAGGCGCCGGATCGCGGGGAGACGGTAGCGGTTTCGTTGGAGGTGCTCGAGGCGACCACGTAGGATCCTTCCACAGGCCTTCTGGGTTCCGTTCGCTCCCCTGCCGCGAGACGGCGGCGCCGGCCCACCGCTATATGAAGGCCGTGCGGAACCGTGCGGGCCACGGCGGGACGCGAGGTCCTGCGGGCGGCACGGAACAGGGGAGATGCAAAGATCCATCCTATCCGCGCCCGTCGCCCCTGTCCAGCCGGGGGTGCGTGACCCGGGACGCCACGAGGCCCCCGGTCCGCAGCGCGGGTCCGGGGGCCTCGTGAGGAGGCGTGATGCGGCTCAGGCCGCGATCATCACTTGAGGGTGACGGTGGCGCCGGCGCCCTCGAGCTGCTCCTTGGCCTTCTCGGCGGTCTCCTTGTTGACGCCCTCGAGGATGGGCTTGGGAGCGCCGTCCACCAGGTCCTTGGCCTCCTTCAGGCCGAGGGAGGTGATGGCGCGCACCTCCTTGATGACGCCGATCTTCTTGTCGCCGGCGGCCTCGAGGACGACGTCGAACTCGTCCTTCTCCTCGGCGGCGGCGGCCTCGGCACCACCGGCGGCACCGCCGGCGGCGGCCACGGCCACGGGGGCGGCGGCGGTGACGTCGAACTTCTCCTCGAACGCCTTGATGAACTCGGACAGCTCGATGAGGGTCAGCTCCTCGAACGCGGCGAGCAGCTCTTCGGTGGTCAGCTTGGCCATGATGGCTCCTTTACGGGTACGTCTTGACTACGTGTGAAGTGGTGGGCCGTGCAGCCCGGGGCGGACTGCTCAGGCAGCCTCGCCCTGCGCGGCGCGCAGCGCCTCGACCGTGCGGACGGTCTTGGACAGCGGCGCCTGGAACAGGGCGGCAGCCTTGGACATGCTGCCCTTCATCGCGCCGGCGAACTTGGCCAGCAGCACCTCGCGGGACTCGAGGTCCGCGAGCTGCTTGATGCCGGCCTCGTCCAGGGGCTGGCCATCCATGTAGCCGCCCTTGAGCACGAGCTTCTCGTGATCCTTGGCAAAGTCACGCAGGGCCTTCGCGACGTTGACCGGGTCCCCGGTCACGAACGCGATCGCGGTGGGACCGGACAGGTGAGCCTCGAGGCCCTCCAGACCGGCGTCCTTGGCCGCGATCTCGGCCAGCGTGTTCTTCGCCACGGCGTAGGTCGCGTCCTGACGGATGGAGTCGCGCAGCTGCTTGAGCTCCGTCACCGTCAGGCCACGGTATTCCGTCAGAACAGCGGCGCTGGACTCACGGAACAGGTCCGTGAGCTCAGCCACCGCCGACTCCTTCGCGGACGTCGCCATGGCACTCCTCTCGATGATGCGTGGGAACCGCCACCCCGAGACGAGAAAGCGCCCCGTGCAGATGCACGGGGCGCAGCAGGAGCATCGACGCGGCCGGACCCGGAGGGTCGACGTGCGGATGCGAGCGTGGCTCACGTTCACCTGCGCGGGCCGTCTCCGTCAGGGAGATCCTTCGGTGGGCTCTGCCCGGAGGCAGGGCACCACGACCGGCGGTCTTCGGTAGGCACCAGCGTACACGTCCGGGGCGGGCCCGCAAAATCGACCCGGGACGACGCCGGCCGGTCGTCCCCGCTGCGGGGACGACCGGCCGACGTCGTGGGCCCCGATCACCGGGGCCGCGTGGCTCAGAGCTCGGAGGAGTCCACCGAGGTCACGTTCGGGTCCATGGGCACGCCCGGGCCGAAGGTGGTGGCCACGGTGGCCTTGGAGATGTAGCGGCCCTTGGAGGAGGACGGCTTCAGACGCAGGACCTCCTCGAGGGCTGCGGCGTAGTTCTCCACCAGGGCCTTGGCCTCGAAGGAGGTCTTGCCGATGATGAAGTGCAGGTTGGAGTGCTTGTCGACGCGGAAGTCGATCTTGCCGCCCTTGATGTCGGCCACGGCCTTGGCCACGTCCGGGGTCACGGTGCCGGTCTTGGGGTTCGGCATCAGGTTGCGGGGGCCGAGCACCTTGCCCAGACGGCCGACCTTGCCCATGAGCTCCGGGGAGGCCACGGCGGCGTCGAAGTCCACCCAGCCCTCGGAGATCCGGGCGATCAGGTCGTCGTCGCCCACGACGTCCGCGCCGGCGGCGCGGGCGGCCTCGGCGCGGTCACCGGTGGCGAACACGACGACGCGCGCGGTCTTGCCGGTGCCGTGGGGCAGGCTCACGGAGCCGCGGACCATCTGGTCGGCCTTGCGGGGGTCGACCGAGAGGCGGAGGGCCACCTCCACGGTGGCGTCGGTCTTGGAGGGGTTGGTCTCCTTGGCGAGGCGGATCGCCTCCACCGGCGAGTACAGATCCTCGCCGATCGCGGCCTTGGCCGCCTTGTATGCCTTGCTGCGCTGTGCCATCTGCGTTCTTCTCCTTGTGCAGTCGTGGTCTGCGGACCGCGCTCGGCCCTGCCACTGGAAGGGGGTGGGGGTGGGCGTCAGCCCTCGACGGTGATGCCCATCGAGCGGGCGGTGCCCGCGATGATCTTGGCGGCGGCCTGGACGTCGTTGGCGTTCAGGTCCTCCATCTTGGTCTGGGCGATCTCCTCGCACTGGGCCTGGGTCAGCGTGCCGACCTTGGCCGTGTGCGGGGTGGCGGAGCCCTTGGCGACGCCGGCGGCCTTCTTGATGAGCTCGGCGGCCGGCGGGGTCTTGGTCACGAAGGTGAACGAGCGGTCCTCGTACACGGTGATCTCGACCGGGACCACGTTGCCGCGCTGCGACTCGGTGGCGGCGTTGTACGCCTTGCAGAACTCCATGATGTTCACGCCGTGCTGGCCCAGGGCGGGGCCGATGGGCGGGGCCGGGTTGGCGGCGCCGGCCTGGATCTGAAGCTTGATCAGACCGGTGACCTTCTTCTTGGGAGCCATGAGTGGATCCTTCTCTCACTGGGGGACCCTCGGCGCAGGAGCGCACCGGGGGCGGTGGCCGCCGTGGCGCGGCGGCCGGTGCCGCGTCCGGGCCGGCAGGCGGCCGGCCCGGTGCGGAAGCGTCGGGTGTCCTCAGATGGCCTTGGTCACCTGGTTGAAGGACAGCGTCACGGGGGTCTCGCGCTCGAAGATCGAGACGAGCACCACGAGCTGCTGGGCCTCCGGCTTGATCTCGGAGATCGTGGCCGGGAGGGTCTCGAACGGGCCGTCGTTGACGGTGACCGACTCGCCGACCTCGAAGTCCACGTGGATCGCGGGGGCGGCGGGCGCGCCGGACTCGGCCGCGGCGGGGACGGCCAGGCCGGCCTTCTCGGCGGCGCGGGCGGCCTCCTGGATCACGGACGGGGCGAGCATGTCGTACACCTCGTCCAGGCTGAGCGGCTGCGGGTGGTGGGCGTCGTTGCCCACGAAGCCCGTGACGCCCGGGGTGTGCCGTACGACGCCCCACGAGGCGTCGTCGAGGTCCATGCGGACGAGCACGTAGCCCGGGATGCGCACGCGCGAGACGATCTTGCGCGTGGTGTTCTTGATCTCCACGACCTCCTCCATGGGGACCTCGATCTCGTAGATCGAGTCCTCCATGTCCTGGGTCAGGATGCGGGCCTCGAGGTTCGTCTTCACGCGCTTCTCGTAGCCGGCGTAGGTGTGGACGACGTACCAGTCGCCGGGCTGGCGGCGCAGGCGGGTGCGCAGCTCCTCGGCGGGGTCCACGGCGGGCTCGTCGTCGGACTGCTCCTCGACGGGGGTCGGTGCGTCCTCGCCCTCGGCGACGGCCAGGTCGGCCTCCTGCACGGTGGCCTCGGCGGTCTCGTCACCGCTGCCGGCGACCTCGTCCAGGGCGTCCTCGACGGGCGTGCCGGCGTCCTGCGCGGTCTCGGCGGTCTCCTCGGCCACGGCGTCCTCCGACATCGGGACGGACTCCTCGGCGGGCTGACGATCCAGTTCCTGCTCGGACACGGTTCCTGCTTTCTGCTGACGGACGGCGGGCCCTGCCGTCGGGGAGGGCCCTCACGGGCGTGCGGGGGACGCGTCCTGCGACGTCGGGACCGTCCGCGCCGGGCTCAGAGGCCGCCGGCGCCGAACAGGAGACCCGCCACGGTGCCGAACACCCAGTCCAGCCCCATGACCAGCAGGATCATGAACGCCACGAAGGCGAGCACCACTCCGGTCGTGCGCAGCAGCTCCTCGCTCGTGGGGGTGACGACCTTGCGGAGCTCGTCCACCACCTGGCGCAGGAACAGCGCGATCCGCGCGAACAGCCCGCGACGCTGCCTGCTCGGCGTGGGGGCGGGCCCCCCGCCGTTCGCCGCCATCTCAGTCACGTGGCCTCACTCGTCGGATCGCCGAATCGCTTTCTACACGTCCGATGCCGAGCACGAGGCCCGGCATCGAGCAGGGCAGACAGGACTCGAACCTGCAACCTGCGGTTTTGGAGACCGCTGCGCTACCAATTGCGCCACTACCCTTCGGACCGACGGAGCCGGCCGAACCCTCGCGGGATCGACCGTGATCGCGGTACCGGAGATCCAGGATACGCCATCGGGCGGCGGGAGTCGAACGGGCCCCGGGCAGTCAGTACCCTGGCAGGACGGAGCCCCGCTCCGCCCCGCCC
>NZ_JABFBA010000023.1:63443-81748 GCF_017168445.1 Micrococcus sp. KRD026 | reverse complement strand
TCCCCGTCGAGCTCGAAGAAGGTCCCCATGGCCGCGCCCGCCCGCCGCGTCTCCGCCCGTCTGTCCGCCATCGCGCCCTCCGCCACCCTCGCCGTCGACGCCCGCGCCAAGGAGCTCAAGGCCGCCGGGCGCCCGGTGATCGGCTTCGGCGCCGGCGAGCCCGACTTCCCCACCCCGGACTACATCGTGGAGGCCGCCGTCGCCGCGGCCCGGGACCCGAAGAACCACCGCTACTCCCCCGCCGCCGGCCTGCCCGAGCTGCGCGAGGCGATCGCGGCCAAGACGCTGCGCGACTCCGGCGTGTCCCTCGAGGCCGCCCAGGTGCTCGTGACCAACGGCGGGAAGCAGGCCGTGTACAACGCCTTCGCCGCCCTGCTGGACCCGCAGGACGAGGTGCTCGTCCCCGCCCCCTACTGGACCACCTACCCGGAGGCGATCCGGCTGGCCGGCGGCGTGCCGGTGGAGGTGTTCGCCGGCCCCGAGCAGGGCTACAAGGTCACCGTGGACCAGCTCGACGAGTCCGTCACGGACCGCACCAAGGTGCTCCTGTTCGTCTCCCCCTCCAACCCCACCGGCGCCGTGTACTCCCCCGAGGAGACGGCGGCGATCGGCCGGTGGGCACGGGAGCGGGGGCTGTGGGTGGTCACCGACGAGATCTACGAGCACCTGACCTACGACGGCATGCCGTTCACCTCGATCGTCCGCGCCGTGCCCGAGCTGGCGGAGCAGTCCGTGATCCTCAACGGCGTCGCCAAGACCTACGCCATGACGGGCTGGCGCGTCGGGTGGATGGCCGGCCCGCTGGACGTGGTCAAGGCCGCCACGAACCTGCAGTCCCACGCCACCTCGAACGTGGCCAACGTGTCGCAGCGGGCCGCGCTGGCCGCCGTCGCCGGCCCGTTGGACGCCGTGGCGGAGATGAAGACGGCGTTCGACCGCCGGCGCCGGGCCATGGTCGAAGCCATGGACGCCGTGCCGGGCTTCCACTGTCCCACCCCGCAGGGTGCGTTCTACGCGTACGTGGACGTGCGGGAGGCGCTCGGGAAGACCTACCGCGGCGGCGTCACCCCCGCGACGTCGGCCGAGCTGGCCGCCTTCATCCTGGACGAGGCGGAGGTCGCCGTGGTCCCGGGCGAGGCGTTCGGCCCGTCCGGCTACCTGCGACTGTCCTACGCGCTGGGCGATGCGGACCTCGCCGAGGGCGTCGAGCGCATCCGCGCCCTGCTCAGCGCCTGAGCCGCCCACCCCGCCCCTGAGCCCCGCGACGCCGCGTGCCGCGGGGCTCAGGCGTATCCGCGGCGCGCGGCCCAGCGGGTCAGCTCGTGGCGGTTGGACAGCTGGAGCTTGCGCAGCACGGAGGACACGTGGGTCTCGACCGTGCGGTCCGAGATGAACAGCTCCGCCCCGGCCTCCCGGTAGGTGTAGCCGCGGGCGATCAGCCGCATGACCTCCCGCTCCCGTGCCGAGAGCCGGTCGAGGTCCTCGTCGGGGGCCGCAGCCCCGCTCGTCGCCGCGGCGGTGACGGGCGGAGGCGCGGGCGCCGTGCCGCGGAAGGCGTCGAGGACGAACCCGGCCAGCCGGGGCGAGAACACCGCGTCGCCGTCGGCCACGCGGACCGCCGCGTCCGCCACCTCCGCGCCGGAGGCCGTCTTGGTGATGTAGCCGCGGGCCCCCGCACGGATCACGGCGACGACGTCCTCGGCCGCGTCCGAGACGGACAGGGCCAGGAACCGCTGCGCGGGTCGGCGCGCGAGGACGCGCTCGGCCACCTCCGCTCCCCGCACATCCGGGGAGGATTCCGGGAGTTCCCGGATGGGCGGGGGCCGCAGGCGGACGAGGATGGAGACATGACGAGCACACCCGACCCGTTCACCGGCCCCGGCCCCCACGTCGCCCCCGACGGAGCCGCCGCGGGCGAGACCGGCCCCGACGGACTGGACGCCCTGCCGGGCTGGCTGCGCCGCGCCGTCCTGAGCTGGGGCGTGCGCCGCTCGCCGGCCTCGTGGGTCGGCGGGGTGCTCGGCGGGGTGGCCGAGCGCTACCGCATCGACCCGCTGCTCGCCCGCGGCGTGTTCGTCGCCGTGTGCATGATCTCCGCGGGTCTGGGCCTGCTGGCCTACGCGGCCGCCTGGGCCGTGCTCCCCGACGCCGACGGACGCGTGCAGTTCGGCCGCCTGCGCCGCGGGGAGTGGCAGGACGCCACCGTGGCCATCGGCGTGATCGGGGCGATCGGCGCCCTCAATCTGCTGCTCGGCGCCGGGTTCACCCTCATCGCCCCGGCCGTGGGCGGCCCCGGCTCCCTCGTGGGCCTGGGCGCGCTGGCCGTGCTCGTCTGGTGGCTCGTGACCCGCTGGGACGGCCGGGCGCAGGCCCGCGTGGCCCCGGACCGGGTCCCCGACGCCGACCAGCCCGCCCACGCCGTGCCGCGCCCGGCCTGGTACGTCGGCGGAGGTCCGCGCGAGCGGGCGGCCGAGGTCACCGACCCGCACGGCTTCCGCCCCGAATGGATCGACCCCGCGACCGGCACCTGGCGCGACCACGTCCACTCCCGCGAGCGGCGAGCCGCGGCGCGCCTGGCCGAGGAGGCCCCCCGGGCGGCCACCGCCCCGACCGGCTCGGGGTCCGCAGCCACGGCCGCGAAGCCGCGCCTCGGGCCGATCGCGCAGGCCGCCACCTACGCCGGGGCCGTCCTCGCCGCGCTCGCCGCCCTCGGGATCAGCCTGCTGCTCGGCGTCGGTCCGACCCCCACGCTGCTGGCGGTGCCCATGCTCGTCGCCGCGCTCGCGGTGATCGCCCCCGTCCTGCTGGGCGCTCTGCTCAGCGGCCGTCGTCCCGGCACCCTCGGCCCGGCGAGCGGCATCCTCGTGGGTGCGACGGCCCTCCAGGTCGCCGTCCTCGTGGCCCTCGGCTGACCCGCCGCCCGTCGCCCGTCCCCTGACGCGACGCGGCGGGCACGCCTAGGGTGGTGCCGACCCCCACGAGAACGCCCGAGAGGACCCCCATGCGCGTCGGAATGCTCACCTCCGGAGGCGACTGCCCCGGCCTCAACGCCGTCATCCGCTCCGCCGTCCTGCACGGCATCAAGTCGTACGACATGGAGATGGTGGGCATCCGCAACGGGTGGTCCGGCCTGATCGAGAAGGACGTCGAGGACCTGCCCCGCTCCCGCGTGCGCGGCCTGGCCCGCACCGGCGGCACCATCCTCGGCACCTCCCGCACGCACCCCTACAACGCGGAGGGCGGCGGCCCGGAGAACATGCTCCGCAACCTGCGCGAGCTGGACATCGACGCCGTCATCGCGATCGGCGGCGAGGGCACCCTGGCCGGCGCGAACCGCCTGGCCGCGGACGGGCTGCCGATCGTGGGCGTGCCCAAGACGATCGACAACGACCTGCAGGGCACCGACTACACGTTCGGCTTCGACACGGCCGTGCAGATCGCCACGGACGCCATGGACCGGCTGCGCACCACGGGCGAGTCCCACCACCGCTGCATGGTCGCCGAGGTCATGGGCCGCCACGTCGGCTGGATCGCCCTGCACTCGGGCATGGCCGCCGGCGCCCACGCGATCCTCATCCCCGAGGTCCGCACCCCGATGTCCCAGGTCGCCGAGTGGGTGCAGCAGGTCCACGACCGCGGTCGCTCCCCGCTGGTCGTGGTGGCGGAGGGCTTCGTCCCCGAGGGCCACGACGATCCGCTGGCCGAGGCCGGCGTCGAGGCGTCCGGCCGGCCGCGTCTGGGCGGCATCGGCGAGTGGGTGACCCGCGAGATCGAGGAGATGACGGGCATCGAGACGCGCAGCACCATCCTGGGCCACATCCAGCGCGGCGGCGCCCCCACCGCCACGGACCGCGTGCTCTCCACGCGCTTCGGCATGGGCGCCGTCGACCTCGTCGCGCAGCGCCGCTGGGGACAGATGGTGGCGGCCAACGGCACGGAGATCATCTCCATCCCCATGAGCGCCGCTCTCAAGGGCCTCAAGAAGGTGCCGGTCTCGCGCTACGACGAGGCGAAGATCCTGTTCGGCCGGTGAGACCCGACCACCCCGCCGTCGGCGTGCTGGCCCTCGGGCTGGCGCGTCGGCTCGGCCTGCCCGACACCGCGCTGCTGCCCGGCGACGCCCCGGCGGCGGGCGCCGAGCCGCGCCGCATCGAGGTGGTCCGGCCGGATGGGGCCGAGGCGGAGGTGCTGGCCCTGCCCTGGGCCACCGTCGTGGCGGGGCCGGCGTGGTTCACGCGTGCCTGCCGCGGCGTGCCCGCCGAGGCGCTGGGCGTGGAGTCGGCCCTGCTGCGGACGGCGGTGCGCGCCGCCGCCGGGGAGGCCGTGCGCTCGCGCGGCGAGTTCACGCTCTACGCCGCCGAGGAACCGCCGCCGGTCGACCCCTCGCGCACCGTCGCCGTGTCCGACGACCCCGCCCACGTCCACGCCGCGGTCGCGCAGGCCCCCGCAGACGACGTGGCCGAGGCGGGTGTCCCCTCCTGGGAGTCCTCGGTCGCGCTCGTTCCCGACGACGGCGCGGGACGGGCGATCGAAGCCGCGGTGGCGGCGGCGGGGCATCGCGTGACGGGCGGCGTGCTGGCCTCGCTGGGCACCCTCACCCCACCGCGGCTGCGCGGTCGTGGGCTCGGCCGCTACGCGGTGGCCGTGGCGATGGACCGGGCGGCGCTGGAGGGGCTGCTGCCGTTCGCCGAGGTGCCGGCGGGCCACACGGCCGCGCACCACGTGGCGATCGCCGTCGGGCTGGAGGCGGCGGGCACGCGGACCGTCCTCGCGCTGGACTGAGCCGGCGAGTCGGTCAGCGCAGGCGGCCCACGCCGCGCGGTCGGCCGACGACCTGCCCGGCGTCCGGGGACACGAGCGGCTCCTGGCTCGCGGCGATCCAGCCGCCCTCGGCGGCACCGTCCTCGCCGGGAGCGTCCTCGCGGACCAGCAGCTCGGCGTCCACGGGCACCGTGCGCTTGAGCAGCGCCAGGGCGACGGCGCCCGCCTCATGGTGCTGGGCCGCGGCGGTGACCGTCCCCACCGGACGGGCGGCGGCGCGGGCCTCGGGCGTGTCCTCGGCCGGCCGGAGGATCACGGGGGCACCGTGCTCGGGGAGCGCGTGGACGGAGCCGTCCAGGAGCAGGCGGGTGAGGCGGCGGGGCGGGCGGCCCAGGTTGTGCACGCGCGCCACGGTCTCCTGACCGCGGTAGCAGCCCTTCTCGAGGTGCACGGCGGTGCGCAGCAGGTCCAGCTCGTGCGGGATCGCGCGGTCGTCCACGTCGAGGGCCCGGCGGGGGCGGCCGGCCTCGATGCGCAGCGCCTCGGCCGCCGTCGTGCCCGCCAGGGACCAGCCCGCGAGCACGCCCGTGCCGAGCGCGCGGACGGTGGCCTCGAGGTCGGCCCGGGTGACGAGGTACTCGCGCCAGGACCAGTCCGCACCCGGGTGGGTCGCCGGATCCGGATCGGCCGTGTAGGCCCAGCCGCCCGCCCCGACGCGCGGCCACGGGTCCAGCCACACGGTGCGGTCCTCCCAGCCGGGCACGGGCGCGGTGGCACCCACGACGGCGACCGCCCCGGTGTGGTCCCGCAGCGTGACGTCGTGGGAGAAGCGCATCGAGGTGAGCCACGCGGCCAGGCCCGGGCCGTCCTCGCGGTCCGTGACGAGCCAGGCCGCGGCGCCGTCCTCGAGGAGGTGGGCGGCGTGCTCGATCCGCCCCTGCACGTCGAGGAAGAGGATCTCGGTGCTCGTGCCGGGGGGCAGCGTCTCGACGTGCTGCGTGCCGAGCGTGTGCAGCCAGCTCAGCCGGTCCGGGCCGGACACGGAGAGCACGGCGCGGTGGGAGAGGTCGACCAGGGCGCGGCCCCGGGCGAGGGCGCGCTGCTCGGGCAGGGGACGACCGTAGTGCGCGGCGACGCCGCCGTCCGGGCCGCGGCCCTCGACGGCGCCGCCGGCCGGCCCCTGCGGCTCGGCAACGGCCAGGTCCAGCAGCGGGCTGCGGGAGGCCGTCACGACTGCTCCCCGTGCTTCCGCCCGCCGGCGCCGCGAGGACGCTCGGCCCCCGGGGCGAGCCGACCCTCGGCCGCGCTCGGCATGCGGTCCAGGATGGCGGAGGCGTGCGCCTGGAGCTCGGCACCCGCGGCGTCCGCGACGTCCCAGCGCCAGAACAGCTGCCCGTTCACGAGACCGGCCATGCGGGTGGCCCGGTGGTACGGCCCGGCGGCGGAGCCGCGCAGGATCGCGTCCGTGGCCAACTGCAGCTGCGGGCCCTTGATGCGGCCGTAGTACAGCTCGGCCAGCGAGCCCGGATGCGTGATGGTGGCGGTCAGGCCGAAGCCCTGGTCGCCGGCGCGCAGCCCCTCGACGTCCTCGGCGGAGCGGAACGCGGGGACGATGTCCGCCGGGCGCATGCCGGGGCCGACGTCGCCGTCGCGCCGCTCCCGGTCCACCTGCCAGAAGCCGGACTCCACGGTCAGCGGACGCAGCAGCGTGCCGTCCGCCTCGCACAGCCATGATTCCGCGCGGTACTCCACGAACGGCAGACCGTGCTCGGTGAAGTCCACCCGCTGGTAGAAGATCTCAGTGTCGGCGGAGCCGTCGCCGAGGCGGCCCTGGCCCTCCCAGCTGCCGATGAGCCAGGACAGGGGGGCGAGCTCTGGGGTGAGGTCGTACGGGAGTTCAGTCGCCATGGCAGATCACGGCGCGGCCCGCCAGCGGGCCGCGCGTCCTCAGCGCTGGCCCTTGAAGAGGCCGTTGATGACGACCGCGGCGACGGCGGCCATGCCCAGGCCGGCCAGGACCACGAGGGCCAGGAAGAAGATCTCGAGCGCAAGAAGGGTATCCATGCGGGACATCCTACCGAGCGGGTCGGACCTGTCAGGCCAGGAAGCCCACCATGACGTGCGCCACGACGCCGGCCGCTCCCACGGGCGCCAACGCGAGGGCGTAGCCCGCCCGGCGCGGGCGCAGGGTGGTGCCCACCGGCCGGTCCTCGGGCCGCGGCCGCGACGACGGCGCCGTGGCGGCGGTCAGGGACACCAGCACGGCCACCGCGAGCGCCGCGGCCATGACGGCCGGCCGGTCCCGGGCGCCCACGCCGGCCAGCGCGGAGACGGGCCACGCGAGCACCGTGCTGAGGGGGATGACCACGAGCGCCAGGACTCCCGGCCGGCCCTGCATCCACGGGGTGAGGCCGACGAGGGAGACCGCGGCCACCGTGACTGCCAGGGTGATGACCAGCCCGGCGACCGCGGGGGTGTCGCTCCAGCGTGAGACGGCCACCCAGCACGCTGTCACGACGGCCACGAACGCCCCGCCCATCGTGGCGACGGTGGACTCGAGGCGCAGCGGCCGGCCGGTCCCGCGCACCAGCTGGACGACGAACGAGGCCATGGTGCTCCAGGCGACGACGACGGCGAGCGGCTCGAAGAGCGTCCAGGCCCCGCTGTGGCCGTCCTCGAGCGGCGGCCACAGCAGCATGAGCAGCACCGCGACGCCCCCGGCGGCGGCCAGGGTGACGCTGAGCGAGAGGCGCGCGGGCGCCCCCATCTGCCGCGGCCAGCCCCAGGCGATGACCAGGATCACGACGGCGGCGGCGAGGGCGGCGGGGACCGGGCCCAGCAACGCGGCACCGCCCAGGACGAGGGCGGCGACGGCCGCACTCAGGGCCATGGACAAGCGCATCACCTGCCCCATCCTGCCAGGTGCGCACCGGCTCGGCCCTGGGCGGGCGACGGCGGGGCGCACCTCGCGGGCCACCGCCCTCCTTCCGTAGGGTGACCGGCATGGCCGAACACCCCACCCCCACGACCTCCGACGCCGACGAAACGCCGCGCGTCGTCACCCCGCGCCCGGAGGAGGCGTCCGCCGTCCTGGACCTGGCCGACCGCGCCGGGGCGGCGGACGGTCATCCCCCGCTCTCGGACCAGACGCGCGTGCTGTTGGCCCGCGGCGGGCAGCTCTGGTGGGGGGCCACCCGGGGCCCGGACGGGGCGATCGACGGGGCGGCCGTGCTCGTGCCGGAGGGCGCGGCGGCCGTGCTCGAGCTCGTCGTCGACCCGTCCGCACGCCGCACCGGACGGGGGACGGCCCTAGCCGACGCCGCGGCCGCCGCGGTCCGAGACCTGGCGCGGGAGGACACCACGAGCGTCTGGGCCCACGGCATGCTCCCGGGGGCGGTCCGGCTCGCCCGGCGGCACGGCCTCGAGCCCGTCCGCGAGCTGCGCCGGATGCGCCTGTCGCACGCGGCGCTCGCCGCCCTGCCGGAGGTGCGGCTCGCCGACGGGGTGGCCCTGCGCGGCTTCGTCCCCGGCCAGGACGAGCAGGCCTGGCTGGACGTAAACGCCGCCGCCTTCGCAGACCACCCCGAACAGGGCAGCCTGACCCGCGCCGACCTCGAGGACCGCATGGCGGAGGACTGGTTCGACCCCGACGGCCTCCTGCTCGCCGCCCGCGAGGCGGACGGGCGGCTGCTCGGCTTCCACTGGACGAAGGTGGAGCCGGATGTCGGAGGCGACGGCCCGCGCGTCGGGGAGGTGTACGCCGTGGGCGTCTCCCCCGAGGCCCAGGGCCTCGGCCTCGGCCGGGCCCTGACGCTGGCGGGGCTGCACCGGATGGCGGAGCAGGGGGTCGACGTCGTGGACCTGTACGTGGACGCGGACAACACGGCCGCCGTCGCCCTCTACACGTCCCTCGGCTTCGAGCTGTTCGCCGCCGACGCCCAGTACCGCCGCCCCTGAGACCCCCGGGCGGGGACCGACCGTGCACATTCCGGCGGCCTCGTATCCTGGTGGGGCCGGCCCCTGCGGGGTCGGCCACGCCCCGTGCCCTGCCCCAGCAGTCGTCGCGGCCGCCGCACCCGAGAGGAACCCGCCCCATGCCCTCGTCCCACGCCGACCGCGTCGCCCGCTGGTCCACGGAGGACCGCGTCTCGGAAGGTCCCCGCGCCGAGGTGCTGGCCGCCGGCATGCTGCCGTGGCGCCGCGTGCCCGGCGGCCTCGAGGTGATGGTGATCCACCGGCCCCGCTATGACGACTGGTCGTGGCCCAAGGGCAAGCTCGATCCGGGTGAGACGCTGCCGGAGTGCGCGGTGCGCGAGCTGCGCGAGGAGGTCGGCCTCGAGCTGAGGCCGGGCATCCCGCTGTGCCTGACCGAGTACGAGGTGCCCGGCAAGCGGGGGGCCCGTCGGAGCAAGGAGGTCTGGTACTGGGCCGCCGAGGTCGACGGCCAGCGCGCCCTCCCCGACGGCGACGAGGTGGACGAGGTCCGCTGGGTCGGGCCGGACGAGGCCCGGCGGCTGCTGACGAACGACTCGGATCGCGAACCGCTCGACCTGCTGCTGCGTGCCGCCTCTCGGGGGCGCCTGCGGACCGTGCCGCTGCTGGTGCTGCGCCACGCCAAGGCCAAGCCCCGCTCCTCGTGGTCCCGCGCCGAGCAGGAGCGTCCGCTGGCGGCGACGGGCCGGCGGCAGGCGCTCGCCGTCGAGGGCCTCGTGGGGGCCTGGCGGCCGGAGCGGCTGGTCTCCTCCCCGTGGCGCCGCTGCGTGGAGACGCTGGCCCCGCTCGTGAAGTCCAGCCGGCTGCCGCTGAAGACCAAGGGCGCCTTCACGGAGACCACGGCCCGGGAGAAGCCCAAGAAGACCCGCAAGGTGATGGCCGAGCTCATGGGCCGCTCCCAGCCCCTGGTCGTGTGCACGCACCGGCCGGTGCTGCCGACGCTGTTCGAGGTGATCGAGGACGCGGCCGCCGGCCAGGCGGACCGCGTGCTGCGGGCCCTGCCGACCGAGGATCCGTGGCTGCGGCCCGGCGCCGTGCTCGTGGCGCACCGCGCCCTCGACCTCGACGGCGACGTGGTGGCCGTCGAGGTCTACGACCCCTGGGACGACTGAGCCGCCCGCACAGGCCTCGGCCCGCACGACCGGGCCACCGTTGAGCAGGTCCGCCCCCGGCCCTAGGCTCGGGTCATGGAGAACACCGCCGCCCAGAGCCAGCCCGAGAAGATCGTCCACGAGCGCCTCACGGTGACCCGGGACCCGGACCGACAGCGCTTCGAGCTGCGCCAGGACGGGACGTTCATCGGGTTCCTCGGCTACGACCAGGAGACCGTGCGCGGCGAGGACGGCGAGGACACCGTGGTCCTGCGCCTGCAGCACACCATCATCGACGAGCAGTTCGGCCGCCGCGGCTTTGCCCGCGCCCTCGTGACCATGGTCCTGGACCGGCTGCGCGCGGAGGGTGACCGGATCGTGCCCGAGTGCTCCTACGTGGAGGACTACCTGCGCCGCTACCCCGAGTACCAGGACATGGTGTTCCACGGCTGACCGGGGGCGGGGCCCTGCCCTGCCGGTACCCGCCTGCGCCGGGCCGTCGACGACGCTCAGCGCTTCCGCTCGGATCGCTAGAGTGGGCCGGGTGAGCATCCCCACCCCCTACGAGGACCTCCTCGCCGAGGTGATGGCCCACGGGGCCGTCAAGACGGACCGGACCGGCACGGGCACGCGCAGCGTGTTCGGCCGCCAGCTGCGCTTCGACCTGGCCGAGTCCTTCCCCCTGATCACCACCAAGCGCGTGCACTTCAAGTCGGTCGCGCTCGAGCTGCTGTGGTTCCTGCGCGGGGACTCGAACGTGCGGTGGCTCCAGGAGCGCGGCGTGCGGATCTGGAACGAGTGGGCGGACGAGGACGGCGAGCTCGGCCCCGTCTACGGCGTGCAGTGGCGCTCGTGGCCCACCCCGGACGGGGGCCACATCGACCAGATCGCCAAGGTCGTGGAGCAGATCCGGACGAACCCCGACTCGCGCCGGCACATCGTCACCGCGTGGAACCCCGCCGAGGTCGACGAGATGGCGCTGCCGCCGTGCCACGCGCTGTTCCAGTTCTACGTCTCCCCCGGTCAGGACGGCGCCCCCGGGCGGCTCTCATGCCAGCTCTACCAGCGCTCGGCGGACCTGTTCCTCGGCGTGCCGTTCAACATCGCCTCGTACGCGCTGCTCACGGTGATGGTCGCGCAGCAGACCGGGCTGACGCCCGGCGAGTTCGTGTGGACCGGTGGGGACGCGCACATCTACGCGAACCACGAGGAGCAGGTGCGCGAGCAGCTCTCCCGCGAGCCGTACCCGTACCCGCGGCTGCGGCTGCGGCGCACCCCCGCGTCGATCTTCGACTACGACTACGAGGACTTCGAGGTCCTCGACTACCGTCACCACCCCACCATCACGGCGCCGATCGCCGTCTGAGCCGAGGATGCGCAGCGACCCCATGAGCCGGGCCACCCGTCCCACCGAGCCCGTGATCGCCATGATCTGGGCCCAGACCCCCGAGCGCGTCATCGGCCGCGACGGCACCATGCCGTGGCACGTGCCCGAGGACCTCGCCCACTTCCGGGCCCACACGCACGGCCACCCCGTGATCATGGGCCGGCGCACGTGGGAGTCGTTCCCGGCGCGGTTCCGCCCGCTGCCCGGGCGCACGAACATCGTGGTCTCCCGCACCCTGACGGCCACCGAGGAGGCCGGCGCGGAGCTGCGGGCCGCGGGTGCCGTCGTCGTGCCGGGCTTCGGGGCGGCCCTGGCCGCCGCGGCCGAGGCCGACGGCTGTGACACCGTGTGGGTGATCGGCGGGGCGACGCTCTACGAGCAGGCCCTCGACGTGGCCTCGCGCGCCGAGGTGACCGTGATCGACGCCGACGTCGACGGCGACACGCACGCCCCGCTGCTCGACGCCCGCTGGCGGCGCACCGCCGTCGAGCCCGCCCCCGACGCGTGGCTGGACTCCGCCTCCGGCCCGCGCCACCGCTTCGAACGATGGGAACGCGACTGACATGGCCCCGACCGACTCCGACCAGCGTCTGCTCTCCCCGCAGGCGGTCTCGTTCCTCGCGCTCGTCGTCCTGCCCGTGCTGGCGTTCGTGTGCGCCGTGTTCGGGCTGATCCTCGTGCTGCAGGGCAAGACCATCGCCGGGCTGGTGTTCCTGCTCGTGCTGACCCAGGTGTTCGCCGTGGGCGGTCTCATCGCGTGGAACAGGCGGAAGCGTGCGCAGCAGGGCCGCTAGCCTGGAGGGCATGACTTCCGCTGCCCCCGCATCTGTGAACGCCCCCGACGCGGCCGCCGTGCCCACCGTGGGCCTGGTCGGCTGGCGCGGCATGGTGGGGTCCGTCCTCCTGCAGCGCATGGCCGAGGAGGGCGACTTCGCCCGTATCCATCCCGTCTTCTTCTCCACGTCCAACGCCGGCGGTCCCGCGCCCGTGCTCGAGGGCATGGCCGGTGACCCGGGCGTGCTCCAGGACGCGTACGACGTGGACGCGCTCAAGGCCCTGCCCGTGATCCTCACCGCGCAGGGCGGGGACTACACGCAGGCCGTGTACCCGAAGCTGCGCGCCGCCGGCTGGGACGGCATCTGGATCGACGCCGCCTCCACCCTGCGCATGGCGGACACCTCCGTGATCGCGCTGGATCCCGTGAACCGCGGCGTGATCGACGCCGCCCTGGCGAACGGGACGAAGGACTTCATCGGCGGCAACTGCACCGTGTCCTGCATGCTCATGGGCCTGGGTGGCCTGTTCAAGGCGGGCCTGGTCGAGTGGGGCACCGCCATGACCTACCAGGCGGCCTCCGGCGGCGGTGCCCGGCACATGCGCGAGCTGCTCACCCAGTACGCCGAGCTGGGCGGCGCGGTGCGGGCCGAGCTGGCCGATCCGGCGTCGGCGATCCTCGAGATCGACCGCAAGGTGATCGAGCTGCAGCGCGGCGGCCTGGACTCGACGCAGTTCGGCGTGCCGCTGGGCGGCTCGCTGATCCCCTGGATCGACTCCGACCTGGGCGACGGCGTCTCCCGCGAGGAGCGCAAGGCCTACGACGAGACCAACAAGGTGCTCGGGCTGACCGGGGCGGACCGGATCCCGTTCGACTCGCTGTGCGTGCGGATCGGCGCCATGCGCTCGCACTCGCAGGCCCTCACCCTCAAGCTCACCCAGGACGTGCCGCTGGACGAGGTCGAGCAGATCATCGCCGCGGACAACGAGTGGGTGCAGGTGGTGCCGAACACCAAGGAGGTCACGGTCACCGACCTGACCCCGATCGCCGCGACCGGCACCCTGCAGATCCCCGTCGGCCGGCTGCGCAAGCTCAACATGGGTCCCGAGTACCTGTCGGCGTTCACCGTCGGCGACCAGCTGCTGTGGGGTGCGGCCGAGCCCGTGCGTCGCATGCTGATGATCGCCACCGGCAACCTCTGAGCCGCGACGCCGGCGCCGCGGCGCGCGCGGGGACCCGGCCCCGCACCGGACCCCGGACCCGGCTCCCGTTTTCGTTCGGGAAACGGCGGGTGTTCGGGCGTTGTCGTTCGGGAAACGGCGCCCGCGCCGCCAAGGCGCGCCGTTTCCCGAACGAAAGCACTCCTGGCGGCGCCGTTTCCCGAACGAAAGCACTCCTGGCGGCGCCGTTTCCCGAACGAAAGTGAGGGGTCAGAGGCTGGTGCCGATGATCATCGGCTCGGGGTGCAGCTCGACGCCGAAGCGTTCGCGCACGCCGTCGCGCACGGTGCGCGCGACCGTCAGGACGTCCTCGGTGGTCGCGTCGCCGCGGTTGGTCATGGCGAGGGTGTGCTTCGTGGACACCGACGCGCGGCCCCCGGCCAGGCCGGTGCCGTCGGCTCCGCGGCCGTCCGGCCCGCCCTCGCGGGGGGCGACCTCGGGCAGCCCGAAGCCCTTCGCGAAGCCCGCGCGATCGATCAGCCAGGCCGCCGAGAGCTTCACGAGCGGCGTCCCGTCCTCGGCCTGGCCGGCGGCGAACGCCGGGGCGCCGTCGGGCAGGGAGGCCCGCACGGACGCGGGCACGATCGGGTTTGTGAAGTAGCTGCCCGTGGACCACGTGTCCGGGTCCGCCGGATCGGACACCATCCCCTTGGCGGCGCGCAGGGCCAGCACCTCGCGGCGGACCACCGCGAGCGGGGCATGGGCGCCCTCCTCGACGTCGAGCGCGGCCGCCAGCTGCCCGTAGCGGACCGGCGCCGTCGGCTCGGCGTCGGAGGAGGCGCGACGCAGCCGCAGGTCGATCGAGAGCACGATCCACCGGGGACTCGGCGCGCCGGTCTCCAGCATGGAGCGCTTGATCACGGAGTCGCGGTAGCCGAAGCGCAGGTCCGCGGGCGTCAGCTCGACGACGTCGCCCGCCTCCCGGTCCCACGCGCGCAGGGCGACGAGCACCTGCGAGACGTCCGCGCCGTACGCGCCGACGTTCTGCACGGGCGTCGCGCCGGCCGAGCCCGGGATGCCCGAGAGCGCCTCGATCCCGCCGAGCCCGTGCGCCACGGTCCATGCGACGGCGTCGTCCCACGGATGGCCCGCCGCGACCCGCACGACGACGGCCTCCCCCTCGTGGCCCGCGAGCCGGGCCCCGTCGCCGACGGGCGGCGCCTCACCCTCGCCGGGCACCGGCCCGTCCAGCACCCCGATGCCCTCGAAGGCCAGCCGCACGACGGTGCCGGGGAAGCCGGAGTCCGCCATGAGGGTGTTGGAACCGCCGCCGAGGACGAACAGGGGCTCGCCCGCCGCGTCGGCGGCGCGCACGGCCTCGATCGCCTCAGCCTCGGTGCGCGCGGTGACCCACGCGCGCGCAGGCCCGCCGACGCGGGTGGTGGTGTGGTCCGCCAGCCGCTCGCTCACGCGCTCTCCCCCACGGGGTCGGCCAGACGGACCACGGCCTGCGCCTTGGTCAGCACGCGCGGCTTCGCCGCGTCCGGGTTGGTGACGTTCAGGTCGATCCGCACGGTCCCGGCGGCCTCGTCCACGGCGCCGACCGTGCCGACGACCTCGAGCGTGGCGCCGGGGACGGGCGCGCCGTCGTCGTCCGTGCGGACCGTGGTGTCCGCGACGGGCACCATGCCGGTGAAGCGGGTCTGGTAGTCGACGACGGCGCCCGGGTCGCCCGCCCAGTCCGAGACGAGCTGCACGGCCGCGCCCATGGTGAGCATCCCGTGGGCGATGACGCCGGGCAGGCCGACGTGCTCGGCGAACGACGGGGACCAGTGGATCGGGTTGCGGTCGCCGGAGGCACCCGCGTAGGCGACGAGGTCGGCGCGGGTGAACGTGACGGTGCGCGTGCCGACCACCTCGCCCCGGGCGAGGTCGGACAGGCGGGGGGCGGTGCTCATCAGGACTCCTCTCCCCGGACCAGCAGGGTGGACGTGACGGTGGAGACGGCCGCGCCGTCCAGATCCGCGATCTCGGTGACGGTGGTGACCATGCGGTTGCCGCCGAGGGACTTCACGGCCTCGACCCGCACGGTCGCCACGACCTCGTCCCCGGCCACCAGCGGGCGGTGGTGGACGAAGCGCTCGTCCGCGTGGACCACGCGCGAGAAGTCGATGCCCAGCTCGGGATCGGCGACGACGGCGGCCTCGGCGCGCTGGGCGATGACGACGGCGAAGGTCGGGGGGGCGACCAGGTCGGCGTGTCCCAGGGCCCGGGCGGCCGCGACGTCGTGGTGCGCGGGATGCTGGGCCTGCACGGCCTCGGCGAAGCCGCGGACCGCCTCACGACCGACCTGGAAGGGGGGCGCGGGCGGATAGCTCCGCCCGGCGACGTCGGGGTTCACGCTCAACTCGGGCCTCCTGCGGGACGGTTCTCGACTGCCGTCCAGCCTAACGGCCGGGGCGCCGCTCCCCCTGCCGGCGGGCGGCCTGGCGGAAGCGCACGAGCTGAGCGGACAGGTGAACGGCGACGCCCGCGCCGAGCACGCCCAGGGCGGTCCCGGAGACGGCGAGGCGTCCGGTGGTGCCGCCGACGACCGCCAGCACGATGCCCACGAGGAACAGCGCGGAGCCGGTCAGCACGAGGGTCCGGTACAGCCGGGAGCCGTGCTCCCACGGGGAGACGAAGCCGCGGGGCGCGGCGGTGCCGCGGGTGGGCTGGTGGGCGGGGCGACGCGTGGACATGCCCGCCAGGCTACCGGGGCGACGGACGGGCCCCGGAACGCGAAAGGACCCGGCCCCTCCGAGGAGGTGACCGGGTCCGTCCGATTCCGTAGCGGCGGGGGGACTCGATCCCCCGACCTCACGATTATGAGTCGTGCGCTCTAACCAGCTGAGCTACGCCGCCACGACACGAGAACGCCCGCACTCACGGTTTTCACGCCGCGAGGGCGGGCTCTCATGTCAGAGCCCCGACCGGGAATCGATCCCGGGACCTCCATCTTACCAAGATGGCGCTCTACCACTGAGCTATCGGGGCAACGAGGTGAGACTCTACCAGGGCCCCGGGGCCGATGCAAAATCGGCCCCGGTCACGGCCTCCGGCGGGGTCGGCACCCCGGCGGAATCAGCGGCGGGCGCCCCGATCCGAGCGCTCCTGGGCGCCCCAGCGGGGCTTGCGGCCGCCGGGGCGTCCCCTGCGGTCGCCACGGAAGCTGCGGTCGTCCCGGTCCTTGCGGAAGCCGCCACGATCCTCGCGGGAGCCGCGGTCGTCCCGGTCCTTGCGGTACCCGCCGCGCTGGCCGCCGTCGCGGTCCCCGCGGAAGCCGCCGCGCTCGCCGCGCTCGCCGCGGTCCTTGCGGAAGCCGCCGCGGCGCTCACCGCGGTCCTCGCCGTCGCGCTCGGCGCGGGTCGGGCGGCCGGTGTCCTTGCGCAGGCCGAGGCGACGGCCGTTGATCTCGGCGTTGGCCGCGGCCTCGAGCTGGGCCGAGGTCAGGTCTGCCGGCAGCTCGACGAGCGAGTGGTTGCCACGCAGGTCGATCGCGCCGATGGCCGAGGCGGGCAGGCCCACCTCGTTCGCCAGCGCGCCCACGATGTTGCCCGGCCGCACACGGTCCTGGTGGCCGACGGCGATCCAGTACGTCGCGTTGCCGGCCGCGGGCTCCCGGGCCGGGCCACGCGAGCCGCGGCCGTCGCTCGCGCCGCGCTCACGGCCGCCGTCGCGCCCACCCTCGCGACCGCCGTCGCGGTCCTTGCGGCCCCGGCCGCCGCCGGACGGGATCTCCTGTTCGCGGGCCAGCAGCGGGCGGCCGCCCTGGGCCATCATGCCCAGCGCGGCGGCCACACGCGCCGGCTCGACCTCGTGCTCGTCGACGTACGCGGCGACGATCTCACCGAACACCGCCAGCTCCTCCTCCGAGGCGCGCTCGAGGGTGCGGGTGATGCCGTCGGCGAAGCGGCGCTTGCGGGCCGCGTTGACGTCGGCGACGGAGGGCACGGCCATCTCCTCGACCTGCTGGCGGGTGGTCCGCTCGATCTGCTTGAGCAGGAAGCGCTCGCGCGGGGTCATGAAGAGCACGGCGTCGCCCTGCCGGCCGGCGCGGCCGGTGCGGCCGATGCGGTGCACGTAGGACTCCGCGTCCTGCGGAATGTCGTAGTTGACCACGAGCGAGATGCGCTCGACGTCGAGGCCGCGGGCGGCGACGTCGGTGGCCACGAGGATGTCCACGCGGCCGGCCTTCAGGTCCTCGACGGTCTTCTCGCGCTGCTTCTGGGCGACGTCGCCGGAGATGGCCACGGCCTTGAACCCGGCGCGCGTGAGCTTCTGGGCGAGCTCCTCGGTACCGGCACGGGTGCGCACGAAGGCGATGACGCCGTCGTGCTCCTCGGTCTCGAGGATCCGGCTCAGGGCCTCGAACTTCCACTGGTGACCCACCTGCAGGTAGCGCTGGCGGATGGTGGCGGACGTCGTCGACTGACGGGCGACGGCCACCTCCTCCGGGGCGTTCAGGTACTGGGCGGAGATGCGGCGGATGGCCGGGGGCATGGTGGCGGAGAACAGCGCGGTCTGCTTCGTGTCCGGGGTGGAGGCGAGGATGCGGTCCACCTCCTCCGCGAAGCCCATGCGCAGCATCTCGTCCGCCTCGTCCAGCACGAGGGTCTGCAGGTCGGAGAGGTCCAGCGAGCCGCGCTCGAGGTGGTCGATCACGCGGCCCGGCGTGCCGACGACGACCTGGGCGCCGCGGCGCAGCGCGGAGAGCTGGGGGCCGTAGGGCGAACCGCCGTAGACGGCCAGCACGGACACGTCGCCGAGATGCTTGGCGTACGCGTCGAAGGCCTCGGCGAGCTGGAGCGCGAGCTCGCGCGTGGGGGCCAGGGCGAGGATCTGCGGGGCGTTGGCGCGCCCGTTGACGTCCGAGGCCTCCGCCAGGCGGGAGAGCGCCGGCAGCGCGAACGCGCCGGTCTTGCCGGTGCCGGTCTGGGCGAGGCCCACGACGTCGCGGCCGTCCAGCAGCAGCGGGATGGTCGCCTCCTGGATCGGCGAGGGGCGGGTGTAGCCCAGGTCCTCGACGGCGGCCAGCACGCGGGCGTCCAGGCCGAGGTCCAGGAAGGTGGGGCCGGCGGGCCCGGCCGGGGCCTCGG
>NZ_JABFBA010000023.1:59703-63343 GCF_017168445.1 Micrococcus sp. KRD026 | reverse complement strand
GGCTCGGCGGCGTCGACCTGCGGGACGGTCCCGGTGGCCTCCTGCTCCGCCTCGGCGAGCTCGGGGGCGGGCTCGGCGGTGGTCTGGGGATCGAGGATGTCGGACATGGGTCCTCCTGTGGGGATGCGCGGGCGCACGCCGGAGGACGTCGGTCGCGGGTCGACGTCGTGGGGCGCAGGGGCCAGCTGGGTCAGATGATTCCGTCCACCCGGCAGCCCCCGAGGGCCACGACGTTCGTGACCCGCACACACATCTGCACAGACATCTGCAGTCCGGCGTGGCACACGCGTCCACGCTCATTCATCACAGGGGGAGAGACCGGATCCGGTCCGCCCAGTCTACGCCACCGGATCCCGGGCCGGGCTGTGCCCTCGGACACCCCGGTCGCTCACCGGCCGGGGCGATAGGCTCGGCAGGTGCCCCAGAACAGCGAAGACCGCCCCCTCGCCCGCGGGCTCGGCCGGGCCGCCGGCCGCGCCGCCCAGTCCTTCCGGGAGAATCAGCGGGCCGACGACGCACGGCTGCGCGCCGAGCGCGCCCGCCTCACCGCCGAGGACGAGGAGCGCCTGGAACGGCGCCGCGCGGACCGCGAGCGCGACCTGGTCGCGCGGGACGCGGCCGAGTCCGACGCCGGCCTCGTCCACCCGCTCCTGAAGGTCGCGCGCCTCTACTGGCTCGCGGTCACCGTGGTGCTGATCGGCATCGCGGGCGCGTTCCTCTGGAACGGGGCCCGCGCACAGGACAGCGGCGAGCCCGTCATCGATCCGCTCACCGGCATGGAGTCGGTGGGCGTGCTGGGCGGCGCGACGGGGCAGTTCACGATGGGCACCGCCGTCGCCCTGCTGGCCGCGGCGTCCCTGTGGGGCTGGATCGGTCTGCTGCGCCGCCGTCGTTCGGCGATCGGGACCCTGACGTTCATCGCCGTCCTGCTGGCCGCCCCCGCGTTCCTGCGGGCCAACGGCCTGCTGATCATCCTCGCCGTCGTGATGCTCCTGGGCGCCGCGCTCGTCTGGCTGCCGCCCGTGCGCTCGCGCGTGCGGCGCTGAGCCCGCGCGTCCCGCCCCCGCCGCCGGGCGGCGGCGCCGCTCAGTCCTCCACGGGACGGGCGGAGGCGACGACGGGCCGGGCCGTGGCGAGGTCGTACTCCATGACCTGACGGCCGCCGATCCACACGCGCAGGGCCCGCTGCATGACATCGAGCGGGTCGCCGGACCAGAGCACCAGGTCGGCATCCTTGCCCACCTCGAGGGAGCCGATGCGGTCGTCCAGCCCCAGCACGCGCGCGGGATGCAGGGTGATGGCGCGCAGGGCGGTCTCCCGGTCCAGGCCCTCCTTCACCGACAGCGCCGCCTGGTAGACGAGGAAGTCGATGGGCACCACCGGGTGGTCGGTGATGATGCTGATCTCGACGCCGGCCCGCGCCAGACGGCCCGGGTTGCGCATCGAGCGGCCCCGCAGCTCCGGCTTGGACTTGGTGGTGAACAGCGGGCCGATCAGCACCGGCACGCCGCGGGCCGCGAGCTGGTCGGCCAGCGGGTGCGCCTCGGTGCCGTGGTCCAGGACGAGGTCGTAGCCGAACTCGTCGGCCAGGCGCAGGGCGGTGGCGACGTCGTCGGTGCGGTGGCAGTGCTGGCGCCAGGGGATCGTGCGCTCCAGGACGAGGGCGAGGGCGTCGAGGTGGGGGTCGCGGGTGAAGGGCTTGTCCTCGCGCTCGGCCTCCGCGCGGCGGGCCATGTAGCCCTGCGCCCGCAGGAACGCCTCGCGGATCACGAGGGCGGTGCCCAGCCGCGTGGACGGGGTGCGGCCCTTCTCCTTGTAGACGTTCTTGGGGTTCTCGCCGAGGGCGGACTTCACGCCCGAGGGACTGCGCAGCACCATCTCGTCCACGGTGCGTCCGTGGGTGTGCAGCGCTACCGCCTGGCCGCCGATCGGGTTGCCCGAGCCGGGGTTCACGTTCACGGTGGTCACCCCGCCGGCCAGGGCGTCCTTCCAGCCCGGCTCGTTCGGGTCGACGGCGTCGATCGCCCGCACCCCGGCCATCACCGGGTCCGTCATCTCGTTGACGTCCGCGGTCGCACCGACCTCGCCCTCGGCGTGCATGCCGAGGTGGACGTGGGCATCCACGAAGCCGGGCAGCAGCCAGCGCCCCTCGCAGTCCACCACCTCGGCGCCGTCGGGCGCCTCGACGTCGGGGCCGAGCGCGGTGATCCGGCCGTCCTCGACGAGCAGGGCGCCGTCGAACGGCTCGGCGGCGACGGGGACGACATGGGCGTTGACGAAGGCGGTGAGGGTCATGCCCGTCACACTACGCCGCCCCGTGCTCCCCACCCGTGCGCTAGACCTCTGGCGGACGTCGGCGGGTCAGAGGCTGCCCAGAGCCCGCTCCAGGTCCGCCACGAGGTCCTCGGCGTCCTCGATGCCCACCGACAGGCGCAGCAGGTCGTCCGGCACGGCCAGCTCGGTGCCGGCCACGGAGGCGTGGGTCATCTCCGCCGGGTAGTTCATCAGCGACTCGATGCCGCCCAGGGACTCGGCGAGCTGGAACAGGCGGGTCGACTCGGCCACGCGGCGGGCCGCCGCGGCGCCGCCGGACAGGCGCAGCGAGACCATGCCGCCGAAACCGCGCATCTGCCGCTGCGCGAGCTCATGGCCGGGGTGGTCCGGCAGCCCCGGGTAGAGCACCTGGGAGACCTCGGCGCGGCCGGTGAGCCACTCGGCGACCGCCTGGGCGTTGGCCTGGTGACGGTCCATGCGCACCCCGAGCGTCTTGAGGCCGCGCGTGGTCAGGTACGCGTCCATGGGCCCGTTCACGGCCCCCGCCGCGAACTGCTGGAACTTCACCTGCTCGGCGAGTGCGGCGTCCGGGATCACGAGCGCCCCGCCGATCACGTCCGAGTGGCCGCCGATGTACTTCGTGGTGGAGTGCACCACCACGTCCGCGCCGAGGGCGATCGGGGACTGCAGGTACGGCGTCGCGAAGGTGTTGTCCACCACGAGCAGGGCGCCGTGCGCGTGGGCCGCCTCGGCGACCGCGGCGACGTCGGAGATCTTCATCATCGGGTTCGACGGGGTCTCCAGCCACACCATGACCGGCCCCGCGGCGGCGGCGCGCTCGACGGCGGCGGCGACCTGCTCGGCGTCCCCCATGTCCACGACGACGTGCTCCACGCCCCACGGGGCGAGCACGCGGGAGATGAGGCGGTAGGAGCCGCCGTACACGTCGTTGCCGAGCACGATCGTCATGCCCGGCCGGCCCGCGCCCATGATCAGCGCGGTCTCCGCGGCCAGGCCGGAGGCGAACGTGAGGCCGGTGGCCCGGGGGGCGCCGGACTCGTCGACGCCGGCCTCGAGCGCGGCCAGCTGCTCCTGCAGCGCGTCCCGGGTGGGGTTGGTGCCGCGGCCGTAGTCGTAGCCGCGCCGCAGCTCGCCGACGGCCGTGGGCGCGTAGGTGCTCGAGAGGTGGATCGGCGGGACGACGGCGCCGAACACCTCGTCCAGGTGCTGGCCCGCGTGCACGGCGCGCGTGCCGAAGCCTCCCCCCTGGGGGTGGGCGGCGGCGTCTTCGGCGCCGGTGTCGGGGGTGGTGGCGTGCGGGTCCTCGTGGACGTTCTGCTCGGTCATCTCGGGAGCCTCCTCGGAG
>NZ_JABFBA010000023.1:43227-59603 GCF_017168445.1 Micrococcus sp. KRD026 | reverse complement strand
GTGCTGCTGGTGCTCGAGGCCGGCCTCAGGCGGTGACGTGGGCGAGGACGTCGTGCAGGGTGACGACGCCCTGGACGCGGCCGGCCTCGAGCACCAGCAGCACGGGGTCCTGGGCGAGGCGCCGGGCCACGGCGCGCAGCGGGGTGCGCGCCCCCAGGCAGGGCAGCACGGGGCCCATGACGTCGGCCACGGGGGTCTGCGCGGTGGCCCGCCCCTCAGCGAGGGCGTCCGCGAGCGCGGCGGAGGAGACGGTGCCGCGGACCTCGCCGATCCGCAGGTCGTGCCGGGGCTCGAGGATCACGGGCAGGGCGTCGACGCCGTACCGGTTCATGGTCGCCACGGCGTCCGCCACCGAGGTGGTCGGGGCCGCGGTGACGAGGGTGGGCACGGAGCCCGGGAACAGGTCGGCCTTCTCGGTCAGCAGCTCCCCCGCCGTCGCGGACCAGCGGTCGGCCTCGGCGGGGGCGCCCGCGCGGGTCGCCGGCTCGGCGTCGGCGTGCTCGAGCACCTCGACGGGCGTGCCGGCCCCGCCGGCGGCCCCCGTGGCGCCGTCGTCGTCCATCTGCGGGACCGCCGAGCGGGTGCGCCCGCGCGCCCACGCCGGCAGCACGGTCTCGCGGACGTCGTAGTCGAAGCCGCGCTCGTCCATCCACGGGTCGTTGAAGATCTTGGCGAGGTAGCCGCGGCCCGAGTCGGGCAGCACGATCACCATGACGTCCTCCGGGCCGAGCTCGCGGGCGGCGCGCAGGCCGGCGACGACGGCCAGACCGGAGGAGCCGCCCACGAGCAGGCCCTCCTCGGCGGCGAGGCGGCGGGTCATGGCCAGGGCCTCGGCGTCCTCGACGGCGATGACCTCGTCCGGGACCGCGGGGTCGTAGTTGTCCACCCACATGTCCTCGCCGACACCCTCGACGAAGTAGGGCCGGCCGGCGCCGCCGGAGTACACCGAGCCGCTGGGGTCCGCGCCGATCACGCGGACCGGACCGGACGGGCGGTCCGCCGAGACCTCCTTGAGGTAGCGGCCGGTGCCCGTGATGGTGCCGCCCGTGCCGGCGCCCATCACGACGTGGGTGACGCGGCCGGCCGTGTCCTCCCAGATCTCGGGGCCGGTGGTCTCGTAGTGGGAGGCCGGGGCGGCGGGGTTGAAGAACTGGTTGGGCTGATAGGCCCCGGGGATCTCCCGCACGAGGCGGTCGGCGACCCCGTAGTAGGACTCCTCGGACGTCGGGTCCACGGCGGTGGGCGTGACGACGAGCTCGGCGCCGTACGCGCTGAGCACGTCCCGCTTCTCCTGACCCACCTTGTCCGGGGTGACGAACACGGTGCGGTAGCCCTTGAGCTGCGAGACCAGGGCCAGCCCCACGCCCGTGTTGCCCGAGGTGGGCTCCACGACGGTGCCGCCCGGGCCGAGCAGGCCCTCGCGCTCGGCCTCCTCGATCATCTTCAGCGCGATGCGGTCCTTCACGGAGCCGCCGGGGTTCAGGTACTCGACCTTCACCAGGACGGTGGCCTCGATGCCCTCCGTCACGGAGTGCAGCTTCACGAGCGGGGTGTGCCCGATCAGCTCGAGGACGTTCTCGGCGTACTGCATGGGCTGCGCAGGGGTGGGCGCGGGGGTCTTTTCACTCACGCACCCCACGCTACGCCAGGGGCCGGACGCCGAAGGAGGGCTCCGGACACGCGGGGCAACGCCCGGCGTGCGCGCCGTCACGGCCGACGTCGTCCTGTCCGGGCCCGGGTGTACGGTGCGGGCATGACCGCCCCGGACGCCGAGCGCCGCGTGCGCGTGCCCGTCCCCGTGGACGTCGCGCTCACCCTGCGCCCCCTGCAGCGCGGTGCGGCCGACCCCACGGTCCGCGCCACACCGCAGGGCGTCTGGCTCACTCTGCGCTCCCCCGCCCCGGACGTGGCGTCGGACGGCCCGGGCCGGCCGACGTCGTTGCTGGTCTCCGGCGTCCGGGAGGCCGCAGGGGGCGGCACCGCGGTGACGGCCCGCGCGTGGGGCGCGGGCGCGAGCGCCGCCGTCGCCGGCGTGGAACGCCTGCTCGGCCTGCACGACGACGGCTGGGACGCCTTCGACGCCCTGCTGCGGCCGGACTCCGGCGCGCCCGCGCTGCCGCCGCACGTGCGCGAGGCGCGGCGGATGCGGGCCGGGCTGCGGCTGCCGGCGGCGGGCGCGCTGTCCCGGCAGCTGCTCACCGCCGTGCTCGAGCAGAAGGTCACCCACGACCAGGCGCGGCACGGCTGGCGCACCCTCGTGCGGCTGGCCGCCCGGATCGACGACGACGGGCCCGCCCCCGGCCCGGTGCCGCCGGGGATGCTGCCGCCGCCGACCCCGGCCGCCGTCCTGCGGATCCCCTCGTGGGACTGGCATGCGCGGGCCTGGGTGCAGCCCTCCCAGTCGCGGACCATGCTGGAGGTCGCCCGGCGGGCCGCGAGCATCGACCGGCTCGGCGACGCGGTCGCCCCCGGGGACACGGCCGGGGTGGCCGCGCTGGCCCGGCGCCTGGAGTCGGTGCCCGGGATCGGGCCGTGGACCACGGCCGAGGCGCTGCAGCGCAGCCACGGGGCGGCGGACCTCGTCTCCGTGGGCGACTACCACCTGGCGCAGTACGTGGGGCAGGTCCTCACGGGACGCCGGACCGACGACGCCGGGATGCTCCGCCTGCTCGCGCCATGGGCCGGGCACCGGCAGCGGGTGGTGCGGATGATCGGGCTCTCCGGAGAGCGCAAGCAGGCGTTCGGGCCCAAGCTCGCCCCGGCCGACCACCGCGCCCACTGACGCGACGCCGGGCCGGCCGAGGCCGTGCCGGCGCGTCCGCGCGACCCCTCCGCTCCTGCACAGGCCGCTGCTCCCGGCGTGTCCTCCCCAGCCCCGGCCGGGTCCGGCCGGCCGCCCGCCCCGGGTTCCTAGCGTGGGCGATGCCGCTCCGACCGGTGCGGCGCCGCCGGGACCCTGATGAGTCCCCACCCGGGAGGAGACCGCCATGACCACCGCCTTCGAGCCCCGCCCGCACACCGCCGCCGCCCCGCGCGAACCCGACCCGCACGGCCCCGGCACGCCCGGCTCCCTGCGTCCGGGCGAGCGCGGCTCCGTGCTCATCGTGACCCGCCACCCCGACCCGGACGAGGCCATGCGGCACGCGATGGCCTGGATCACCGCCTTCGAGGAGGACTGCGGCCTCGTGCTGGACACGGACGAGACCGCGCTCTACGCCGTCGGCCGAGCGGGCGACCTGGGTGAAGCCCTGCGTCGCGGCCCCCTGGTCCACGAGGACGGCAGCCCCGCCGACACCTCCGCGTTCGTGGACGCGGTGCTCGCGGACGGCACGTGGCGCCTGCGCGACGCCGACCCGCGGGCGTGGTCGACCACGTACCGTGCCACGATCCTGGGCGCCGCCCCCGAGGCGGTCTGCACCATCTGGGACGTGTTCCCGCTGCCCGCCGCCTGAGGGTGACGGTCGTCGTCAGCCCGCACCCTGGGCGTGGGCCTGGGCCTGGACGACCTTCGCGCCCTCTTCGCGCAGCTCGACCTTGCGGACCTTGCCGGAGACGGTCATGGGGAAGGCGTCGAGCACGCGGACGTAGGCCGGGATCTTGAAGTGCGCGATCCGGCCCGTGGCGAACTCGCGGACGGCGTCCACGGTGAGCGGCTCGACGCCGTCCTTCATGATCACGCAGGCCATGAGCTGCTCGCCGTACTTCTCGTCCGGCACGCCCACCACCTGGACGTCCTGGATGTCCGGGTGGGTGTAGAGGAACTCCTCCACCTCGCGCGGGGAGATGTTCTCGCCGCCGCGGATGACGAGGTCCTTGATGCGGCCCTCGATGCGCACGGAGCCGTCCTCGTCCATGGAGGCGAGGTCGCCGGAGTGCATCCAGCCGTCGGCGTCCAGCACCTCGGCGGTCTTCTCGGGGGCGTCCCAGTAGCCGAGCATCACGGAGTAGCCGCGAGTGCACAGCTCGCCCGTGGCCCCGCGCGGGACGACGTCACCGGTGGCGGGGTCCACGATCTTCGTCTCCACGTGGGGCATGGTCCGGCCGACGGTCTGGGTGCGCACCTGTAGGGAGTCGTCGCGGCGGGTCATGGTGGACACGGGCGCGGTCTCCGTCATGCCGTAGCAGATGGCGACCTCGGACATGTGGAACCGGTCGATGACCTTCTTCATCACCTCGACAGGGCACGTCGAGCCGGCCATCACGCCGGTGCGCAGCGTGGACAGGTCCAGCGCGTCCGCCTCGGGCCGGGCGAGCATGGCGATGAACATCGCCGGCACGCCGTACAGGCTCGTCGCGCCGGTGGCGGCGACGGCCCGCAGCGCCGAGACCGGCTCGAAGCTGCGCGCCGGGATGACGGCGAGCGAGCCGTGGGAGACGGTGGCGATCACGCCGATCACCATGCCGAAGCAGTGGAAGAACGGCACCGGGATCACCACGGTGTCCTCTGCCGTGTAGCCCAGCAGCTCGCCGATGTGGAAGCCGTTGTTCAGCACGTTGCGATGCGTCAGCGTGACGCCCTTGGGGAAGCCGGTGGTGCCCGAGGTGTACTGCAGGTTCACGGGGTCCGCCGACCGGGTGGCGGCCTCGCGCGCGGCCAGGTCCTCGTCCGAGACCCGCGCGGCCCCGGCCAGGAAGGCGGCCCACGTGCCCTCGGCCACGGGATCGGCGGCGTGCCGGCCGGCCACGTCACCGTCCTGCACGTGGGCGTAGGCGTCCTCGCCGCTCCCGGCCGGCAGCATGATCAGCTGCCGCAGGTGCGGCGCCGACTCACGGGCCACGGCCCGCGCGGTGGCGGGCGGGTCCATGCGTGCGTCCGCGCAGGCCACCACCAGCCCGCGCATGTCGCACTGCTCGACCACGTACGTCAGCTCGTGGGCGCGGTACGCCGGGTTGAGGTTCACGAGGATGACGCCGGCGCGTGCCGCGCCGTAGAGCAGCGAGACCCACTCGGCGACGTTGGGGCTCCACATCCCGATCCGGTCCCCCGCCTCGTAGCCCGCAGCCATGAGCGCCTTGGCCACCGTCACGGACTCCTCCCGCAGCTGCCCGTAGGTCCAGGTGCGTCCGGTGGCAGGGTCCCCGTCCGGTCCACACTCCAGGAGGGCGGCGCGGTCGGCGAACCGGCGGGCGGTGTCGTCGAGGTTCTGGGCCAGGGTCTGCTCGAGCAGCTCGACGTCGGTCGGTCCCTGGGTGAAGGACTCGGGGGCGGTGGACTCGGTCATCGGGCGCTCCTCGCGGACGGTCGGGCGACGCCGCACGGCGTCACGATGCACGGCCGTGCCGCCGCCGGACCGCGGAGGGCATCGGGTGTGACACGGACCACAGGCAGGCTACGTCGCCTGGCGGGAGGCCGCCACCTCCCGGGGCGGGGACGCGGGGTGTGCCACGGCCCCGGACGGCAGAAGACCCCGGGACCGTACGGTCCCGGGGTCTTCGTTCCGGTGGCAGATACTGGATTCGAACCAGTGAAGGCAGTGCCAGCTGATTTACAGTCAGCCCCCTTTGGCCGCTCGGGAAATCTGCCGTGCCACCCGGCGGCTGCCGGACGTCTCGAGGACGACCGCACCGGTCGGGCGAGAGTCCACTGTACAGCATCTCCGCGCCACGCCGCCAATCGGCCCGGGACCGCGTCCGTCGTCCCCGGTAGGCTGGCCCGCAGAGCGCTCCGCGCGGCCCCGCAGTGGCCGTCGACGACGGGCGCACCCCGTCCGCAGACCCTGAAGGAGAGCACCCGTGGCCAGCGATTCCACGTTCGACATCGTCAGCAAGGTGGACAGCCAGGAGGTGTCCAACGCCCTGAACCAGGCGCAGAAGGAGATCGCCCAGCGCTACGACTTCAAGGGCGTCGGCGCCGAGATCGACTTCTCCGGCGAGAAGATCCTCATGAAGGCCTCCTCCGAGGAGCGCGTCAAGGCCGTCAAGGACGTGTTCGAGTCCAAGCTCGTCAAGCGCGGCATCTCCCTCAAGTCCCTCGACGCCGGCGCCCCGTTCGCCTCCGGCAAGGAGTACCGCATCGAGGCGACCATGAAGGAGGGCATCGACCAGCCCACCGCGAAGAAGATCACCAAGCTGATCCGCGACGAGGGCCCCAAGTCCGTCAAGGCCCAGATCCAGGGGGACGAGCTGCGCGTGTCCTCCAAGTCCCGCGACGACCTGCAGTCGGTCATCGCGATGCTCAAGGACTTCGAGGACGCGGACCTGCAGTTCGTGAACTTCCGCTGATCCGCACGCCGTCTCCCCTCCGAGCCCACCAGGAGTCCCCATGCTGTACCTGATCGACCCTCGCGGGGCCGTGTGGTCCGCCGACACCACGATCGGCCGGGCGCGGGCCCGGGCCCGCGTGGACGGCCGCCCGGTCGACGACCTGAAGTTCACCAAGGCCGCCATGCTCCTGACCTTCGAGGACCATGTGGACCTCGCGCTGCGTCACGGCATCGCCGCCCCGCGCGGCCTCCTCCTCGACCACGGGTTCGTGGCCCAGGTGCTCGCCCCCGCGAACCTGAAGGCCCAGCGCGCCAACCAGGACGCGATCGCCGAGCAGCTCGCGGTGGTGGAGCGTCGCACGGAGGACGTCGGATCGCTGCGCTCCCACCGGCACGCGGCCGCCTACGAGGGCGCGGACCAGGATCTGGAGCGCCGCATCAAGAAGGCGGAGGAGGCGGCCCGCGAGACGCTCCAGGCGGCCCCGGACGAGGACCTCGTCCGCCACTGGACGCGCCTGGGCGGCGCGGTGCCGGCCACGCTCCAGGCCGACCGCGACCGCTGACCCGCCGGCCGCCGTCGTCGTGGTGGCTCCCGTGGACGGCGGCTCAGGCTGCCGCGAGCCAGACGTTTCGGCGGTTTCGCGGCCCGATCTGCAGCAGAATCATCTGGCTCACGGGCAGAAACGTCTGGCTCGGCGCTCCTCGGCGGTCGCGGGCTCGCAGCCTCCCGCCACGGAACCCCGCGCCCGCTCAGGGTGTGGGGTTCCGCGCGTCGTAGCGCAGGAAGCCGGGCTCCCACCGCATCAGCGCGGTCACGCCGAGCATGCACAGCACACCGCCGGCCAGCAGGGTCGGCCCCTCCCCCAGGCCCACGGAGGCGCCGCCGGTGAGCAGCTCGCCCAGGCGCGGCCCGCCCGCCACCACGACGACGAACACGCCCTGCAGCCGGCCGCGCAGGTGGTCCGGGGTCGCGGACTGCAGGATCGAGCCGCGGAAGACGCCGGAGAGCGAATCCGCGGCCCCGCCCACCGCCATGCACAGCGCGGCGAGGGCGAACGCGAGCGTGAGGCGGGGATCGCCGTCGGGCAGGGACTGCGCCCACCACACCACGCCGCCGAACGCGGCCACCGCCGCGCCCCACACGAGGATCGAGACGTACACGCCCCAGCCCTGCGCATGCAGGCGTGTGAACGGCGCGGAGAACAGCCCCGCGAGGAACGCGCCCGCCGCCATCGCGGCCAGCAGCACCCCGACGGCGGCCTCACCGCCGCCGAGCACCACGGCACCGATGGCGGGCAGCAGGGCGCGCGGGAACGCCGTCGTCATGGCCACGATGTCCGCCAGGAAGGTCATCCGCAGGTTCGGTCGCGAGCCGAGGAAGCGCAGGCCCTCGACCACCGAGGCCAGGCCCCAGCGCGCCCCCGAGGCGGGCGCGGCCTCGCCCCGCTGCGGCGGCAGGGACGGCAGCCGCCACACGGCGTACAGGGCGGCGAGGAAGGTGACGACGTCGATCGAGTAGGTCCACGCGTAGCCGACCGCCGCCACGAGCACGCCGCCCAGCACGGGGCCGACCATGAGGGCCACGGAGAACGTCATCATGTTCAGCGCGTTCGCCGTCGGCACGAGCGGCAGGCCCACGAGCGCGGGGATGATCGCGCCGCGGGTGGGCTGGTTGATGCCGGACGCGCCGGAGTGCAGGGCCACGAGGGCGTACAGCACCGGCACCGACTCGAGCCCGGCCCAGGCCTGCGCGGCGATGCCGACCGTGGTCAGCCACATGACGGCCGAGGAGGTCAGCGCGACGCGGCGGCGGTCGTGCCGGTCCGCGATCGCGCCGCCGTACAGGCCCGCGACCACGAGCGGCACGAGCGCGGCGAGGCCGAGCAGGCCCACCGCGAACGAGGAGCCGGTCAGGGCGAACACCTCGAGGGACACCGCCACGAGCGTGAGCTGCGTGCCCACGTACGCGAGCGTGTTGCCGAGCCACAGCCGCCGGTAGGCGGGTGAGACCCGCAGCGGGGTGATGTCGAGGAGGAGGCGGGCCACCCCGGAAGCCTAGCGCCGGGGCGGCCAGGGCCCGCCCCGGATCAGGCGGTCGGGACGGAGGCCCCGTCGCGGGAGATGCGGGTCATCTCCTCCCGGTCCACGACCTTCACCCGCTCCCGCGCCACCGGACCGGCCTCCGTGGCCTGCGCACCCAGGGACTTCTCATGCTCATCCAGAGCATGCCAACCGGCCCACGTGGTGTACGGGACCTCACGGGACTCGAGCAGCTCGATCACCGACTCCTCGGAGGGCTCCTGGGCCGTCCACAGCCCCGGCTCGTCCTCGATCAGATGCTTGATCGTCTCCAGGGAGTCACCCTTGGTGTGCCCGATCAACCCCACCGGGCCCCGCTTGATCCACCCCGAGGCATACAGACCCGGCACCGGGGCGCCGTCCGCATCCAGCACACGACCCTCCGCGTTCGGGATCACCCCGCGCACCTCATCGAACTCCACCCCCTCCACGGGCGAACCGAAATACCCCACGGCCCGGTAGATCGCCTGCACCGGATAGTCCACGGTCTCCCCCGTCGGACGGACCCCACCGGAACCGTCCAACTCCATCCGGCGCATCCGCAGACCGTCCACCCGGCCGTCCCCGTCCTCGTCCAGGAACTCCTCCGGGGCCTGCAGGAAATGCAGGTGCAGCCGACGCGAGGCGCTCTGCTGACGGTCCTCCTGCTCCATGAGCCAGTTCGTCAACGTCCCCACCATCGTGCGGACCTGGTTGTTCTCCTCGATCGCCTTCTCCGAGGCCTCATCGAAGTCGAAGTCCTCCTCGTACAACACGATGTCCACATCCCGGGAATGCGCCAGCTCCCGCAGCTCCAACGGGGTGAACTTCACCTGCGCCGGCCCACGCCGACCGAACACGTGCACATCCGTGACCGGGGAAGCGGCCAGGTCCCGGTACACGTTGTCCGGGATCTCGGTGGGCAACAGATCCTCGGCATGCTTGGACAGGATCCGGGCCACATCCAGGGCCACGTTCCCGTTGCCGATCACCGCCACCTGCGTGGCCTCCAACGGCCAGTGCCGCGGCACATCCGGGTGCCCGTCATACCAGGACGCGAAATCCGCGCCACCGAACGAGCCGGCCAACTCCACCCCCGGCACGTCCAGGACCGCGTCCCGCACAGCCCCGGTGGAGAACACGATCGCATCGTAATGCCGACGCAGATCCGCCAGGCTCAGGTCCGTGCCGTAGTCCACGTTCCCCAGGAAACGGATGTCCCCGCGGTCCATGACCTTGTGCAGCGCGGTGACGATGCCCTTGATGCGCGGATGGTCCGGGGCCACCCCGTAGCGGATCAGGCCGAACGGGGCCGGGTACCGGTCGAACAGGTCGATGCTGACACGGAAGTCCCGTTCCTCCTTGGTCAGGATGTCCGCCGTGTACACCCCGGCGGGTCCGGCACCGATGATGGCGATGCGCAACGGGCGGTCAGGCCTCGAGGGGGTCAGGGTCATGCTCGTGCTCCTTCGGAGGTCGGGTTCAGGGTCAAGATCGGGGCAGGGACACCGGCTGCAGGCGCGCCGGTGGCGTAGGGGCTCAGGCGCACGACGTCGCCCACGACGATCACGGCGGGGTTCTCCACACCGACGGCGGCCGCCTGCGCGGCGATGGTCTCCACCGTGCCCACGGTGACCCGCTGGTCCGGCATCCAGCCGCGCTCGATGATCGCCACGGGCGTCGCGCCGTCGAGGCCGCGCTCCGTCAGTCGGCGCGCGGTGTCCGCGAGCCGGCGCACGCCCATCAGCAGGACGAGCGTGTGGTCGGCCCGGGTGGGCACTTCGGCCAGCTCTTCGTGGCCGGTCACCAGCGTGAAGCCGGTGGCGACGCCGCGATGGGTGACCGGGATCCCCGCGGCGGCGGGCACCGAGACGGCGCTCGTGACACCGGGGACCACCTCGACGTCGACGCCATGGGCGCGGCAGTGCGCTGCCTCCTCGCCGCCGCGGCCGAGCACGTACGGGTCGCCGCCCTTGAGCCGGACGACGAGGCGGCCGGCCCGGGCCTCCCGGACCAGGACGGCGTTGATCTCGTCCTGCGTGGCCAGGTGGTTCCCGGGGGCCTTGCCGACCTCGATCACGGGCACCGCCGGGTCCAGCTCGGCCAGGAGGGCGCGCGGGCCCAGCCGGTCGGCGACCACCACGTCGGCCTCCGCGAGCAGCTGTCGGCCGCGCACGGTGATGAGCCCGGAGTCGCCGGGGCCGCCGCCGACGAGGGCCACGCGGCCGGGCTCGGCGGACGCGCGCCGCCGGCGCAGCGGCAGCCGCCCCGTCGACAGGGCGAGGGTGATCGCATCCTTCAGGGCGCGGGCGCGGCGAGGGTCTCCCCCGGCGTTGACGGCCACGGTCACGTCCCCGGCCCGGACGACGGCGGGCGTCCAGGCGGCGGAGGACTCGGCATCGGAGGCGTCGACGCACCAGACGCGGCGGGCCTCGGCGTCGGAGGCCACGGCCCCGTCCACGGCCCGGTCGCCGGTGGCGGTCTGGGCGAACCAGACCCCGTCGAGGTCGGACGGGCGGTAGGGGCGGCGGTGCAGGGTGATCAGGCCGGCCGCCGCGAGCCGCTCCACCTCCTCCCCCGGCTCCGGGGCCACCACGGTGACGAGCGCGCCGGCGTCGAGGAGGGCGCCCATGCGGCGGCCGGCCACGCGCCCGCCGCCCACCATCAGGACGGGCCGGCCGAGCAGACGCAGGGAGGTGGGGTACAGATCGGACGCGGTCATCGCGTGCTCCCTTCCAGCAGCCCCCGGCGGCGCAGCATGCGCCGCTCGACGGGGCCGAATACGGCCAGTTCGACGAGGACGCCGACGGCCAGGATGGTCAGGACGGCGCAGAGGACGACGGCGAGGTCGGACGCGGCACGTCCCTCGTGGAGCAGGGTCCCGAGTCCCACGCCCATGGGCCCGCCGACGGCGATGATCTCGGCGGCCATGAGGCCTCGCCACGCGAAGGCCCAGCCCTGGCGCAGGCCGGAGACGAAGGCGGGCAGGGCGGCCGGGAGGACCACCAGCAGGGCGGTCTCGAGACGCGAGGCGCCCAGCACCCGGGCCGCGCGACGCAGCTGCGGCGGCACCTGGTCCGTGCCGGTGGTGAGGCCGGCGACCACGGCGGGGACGGCGCCGGTGAGCATCACGAAGTACGCGGTGGCGTCGCTGAGGCCGAACCACAGCACCGCGAGCGGCACCCAGGCCACGTTCGGCAGCACCATCAGGGCCGTGAGCAGCGGGCCGAACGCCCGCCGCAGGACGCTGACCTGTCCGAGCACCAGGCCCAGCCCGACGCCGACGACCACGGCGAGTGCGAAGCCGACGACGGCGCGGCCCACCGACGTCGCCACTGCCTGCTGGACGAGGCCCTGGGCCCACAGCGTCCCGAAGGCCCCGACGACGTCGCCGGGACCGGTGATCGGCTCACCGCGCGCACCGGCCAGCCACGCGAAGGCCTGCCAGATCGCCACGAGCAGGACGACGGCGGCCACCGGGAGCAGGACCCGGCTCCAGTCCCACCCGGCCAGACCCGTCCGACGGGTCGAGTCGACGGCCTGGAGCGCGTCGAGGCCGCTGTCGAGCTCGCGCAGCTCGTCGTCGGTGGCGGCCCCCGGCGCGCGGCCGGGGGCGTCGAGGGTGGGGGTGTCAGTGCGCATGGCGACGGATCTCCTGACCGAGTCGGGCGGTGATGGCGGCCGTGAGGGCGGCCGCGGCGGGCGCGTCGTGGCGGGCGGCCGCGGGCACGTCCCATTCGGCGACGACGCGACCCGGACGTGAGGACAGCAGCAGCACCCGCTGGCCGAGGCGGACGGCCTCGGCCACGTTGTGGGTGACGAACACGACCGTCCGACCGGTCTGCCGCCACACGCGCTCGAGCTCCCCATGCAGCAGGTCGCGGGTGATCGCGTCCAAGGCCGCGAACGGCTCGTCCATGAGCAGCAGGGGGCGGTCCTGGGCGAGGGCCCGGGCCAGGGCGACGCGCTGGCGCATGCCGCCGGAGAGCTGGTGGGGTCGCAGGTCGGCGGCGTCGTCGAGGTGGACGAGGCGCAGCAGCTCCCCGGCACGCTCCCGACGCTCCCCCGCGGCCACACCGGCGAAGCGGAGGGCGAGCTCGATGTTGCCGCGGGCGGTGAGCCACGGGAAGAGGGCGGCGTCCTGGAACATGAACGCGGCCCCCTCCCGGGGGGTCTTGACGACGCCCGCGGTGGGCGCCTCGAGCCGGGCGACGAGGTTCAGCAGGGTGGACTTGCCGCACCCGGACGCACCGAGCAGGCAGACGAACTCGCCCGGCTCGATCCGCACGGAGACGTCCTCCAGCACGGGCGTGGGCCCGCCGAAGCTCTTGCCCACGTCCTCCATCACCACCGTCATGACCGCTCCCGTCGCGCCGTCGTCATCCGGATCAGGCCTCGTCGCCGCCGCGCACCATGCCGGCGGCGAGCGTGGCCCCGTCGTGGGGGTCGATCACGAGGAACGCCCCGGTGCGCCGATGCACGGCGTAGGGCTCCACGGGCAGCGGCGCGGCCAGGTGCAGGCGCACCTGTCCGATGTCGTTGAGCCCGAGGGTCTCGGCCGGGTCGAGCCGCAGGGTGTCGAGGTCGAGCCGACCGGCCACCTCCTGGACGAGCGCCCGGACGACGGCGGTGCCGTGCTTGACGAGGACCTGCTGCCCGACGCGCAGCGGTGCGGCGGAGAGCCAGCACAGCGCGGCGGCCACCTCCGCGGTGGGGCGCGGGGCGGTGTCCGCGGCGGCGATCGTGTCCCCGCGGGCCACGTCCACCTCGTCGGCCAGGCGCAGGACCACCGACTGCGGGGAGGAGGCCTCCTCGAGGGATTCCCCGGCGGCGTCCACGCCCACCACGGTGGTGGTGCGCGCCGGCTGCCCCGGGGTGAGGACGGCGACGGCGTCCCCGGGCCGGACGGTGCCCGCGACCACCTGCCCGGCGTAGCCGCGGTAGTCGCGGAACACCTCGGGGTCGAGGCCGGGGGCCAGGGCGCCCTGGGGGCGCACCACGAGCTGCACCGGGAAGCGGAAGGAGGCGGCGGCGTCGTCCTCGGCGTCCGCCCCGGGCAGGGACTCGAGCAGCTCCATGAGCGTGGGGCCGGTGTACCAGTCCGTCCGCTCGGAGCGGGTGACCACGTTGTCGCCCTGCAGGGCGGACACCGGGACGCTCACCGCGTCGGAGAGGCCGAGCTCCCGGGCCACGCGCCGGACGTCCTCGGCGATCGCGGTGAAGACCTCCTCGGCGTAGTCCACGAGATCGATCTTGTTGACGGCGACGATCACGTGCGGCACCCGCAGCAGGGCCACCACGCTGAGGTGGCGCCGGGTCTGCTCCACCACGCCCTTGCGGGCGTCCACGAGCAGCACGACCGCATCGGCCGTCGAGGCGCCCGTGACGGTGTTCCGGGTGTACTGCACGTGCCCGGGGCAGTCGGCCAGCACGAAGGTGCGCCGGTCCGTGGCGAAGTACCGGTACGCGACGTCGATCGTGATCCCCTGCTCCCGCTCGGCGCGCAGGCCGTCGGTCAGCAGCGCCAGGTCCAGCCCGCCCTCGGCACCGCCGAAGCCGCGCTCGGCGGAGGTGCGGGCCACGGCCTCGAGCTGGTCGGCCAGGACGGCCTTGGAGTCGTGCAGGAGGCGGCCCACGAGGGTGGACTTGCCGTCGTCGACCGAGCCGGCCGTGGCCAGGCGGAACAGGGTCCCGGCGGGGGCGTGCCGGTCCAGCAGTGCGGTGCTCATCAGAAGTACCCGTCCTTCTTGCGATCTTCCATGGCCGCCTCGGAGATGCGGTCGTCGGCGCGGGTGGCCCCGCGTTCGGTCAGGGTGGAGGCGGCGACCTCGAGCACGACGTCCTCGACGGTGGCGGCCTCCGAGAGGACGGCGCCGGTGCAGGACATGTCGCCCACCGTGCGGTAGCGCACCGTCCGCGTGGTGACCTCCTCGCCCTCGGCCGGGCGGGAGTGCTCCCCCACGGCGCGCCACATGCCGTCGCGGCGGAAGACCTCCCGCTCGTGCGCGTAGTAGATGGAGGGCAGCTCGATGCCCTCGCGGGCGATGTACCGCCACACGTCCAGCTCGGTCCAGTTGCTGATGGGGAACGCGCGGACGTGCTGGCCGGGGGTGTGACGGCCGTTGTAGAGGTTCCACAGCTCGGGGCGCTGGTTGCGCGGGTCCCACTGGCCGAACGCGTCCCGCAGGCTGATGATCCGCTCCTTGGCCCGCGCCTTGTCCTCGTCACGGCGGCCTCCCCCGAAGACGGCGTCGAACCGGTTGGTCCGGATCGTGTCCAGCAGGGGGGTGGTCTGCAGGGTGTTGCGGGTGCCGTCGGCGCGCTCACGCAGCTCGCCGCGGTCGATGTACTCCTGCACGGAGCCCACCACGAGCCGCAGGCCGAGCCGCTCCACCGTGCGGTCGCGGAACTCGAGGACCTCGGGGAAGTTGTGGCCGGTGTCCACGTGGACCACCGGGAAGGGGATCCTCCCCGGCCAGAAGGCCTTCGCGGCCAGGTGGAGCATCACCACGGAGTCCTTGCCGCCCGAGAAGAGCATGGCGGGGCGCTCGAACTCGGCCACCACCTCGCGGATGATGTGGATCGCCTCGGCCTCCAGGGCGTCCTGGACGTCGGGCCCGGCGGGGCTCACGGTCCCCGGGTCGGGGGCATGGGTGAGGGTCATCGTGTCTCCTTGGTCTGTCTCGGGTGCGGCGCTCAGACGTGGATGCCGCACTCGGTCTTCGCGGTCCCGGCCCAGCGCCCGGCACGGGGGTCCTCCCCGGGGGGGGTGCAGGGGCGGCAGCCGATCGAGGGGTAGCCGTTCTGCAGGAGCAGGTTCACGGGCACGTCGTGGTCCGTGGCGTAGCCGACCAGGTCGTCGAAGCTCCACGGGGCGACGGGGTTGACCTTGACCATGCCGTGGGCCTCGTCCCAGCCCACCAGCGGGGTGTTCGTGCGCGTCGGCGCCTCGTCCCGGCGGACGCCGGTGAACCACAGGTCGTATCCGGCCAGCGCCCGGTTGAGGGGCTCGACCTTGCGCATCGCGCAGCACAGCCCCGGGTCGCGGGCGAACAGGTCCTTGCCGTGGCGCTCGTCCTGCTCGGCCACGGTCAGCTCCGGGAGCACGTCCACCACGGTGACGGCGAGGCGGCGGGCCACCTCGTCGCGCGTCGCGAGCGTCTCGGTGAAGTGGTAGCCGGTGTCCAGGAAGAGGACGTCCACGCCGGGCATCCGCTGCGCCACCAGGTGCGGCAGGACGGCGTCGGCCATGGAGCAGGCCACGGCCGCCCGGCGGAGGTCCACATGGCGGGCGGCCCAGTCGACCACCGCCTCGGCGGGGGCGTCCCAGCCGAGCTCGGCGGCGCCGGACTCCGCGAGCGCCTGCAGGCGCTCGAGGTCCTCGGTCGGACGGGTGGGGGGAACGGTGCTCATCGGAGGGCCTCCTCGTCGACTCGGTGCGCCCACCGGGCGAAGGTCTCGCCCGGCTCACGCTGCTCGTCGTACCGGCGGACGACGCGCTCGACGTAGTCGACCAGCCCGTCCGCGCGGACCTTCAAGCCGCGGACGCTGCGTCCGAGGCCGGCCTCGGCGCGGTCCACGGAGGCCAGCCCGCCGCCCAGGTGAACCTGGAAGCCGGGCGTCTGGCCGCCGTCGTCGTCCGGGAGCAGCTGGCCCTTCAGGCCGATGTCCGCGGTCTGGATGCGGGCGCAGGAGTTGGGGCAGCCGTTCACATGCAGGCTCAGCCGCTCGGGGAGGCGGTCGGCGAGGTCGGCCAGGCGCTCCTCGAGCTGGGCGATCGCGGCGGTGGCGGTGTCCTTCGTGTCCACGATGGCGAGCTTGCAGAACTCCAGGCCCGTGCAGGCGATGGTGGAGCGGCGGAATACGGACGGCTCCGGGTCCAGTCCCAGCTCCTTCAAGCCGGCCACGACGGCGTCCACCCGGTCCCGCTCCACGTCCAGCACCACGATCTTCTGGTGGGGGGTGGTGCGCAGCCGCGTGGAGCCGTGGGCCTCGAGCAGGTCCGCGAGGGCGGTGAGGGTGGTGCCGCTGGAGCGGCCGACGACGGGAGCGGCGCCGATGTAGAAGCGGCCGTCCTTCTGCTCGTGGACCCCCACGTGGTCGCCGGGACGGGTG
>NZ_JABFBA010000023.1:20840-43127 GCF_017168445.1 Micrococcus sp. KRD026 | reverse complement strand
GCATGAAGTACCTGCTCGAGGACTGGGGGCCGGGGCGGGTCCGTCGGGCAGGGCGTAGCCGAGGTACTCCTCCTCCAGCACGGTGCGGAACCTCTCCGGCCCCCAGTCCTCGAGCAGGTACTTCATGCGGGCCTTGTTGCGCAGGCGCCGGTAGCCGTAGTCACGGAAGATGCTCACGACGGCGTGCCACACCTCGGGGGCGCGCTCGGCCGAGACGAAGGCACCGATCCGGTCGGCCAGGCGGGCCTTCGTGGACAGGCCGCCGCCGACCCACAGGTCGTAACCGGGGCCCAGCTCGGGGTGCACCACGCCGATCAGGGAGACGTCGTTGATCTCGTGGACCACGTCCTGGGAGGGGTGTCCGGTGATGGCGGTCTTGAACTTGCGGGGCAGGTTGGAGATCTCGAGGTCGCCGATCCAGCGGTCCGCGATCTCCCGGATCACGGGCGTGGGGTCGATGATCTCGTCCGCGGCGATCCCGGCCACCGGTGAGCCGAGGATCACGCGCGGCACGTCGCCGCAGGCCTCGGTGGTGGACAGGCCCACGGACTCCAGGCGCCGCCAGATCTCGGGGACGTCCTCGACGCGGATCCAGTGCAGCTGGACGTTCTGCCGGTCGGTGATGTCCGCGGTGTCACGGCCGAAGTCGGTGGAGATCCCGCCGATCACGCGCAGCTGCTCGGTGGTGAGGTCGCCGCCGTCGATGCGCACGCGCAGCATGAAGTAGCGGTCCTCGAGTTCGTGGGGCTCCAGGGTGGCGGTCTTGCCGCCGTCGATCCCCTGCCGACGCTGGGTGTACAGGCCCCACCAGCGGAAGCGGCCGTGCAGGTCGTCCGAGGGGATCGAGTCGAAGCCCTCGTGGGCGTAGACCTGCTCGATGCGCTCGCGGACGTTCAGGCCGTCGTCCTGCTGCTTGAACTCCTCGTTGTGGTTCAGGGGGGCGGTCCCGTCCACCTTCCACTGGCCGTGCGGCTTGGCGGAGGGACGGCGCGGAGTGCGCGCCGGCCTCGACGTCTCGTTCACCTGGGTCATGGCCGCCACGCTAGGAACCCGGCATGCCGGCCCCAAGATCGTCGACGCGGTTCGTCACGTTCCCGGGGCCGGGCCGCGGCGGGGACCCGGTCCGGCCCCGGTCGTGTGACGGACGGCTCAGCGGCCTCCGGCGGCTCCCCTCGGGGCCTCTACGAGGGCGGACCGCAGCCGGTCCAGGGCGATCCGCGCCACCAGCGGATGCGGCAGCAGGGGGTCGGTGACCGCGTCCGCGCCGGCCTCGCCGAGCCGGTCGTGGAAGTACCCGGGGGCCAGCAGGTGGGCGGCCACCACGGCGCGACGGCCGGCGGCGTGCACCCGGGCGACGGCGTCGGGCACACGGGGGGTCGCCGCCGCCCCGAACGCCGCGGTCACGGGCAGTCCCGTGGCCCGGGCCAGGGCCCCGGCCAGGGCGTGCACCTGGGCCTGGCCGTCCGCGGCGCGGGTGCCGGCCGCCGCCAGGATGACGTCCGATGTCGCGGCCTCACCGGCCGGCACCGCCCGGGCCACCCGCTCGGCCAGAACGGTCACCAGGCGCGGCTCGACGTCGTCCCCGGCCCCGGCCAGCGGTGCGGCGGCGATCGTGCCGGGTCGGGCGGCTGCGGCGTGGTGGATGTCGTGGTGGACGTGATGGCCCAGGGACAGCAGCAGCGGCACGATCACGGCCGGCTCCCCCGGGGGCAGGGCCGCCACGACCTCGTCGAGGGAGGGGCTCTGCACGTCCACGTAGGCCTCGTGGACCTGGGCGCCCGGCCCCTCGGCGGCCAGGAGGGCCGCCAGGTCGGCACGGAGGCCGTCGATCACGTCGCGGCCGGCCGCGTCGTGCGTGCCGTGGGCGCAGGCGATCACGTGCAGCACGGGCGCGCTCATGCCGAGCCCACCGCGTCGGCCCACACGTTCTGCGGCCCGCCGCTCACCGGCGGATCACCTTGTGCTGGGCGGCCTGGGCGACCGGCCGCATCACGATCTGATCCAGGTTCACGTGGTGGGGCAGCTCGACGGCGTGGACGCACACCTCGGCGACGTCCTCGGCGGTGAGCGGCTTCTCCACGCCCGCATACACGGCGTCCGCGGCGGACTGGTCGCCGCCCAGGCGGTTGCGGGAGAACTCCTCGGTGTGGACCATGCCCGGCAGCACCTCGATCACCCGCACGTTGTGCTCGGCCTCCTCCAGGCGCAGCGCGCCGGTGAGCCCGTGCTGGCCCATCTTCGCGGCGTTGTAGCCGGCGCCGCCCTCGTAGGCGGTGACGGCGGCGGTCGAGGTCAGGTTGAGCACGGTGCCCTCGCCGTGGGCGCGGAGCATGGGCAGGAACGCCTGGCACATCGTGAGGGTGCCGAGCACGTTGACGCGGTACATCCACTCCCAGTCGGCGCGGTCGCCGTCGCCCACCGCGTCCGTGCCGAGCGCGCCGCCGGCGATGTTGACGAGGGTGTCGGCGCCGCCGTCGGCCTCGACGCGCGAGGCCAGCGCGGCGACGGCGGCCTCGTCCGTGACGTCCAGGGCGGCGGGGACGACGTCGCCGCTCACGCCCTCGGCCCGGGCGTCGGCAGCGAGGGTCTCGAGGCGCTCGGCCCGGCGGCCGACCGCGTACACGCGCCAGCCGCGGCGGGCGAGCTCGAGGGCCGTGGCGCGGCCGATGCCGCTCGTGGCCCCCGTCACGACGGCGGCGCGGGCGGGGTTCTTCGCAGGTTCATGGGTGTGGCTCACGCCTCCGACCGTAGCCGAGCCGCGCCGTTCGGAGCACCGCCCGGATCACCTCCGCCAGGTCGAGCGACTGAAAGGGCGGGACGTCCCGGGCGTCGTCGCAGGCCCGGCCCGCCGCCCCGGTCATGGGAGGATGGCGGGCATGGCTGAGAACACGCAGGGCACAGACACGCCCATCGACGCATCGACCCCGTCCACCCCCGCCGCCGGCGCCGTGGCCGTGCCGGACAAGCCGGCCCTCGAGGGCCTCGAGGAGAAGCTGACCGCCCGCTGGGCCGACGAGCGCACCTACGCGTTCGACACGCAGACCACCCGCGAGCAGGTCTACTCGATCGACACTCCCCCGCCGACCGCCTCCGGCTCGCTGCACGTGGGCCACGTCTTCTCCTACACGCAGACCGACGTGCTCGCCCGCTACCAGCGCATGAACGGCAAGAACGTGTTCTACCCGATGGGCTGGGACGACAACGGCCTGCCCACCGAGCGCCGCGTGCAGAACTACTACGGCGTCCGCTGCGACCCCGCCAAGCCGTACGTGGAGGGCTACCGCCCGCCGGAGAAGCCGGCGAAGAACCAGCGCGACTGGGACGTGATCTCCCGCAAGAACTTCATCGAGCTCTGCGAGGAGCTCGCCGTCGAGGACGAGAAGGTCTTCGAGGACCTCTTCACCCGTCTCGGCCTGTCCGTCGACTGGGACATGACCTACCGGACCATCGACGACGTCTCCCGCGCCGTCTCCCAGCGCGCCTTCCTGGCCGGCATCGCCTCGGGCGACGCCTATCTGGCCGAGGCCCCCACCATGTGGGACGTGACCTTCCGCACCGCCGTGGCCCAGGCCGAGCTCGAGGACCGCGAGGTCCCCGGCGCCTACCACCGCTACGCCTTCACCGCTGCGGACGGCGAGCAGGTCTTCATCGAGACCACCCGCCCCGAGCTGCTGGCCTCCTGCTCCGGCCTGGTCGCCCACCCGGACGACGAGCGCTACCAGCACCTGTTCGGCACGACCGTCACCTCCCCGCTGTACGGCGTGGAGGTCGAGGTCTTCCCGCACCCGCTGGCCAAGCCGGACAAGGGCTCCGGCATCGCCATGGTCTGCACCTTCGGCGATCTCAACGACGTCACCTGGTGGCGCGAACTGCAGCTGCCGACCCGCACCCTGATCGGCCGTGACGGCCGCTTCGCCGCCGACACCCCCGAGTGGATCACCACGGACGCCGGCCGACAGGCCTATGCGGACACCGTGGCCGGCCGGACCGTCTTCTCCGCCAAGCAGGGTGTGGTGGACGCCCTCACCGCGGCCGGCCTGCTGGACGGGGAGCCGAAGAAGATCATGCACGCCGTGAACTTCTACGAGAAGGGCGACAAGCCGCTCGAGGTCGTCACCTCCCGCCAGTGGTACATCCGCAACGGCGGCCGCGACGCCGACCGCCGCGCGGAGCTGATCGAGCGTGGCCGCGAGATCTCCTGGCACCCGGAGCACATGCGCCACCGCTACGAGAACTGGGTCGAGGGCCTCAACGGCGACTGGCTCGTCTCCCGCCAGCGCTTCTTCGGGGTGCCGATCCCGGTCTGGTACCCGCTGGATGCGGAGGGTGAGCCCGACTATGAGAACCCGATCCTCCCGGCCGACGAGCAGCTGCCCGTGGACCCGGCCGCCGAGGCCGCCCCGGGCTACGCCGAGGACCAGCGCGACGTCCCCGGCGGCTTCACCGGCGACCCGGACGTCCTGGACACCTGGGCCACCTCCTCCCTGACCCCGCAGATCGTGGGCCGCTGGTCCCGTGACGAGGCGTTCTTCAACAACGTCTTCCCGTTCGATCTGCGCCCGCAGGGCCACGACATCATCCGCACCTGGCTGTTCTCCACCGTGGTGCGCGCCCACGCCCTCAACGGCTCCGTGCCGTGGACGGACACCGCGCTCTCCGGCTGGATCCTCGACCCGGACCGCAAGAAGATGTCCAAGTCCAAGGGCAACGTGGTGGTCCCGACCGACATCCTGGACCAGTTCGGCTCGGACGCCGTCCGCTACTGGGCCGCCTCGGCCCGCCTCGGCGCGGACACCGCCTACGAGGTGGCGCAGATGAAGATCGGCCGCCGACTGGCCATCAAGCTGCTCAACGCCGCCAAGTTCGTGCTGAACCTGGGCGCCACGCAGGACGCCGTCATCCGCACGGCCGACGACGCCGCGGCCGTCACCAACCCGCTGGACGCCTCCCTGCTGGCGCGCCTCGCGGCCACCGTGGAGCAGGCGACCCGCGCGTTCGAGGCCTACGACTACGCGCGTGCCCTCAACGTGACCGAGCAGTTCTTCTGGGCCTTCACGGACGACTACGTGGAGCTCGTGAAGGACCGTGCCTACGGTGGCCACGGCGAGGCCGAGCAGGCCTCGGTGGTGACCACGCTGGCCACCACCCTGGACGCCCTGCTGCGTCTGCTGGCCCCGTTCCAGCCGTTCGCCACCGAGGAGGTGTGGAGCTGGTGGCGCGCCGGCTCCGTGCACACCGCCGCGTGGCCGGGCGCCGCGGACGAGGTGGCGGCCCTGTCCTTCGCCGCCTCCGCCGGTGACGCCGAGGTCCTGCCCACCGTGGCGCAGGTCCTGGGCGGCGTCCGCAAGGCGAAGTCCGAGGCCAAGGTGAAGCAGCGGACCGAGGTGCGCTCCGCCGTGGTGACCGGACCGACCGAGTGGCTCGAGAAGCTGCGCGGCGGCCTGGCGGACCTCAAGGCGGCCGGCAACATCGCGGACCTGTCCCTCACGCAGGGCGAGGCCGGCGAGTCCGCGCCGCTGACCGTCTCCGACGTGCAGCTCGCACCGGTCGAGGACGACTGATCCCCGCCGCGCGTTCCCGGACGGTGTCTCGGGAACGCACGCGGCACGACGACGGCCCCGTCGCCCGTCACGGGCGGCGGGGCCGTCGTCGCACCCGTGCCGCGGGCCCGAGTCTGCCCGTCAGCGTGGGATGTTCGTGGCCGGGATCCGGTAGGGCACAGCGCACGTCGGACAGTCCGCCGCCGGATCGGAGTTCGTCGGGGGGTAACACCCCCGGGGGGTGTCGTGGTGCGCATCCCGGTCGTGCTCCTGCCGCATGTCGCAGTGCGGTCACCGCGGCAGGGGTGGACACTGAGAGGATGAGACCGACACCCGATCCCGCCCCGGCCGGCCGCCGCGCCTCCGACTCCGCCGCCCGGCAGATGTCCGCCGCCCTCGCCGCCATGGGCGTGCTCCACTTCGTCCGACCCGAGCCCTTCGACGGGCTGATCCCGCCGTTCCTGCCCGGCTCGGCCCGCGCGTGGACCCACGGCTCCGGCGTGGCCGAGCTGGCCGTGGCGGGTCTGCTGGCCGTCCCGCGCACCCGGCGCGCGGGCGGACGCGCCGCGCAGGCGCTCTTCCTCGGCGTGTGGCCCGGCAACGCGTGGATGGCCTGGCGGTGGCGACGCCGGCCCTGGCCGGCGCAACTGGTCTCCCTCGGGCGGCTGCCCCTGCAGGTCCCCCTGATCTGCGCGGCAGGCCGGGTGGCGCGCCGCTGACCCCCGCCGCCCCGCGCCCCCGACGACGCCGGCCCCACACCTTCGCGCTGAAGGTGTGGGGCCGGTCTCGTGCGAGCCGGGGGCTCAGTCGAACTGCGGATCCGTGGTGCGGGCCCGCTTGATCTCGTAGAAGTACGGGAAGTCGGCCAGGGCGACGGCGCCGTCGAAGATGCGGCCCGCCTCCTCTCCGCGCGGGATGCGGGTCATCACGGGACCGAAGAAGGCCGTGCCGTTGAACGCCACGACGGGCGTGCCGACGTCGTTGCCCACGAGGTCCTCCGCCTCCTTCTGGCTGGCGCGCAGCTGCTCGTCGGCCACGTCGGTGCGGGCGGCGTCCAGGATGTCCGCGTCGTGGCCCAGTTCCTCGAGGGCCTCGGCCACCACGGCCTCGTAGTCCGTGCGGCCCTGCTCGTGGATGCGGGTGCCGACCGCGGTGTACCACGGGCCGAGCGCCTCGGCACCGTGCCGCTCGCGCACCTGCACGGCGGCGCGGGCCGGCAGCCAGGCCTTCTCGAGGCGGGCCAGGTAGTCGGGGTCCAGGTCGCGGCCCTCGTTCAGGACGGCGAGCGACATGATCTTGAAGACCACCCGCACGTCGCGCACCTTCTGGACCTCCAGGATCCACCGGGAGGTGATCCAGGCGAACGGGCACGTGGCGTCGAAGTAGAAGTCGACGGTGGGCTGCTGCGTGGTGTCGGTCATGATGTGCTCCTTGCGGTCAGGGAGCCGTCTCGGCTCCGGTCGGTCCTGCTGGGCGACGGCGGTCAGGCGCTCCGGCCGCGTCGACGTCGTTCCACCTCGGCCGGGATGAGCGTGGGCTCGGCCTCGCCGCGCACCGCGTCCCCGGAGATGACGACCGTGCCCACGTCCGAACGGGAGGGCAGCTCGAACATCACGGGCTTGAGGACGTTCTCCATGATGGAGCGCAGGCCGCGGGCACCGGTGCCGCGGGCCTCGGCCTGGGCGACGACGGCATCCAGGGCGTCCTGCTCGAACTCGAGCTCCACGCCGTCCATGAGGAACATCTTCTGGTACTGCTTCAGCAGGGCGTTCTTCGGTTCGGTCAGCACCCGCACGAGCTGTTCGTGCGTGAGGTCCTCGACGGTGGTGATCACGGGCAGGCGGCCGATGAACTCGGGGATGAGGCCGAACTTCAGCAGGTCCTCCGGCCGCACGTCCGCGTAGGTGACGTCCCCCGCGCCCAGATGGTTCAGGGGCGCGCCGAACCCGATGCCCTTGCGGCCGGCACGGGAACCGATGATCTCGTCCAGGCCCGCGAACGCGCCCGCCACGATGAACAGCACGTTGGACGTGTCGATCTGCAGGAACTCCTGGTGGGGGTGCTTGCGCCCGCCCTGCGGCGGCACCGACGCCACCGCGCCCTCGAGGATCTTCAGCAGGGCCTGCTGCACGCCCTCGCCGGAGACGTCCCGGGTGATGGAGGGGTTCTCGGACTTCCGCGAGATCTTGTCGATCTCGTCGATGTAGATGATGCCCTGCTCGGCCTTCTTCACGTCGTAGTCCGCGGCCTGGATGAGCTTGAGGAGGATGTTCTCCACGTCCTCGCCCACATAGCCGGCCTCGGTGAGGCTCGTGGCGTCCGCGACCGCGAACGGGACGTTGAGCCGCCGGGCGAGGGTCTGCGCGAGATACGTCTTGCCGGAGCCGGTGGGGCCGACCATGAGGATGTTCGACTTGCCGACCTCGACGTCCGCGAGGTCGTCCCGCTCGGTGAGGCGGTCGGCCAGGTCACCACTCCGCGCCTGCGGCCCACGCACGCGCTTGTAGTGGTTGTACACGGCGACGGCGAGGGAACGCTTGGCCGCCTCCTGACCGATCACGAAGCTCTCGAGGTGGTCGAAGATCTCCTGCGGGGTGGGCAGGACGGTCTCGTCCGCCTCCGCCGCCTCGCCGAGCTCCTCCTCGATGATCTCGTTGCACAGCTCGATGCACTCGTCGCAGATGTAGACACCCGGGCCGGCGATGAGCTTGCGCACCTGCTTCTGGCTCTTCCCGCAGAACGAGCATTTCAGCAGGTCAGCGCTCTCTCCGATACGCGCCATGGTGGTACTCCTCGAGGGCCGGGCGGAGACGTCCGCCCCGCGCGGGCGGCGTCGCTGTCAGATTCCGTCCAGCATACGACCGTGGACGGACACGTTAAGGGACCGGGTCCCCGGTCGGCATCGAGGGGCCCGGCCGCGCGGCGCGCGGCCGGGCCCCTCGACGGGCGCCGTCGGTCAGGCGGACGGGCGGGTGATCTTGCGGGAGGCGAGGACCTCGTCCACGAGGCCGTACTCGAGGGCCTGCTCGGCCGAGAGGAACTTGTCCCGGTCGATGTCCTGCGAGACCTCCTCGGGCGTGCGGTTGGTGAGGGAGGCCAGCGTCTCCTCCATCCACACGCGCATCCGGTTGATCTCCTGGGCGTGGATCTCCAGGTCGGTGGCGGTGCCGCGGTCGCCCTGCATCGCCGGCTGGTGGATCAGCACGCGCGCGTTGGGCAGCGCCAGGCGCTTGCCGGGGGCGCCCGCGGCCAGCAGCACGGCCGCGGCGGAGGCGGCCTGGCCCAGGCACACGGTCTGCACCTCGGGGCGGATGAACTGCATGGTGTCGTAGATCGCCGTCATGGCCGTGAACGAGCCGCCCGGCGAGTTGATGTACAGGGTGATGTCACGCTCGGAGTCCATCGCCTCGAGCACGAGCAGCTGGGCCATCACGTCGTCGGCCGACGCGTCGTCCACCTGCGCGCCGAGGAAGACGATGCGGTCCTCGAAGAGCTTGGCGTAGGGGTCCTGACGCTTGAAGCCGTAGGGGGTGCGCTCCTCGAACTGCGGGAGGATGTAGCGCGCGTCCGGCGTGGGCAGGGAGGGCATCCCGGTGGGGAGCCCGGCGGGGAACTGGGTCATTCTTGGTCTCCTGGAGAGGGTCGGGACGGTCCGGGCCGGGCTCAGCCCCGGACGCCGCCGCCGCCGGTCACGGACGCGGCACGGTCGGCGATGTGGTCGATGAAGCCGTACTCGAGGGCCTCCTGCGCGGTGAACCACTTGTCACGCGCGTTGTCCTCGAGGATGGTCTCCACGGACTGGCCGGTCTGCTCGGCGGTCAGCTCCGCCATCACCTGCTTCATGTGCAGGATCAGCTGGGCCTGGATGCGGATGTCCGACTCGGTGCCGCCGATGCCGCCGGAGGGCTGGTGCATCAGCACGCGGGCGTGGGGGGTGGCGTAGCGCTTGCCCTTGGTGCCGGAGGCGAGCAGGAACTGGCCCATGGACGCGGCGAGGCCGGTGGCCACCGTCACGACGTCGTTGGGGATGTACTGCATCGTGTCGTAGATCGCCATGCCCGCGGTGACGGAGCCGCCCGGGGAGTTGATGTACAGGTAGATGTCCTTCTCCGGGTCCTCGGCCGAGAGCAGGAGCAGCTGGGAGCAGATCGCGTTGGCGTTGTCGTCACGGACGTCCTCGCCCAGCCAGACGATGCGCGACTTCAGCAGCTGGGTGTAGAGGAAATCCTCGCGCTGCGCCGGGTCCACCGAACGCATGCTGGGGGTGATGTCGGTCATCACTTCCGCCTTCCTGTCGAGATGTGCACGGGCCTCCCGAACGGCGGCCGCTCGCGCGGACGGACGGGTCCCTGATCGAGTCCGACACTAGCCGGGCGTCCGGGCCAGCGCGCGGGACGCCGTCGGCGTTTCGCTGTTGGCGCAGGTTGTCGCGGACCCCGCCCGGGGCCGCCCACCGGGGCCCCGGGACGACGACGGCGCCCCCACCGGCGTGGGCGGGGGCGCCGTCGTCGTGGCTCGGCGGGGGTGCGTCCCCACCGGCCGGGATCAGGCCTGCTCGGCCGCCTCGGCGTCGTCGGCCTGCTCGGCCGGGGCCTTCTTGGCCGTCGACTTCTTCTTGGCCGGGGCCTTCTCGGCGGGCTTCTCCTCCGCCTCGTCGGCGCCCTCGGCCTCGGCGCCCTCGGCCTCAGCGTCGAGGGCCTCCTGGCCGCCCGGGGTCACGAACGCCGTCAGGTCCACGGCCTTGCCGTCGGTGTCGGTGACCTCGGCGTACTCGAGGACCTTGGCCAGGGCCTTGCGGCGGCGGACCTCGCCCATGATCATCGGGATCTGCCCGCCCTGGTCGAGCATCATGGCGAACTGGTTCGGGTCCATGCCGTACTCGGAGGAGGTGGCGATGATGTACTCGATCAGCTCACCCTGGTCGACCGTGACCTCCTCGGCCTCGGCGACCTCGTCCAGGATGACCTCGTTGGCGAACGCCTCGCGGGTGTTCTGCTCGAGCTCGGCACGGTGCTCGGCGGTGTCGTGGTCGTCGCCCGCGGTGTGGCCGCCGGCGGAGAAGTGCTGCTCGACCTGCTCGGCGATGACGCCGTCCGGCACCGGGACCTCGACGAGCTTGGCCAGCTCCTCGAGGACCTTGTCGCGGGCCTCGACGCCCTGGCGGTTCACGGCCTCCTCGGCGGCCTGCTTCTTCAGGTCCTCCTTGAGCTCGGCGATGGTGTCGAACTCGGAGGCCAGCTGGGCGAACTCGTCGTCGGCCTCGGGCAGCTCGCGCTCCTTGACGGCCGTCAGCTCCAGCTTGACCACGGCGGTCTCGCCGTCGTGCTCGCCGCCGTTGAGCGTGGTCTCGAAGGTGGCGTCCTCGCCGGCGGACAGGCCGTCGAGGGCCTCGTCGATGCCCTCGAGCATGGTGCCGGCGCCCACCTGGTAGGACAGGCCCTCGGCCTGGTCGACCTGCTCGCCGTCGACCGTGGCGGTCAGGTTCATCGTGACGAAGTCGTCCTGGGCGGCCGGGCGGTCCACATCCTTGAGGGAGCCGAAGCGCGAGCGCAGGGCGTCGAGGGCCTTCTGCTCGTCCTCCTCGGTGGCCTGGGCGGGCTCCACCGTCACCTTGAGGCCCTTGTAGTCGGGCAGCTCGATGGTCGGGCGCACGTCGAACTCGGCGGTGAAGGCCACCGGGCCCTCGGCGTTCTCCGCGTCCGGGGTGGCGGTCACGTCGACCTCGGGGCGGGAGATCGGCGTGACCTCGGCCTCGGCGATGGCGGCGGAGAACCAGGTGTTCAGGCCCTCGTTGACGGCCTGGTCCACGACGATCTCGCGGCCGAAGCGCTGCTCGATCAGGCGCGCCGGGATCTTGCCCTTGCGGAAGCCCGGGATCTGGACCTGGTTGGCGATGTCCTTGAACGCCTTGTCCAGGGCGGGCTTCACCTCCTCGAACGGCACCTCGACGGTCAGCTTGACGCGGGTCGGGCTGAGGTTCTCTGCGGTGGACTTGACCACGGATGACTCCTGTTGGTGGTGGTGGATGGTCTTGACGTCGAGTCGGGGTGACAGGATTTGAACCTGCGGCCTCACGCTCCCAAAGCGCGCGCTCTACCAAGCTGAGCTACACCCCGCCGTCGTCCCCGACGCCGGCGGGCTCACGCGGTGGAGGCTCGCCGGACACCCGAGGGACTGCCCGAGGGCAGACTGTGGAATCCTAGCGCGCCGTCTCGCGCCCCGCGAAAAGCCGCGACCGCCGGCCCGTGAAGCCGTCCATCGTGGCGTTGACCCCGAGGACGTCCATCGCGCGGTCGAAGACGGGCGCCGGCAGGGCGCGCAGGGGCGCGATCAGACCGACGGCGCGCGGCAGCAGCAGGCGGGTGCGGCCGGCCTCGACGGCGTCCAGCACCTCCTGCGCCACGTGGCGCGGATCCAGCACGGGCAGCAGCCAGGGCACCCGGCTGCGCACGCCCGCGAACATCCCGGTGTCGATGTAGAAGGGGCAGACGGCGAGGGAGGTGACGCGGCTGCCGTCCTTGCGCAGCTCCGCGGCGAGGGACTCGGCGAAGCCGACCGCGGCGTGCTTGGTGGCGGAATAGTCCGTCTGGCGCGCGACGCCGACCAACCCCGCGGCCGAGGCCACCGTGACCACGGCCCCGCGGTCCCGGGCCCGCATTCCGGGCAGGACCGCCCGGGTCAGCCAGTACGGCGCGAGTGCGTTCACCTCGAAGGTGCGGCGGATGCCCTCCTCCGTGGCGTCCTCGAGGCGCACGCCCGTCACGACGCCCGCGTTGTTCACGGCGACGTCCACCTCTCCGGCGCGGGCGGCGGCGGCCTCGACGGCGGCCGCGTCCGTCACGTCCACGCGCTCGGCCTGGGCGTCCGCGCCCTGAGACCGGATCTCGGCGGCGACGGCCTCAGCCCCCTGCAGGTCGAGGTCCCAGACGACGACGCGGCCCGCGCCGCGGCGGGCGGCCCCCAGGGCGATCAGTCGACCGATGCCGGACGCGCCGCCCGTCACGAGGACGGTGGCGCCGCGCAGGGACAGGGGACGACGGCCGGCGAGGGCGGACGCGGCCCTGCGGAGGGCGGGACGGGAGCCGTGCATCATGCCTCTTCCCCCACGGCCGACGCGGGCCCGCCGTGATACGGTGTCAGCCGCTGGTCCGCGCCGAGCGCGGCCCCGCGGGGATGTAGCTCAATGGTAGAGCCCCAGTCTTCCAAACTGGCTACGCGGGTTCGATTCCCGTCATCCCCTCCGGACCTCATGAGCCGGGTCATCGTGTGCACACGATGGCCCGGCTCATGGCTTTCTCGGGTGCGTCGTCGTCCGCGCCGGTGCCTTGACCGCTGTGCCCGGTCGGGCCTGCTACAGGCCCCTCAGCTCTGACAGGTGAGGCACCGGTAGAGCTTCCGGGCCGCCATCTCCTCCACCACGATCGTCTCGCGCCCGCACACGAGGCAGGCCAGGCCCTGCCGCTGGTACACGTAGTTCGCGTGCTCGGGCCAGGCCGATTCGGCAGGGATCCCCGGCCGGTGCTCGGGCCGCGTGGTGACGATCCGCCCGAGCCGCACGCCCTCCCGCATGAGCGCGGCGTTGTCCGCCCAGAGGAATGCCAGGTCCGACGCGGAGACCTCCCGGGCCGGCCGCCACGGGTCGATGCCGGCGCGGAACAGCGCCTCGGCCCGGAAGATGTTGCCGATCCCGCTGACGGCCGCCTGGTCCATCAGCACGACGCCGATCGGCCGCCGTGTCCGCCGGGCGAGGTCGTAGAACGGCGCGGGATCGTCGTCGCTCAGCGGATCCGGGCCCAGGCCGGCGACGACGTCGGCAGCCTCGGCCGGAGTGAGCGCGCGGCACCGGCTCGCGCCGATCAGGTCGGCCCAGCCGTGCTCGGCGCGCAGTCGCAGCCGGACCGTGGCGGCCGGCGGCGGGGGCTGGACCCAGCCGTCGGCGTCGCGAGCGGGCTCGGCGGCCGGGGCGCCGTCGTCGTGGACCTCCCGCTCGCCGATCCGGCGGGGTGCGCCGATCGAGGACGCGGCCGCGAAGTCCTGATCCCCGCCGAAGGTCCACGCCCCGTACATGCCCAGGTGGACGTGGAGCACGTGGCCGCCGGAGACGTCGGCGAAGAAGTGCTTGCCGTGGGCCCGGGCGCGCTTCAGGACCTGGCCGTCGAGCAGGGCGGCCCCCTCGGCGAAGCGGCCCTGCGGACTCGTGGCGCGGATCCGGCGGCCGCCGAAGACGTCGGTGAACTGGCGCGCGAGACGGTGGACGGAGTGGCCCTCAGGCACTCACATCAGCACCTCTCCGGTGGTCTCGTAGTGCGCGATCTTCCCGATGCGGCGCACGTGGCGCTCGTCCTGGGAGAACGGTTCGGCCAGGAACGCCTCGATGAGCTCGGTGGCCTCCTCGAGCGAGTGCTGTCGACCGCCGACGGCCACGACGTTCGCGTCGTTGTGCGCGCGGGCCAGCCGCGCCGTGTCCAGGTTCCAGGCCAGGGCGGCTCGGACGCCGGCCACCTTGTTGGCGGCGATCTGCTCGCCGTTGCCGGAGCCGCCCAGCACGATGCCGAGCGAGTCCAGTCCCTGCTCGCGGTCGGCGACGACGGCGCGGGCGGCGTTGATGCAGAAGCCCGGGTAGTCGTCCTGCGCGTCGTACTCGGTGGGTCCGTGGTCCACCATCTCGTAGCCAGCGGTGGTGAGGTGCTCCACCAGGTGGGCGGACAGCTCCATGCCGGCGTGGTCGGTGGCGATGTGGACGCGCATGCGCAGACTCCTCCAGAAGGACGACGGTCGGGTGGGGTCAGTCTACTGACGGCCCCACCCGACCCCCTGCCCCGGGGCGGGCCGGCTCAGATCAGCGCGACCGATCGCTCGGGCTCGCGCACCGGCATGGGCTCGGGCTCCCCACTCGCCGAGGAGAGGAAGCCCTCCCCGGTGAAGTGGCCGTTGCGGGCGCGGAAGTCGTAGGCGTAGTCGGGCCAGATCAGCGTCAACTTGCCCGAGCGGGGGTCGACGTACCAGGAGTGGCAGCCGCCGTCCACGAGCCACACCGAGGTGGCGGCCCGCTCCTGGAGACGGTCCACGTACTCCTCCTGGGCGAGTGTCTCGGGGACCATCGTCCTAATTCCCTCGTGCTCCACCCGGTCCAGGGCCTCCAAGATGTACGCGATCTGCGACTCGATGATGTAGACGATCGAGTTGTGCCCCAGCGAGGTGTTCGGCCCGTTGATGGCGAACAGATTCGGGAATCCCGCCACGGCCGTGGAGTCGAACGCCGCCATGCCGCTGCTCCAGTGATCGGCCAGGGAACGGCCCTCACCGTCGTGGACGCGCTCGGCGAACGGCGGCTGGGCCGCCTCGAAGCCGGTGCAGAGGACGACGACGTCGACCTCGTACCCGTGACCGCTCACGCCGAACAGCCGGCTCCCCTCGACGCGGTCCAGCGCGCTGTCCTCCAGGGTGACGTTGTCCCGGGCCATGGCCGGGTAGTAGTCGTTGGAGACGAGCACACGCTTGCAGCCCGGCAGGTACCGCGGCGTGAGGCGCTCGCGGAGCTCGGGGTCAGAGACCGCGGCGGCCAGGTGCCCGAGGGCCTGGGCCCGGACCTGGTCCAGTGCGGCCGGCACACCGCGGCGCTGGGCATAGTTCGACTCGGCGAACCAGAAGATGTCGTCGCGCTCGCGCTGCATGGTGTGCGGGGCGCGCTCGAACATGCGGCGCACGGCCGCGGAGTACGGCTTGACCACGCGCGGGGTGACCCACGCGGGGGTGCGCTGGAAGACGACGAGCTCGGCCGCCGTCGCCGCCAGCTCGGGGATGACCTGGATCGCGGAGGCGCCGGTGCCGACGACGGCGACACGCTTGCCCTTCAGGTCCACCGTGTGGTCCCAGCGGGCGGAATGGATGACCTCGCCCTCGAAGGCGTCGAGACCCGGGACGTCCGGCAGGCGGGGGTCGGCGAGGTGCCCGGTGCCCATGATGAGCCAGCGTCCCGTGTAGGTCCCGCGCGGCGTCCGCACCGTCCACCGCTCCGTCTCGGGGTCCCAGTGCGCTTCGAGCATGTCCGCCCCGAGACGCAGGTGCGGGGTGAGGCCCTCGTCCTCGGAGAAGCGCACGAGGTAGTCCTGGATCTCCGGACCCGGTGTGTAGAAGCCCGACCACTGCGGGTTCGGCGCGAAGGAGAAGCTGTAGAGGTGGCTCGGGACGTCGCACGCGGCACCCGGGTAGGTGTTGTCCCTCCAGGTCCCGCCGACCTGCTGGGCGCGGTCCAGGATGAGGAAGTCCTCGCGGCCGTGACGCCGCAGCTGGGCGCCCATGCCGAGGCCGGCGAATCCGGAGCCGATGATGAGGATCTCGGCGGACTCGTCGCGCGGTGCGGGGCGCACGTCGGTGGTGGTGGTCATGGCGGTGGTCATGGCTGGCCCCTCTCTCAGGCGTGGGTCTCGGGGATGATCGCGCCGGCCGGGTGGCGGTCGGGCTCGCGCAGGTACAGGTCGACGATCTGCATGAGTTCGGCCGGGCGCTCGAGGAAGAAGGCGTGGCCGCTCGTCATGGTCGTCAGCCGCGCGTCGTCGATGATGCCGAGCAGCTCGTACTGGTGATGGGGCGGGACCATGATGTCCTCGGCACAGGAGACGATCAGTGTCCGCGCGGTGACGGCGGAGAGACGGTCGGCGACGTCCACGCGGGCGTTCAGGTCCATCTGCCGGGCGGTGAACTCGTCCGCGGTCAGGGAGGCGAGCGCCCCGTCGAGCATGGCCGGGGTCAGGGAGCGCAGGGCCAGCGGGGACAGGCCGCAGAAGGCCGTGTAACGCGCCAGGGCATCAGGGCTCGTGTCATACAGGTGCCGCCAGACCTCGTTGCGCAGGCGCTGGTGGACATCCGTCGTCGCCCAGCCGGCCACGAGCACGAGGTTCTCCACGCGGCGACCGAGATCGGCGGCCAGCTGCCCGGCGACGACGGCGCCGAGCGAGTAGCCCAGCAGGTCGAAGGCGGCGTCGGAGCCGAGGAGCTCGTCGACGGCGGCCCGCACCTGGCCGACCAGCAGGTCGACGGTCAGGTCTGCGGCGGGGTCGGCCGTCGGCGCCCAGTCGACGGCGATGACGCGCGTCCGCGTGGCCATCATCGGGAACAGGTGGCCGAAGTGCGAGGCGGTCGTCCCGCCCGTGCCGTGGACCAGCACGAGAGGCCGGTCGAGCTCCCCGGGCGTCACCGAGTCGTGGCAGGTGACGGAAGCACCGTCCACGCTGACGGTGCGCGTGACGGTCGATGCGGTCAGTGGCATGGGGCTCCTCCTGGAAACCAATATGTGGACTATTGGACCCGACACCCGCGATGCGACGCACCCTACATGTCCCAGCATGGCGTGTTCATTTCTCATAATGCAAGCAGGGGCGGCAATCATTGAGTCCATCAGATGGAACTGGCTCCGACGCCGGAGCTGCGGCACGATGGACCGGTGACCCCTCTGACCCCACCCACCGGCGTCCTGCCCCGCGCCGCCCTCGTGATGCGCCTGCTGCACGAGGCCGGACCCGCCGGCCTGCGGCTGAGCCAGCTCGTCCAGCGGACGGGCCTGCCCCAGCCCACCGCCCATCGACTGCTGGCCGACCTGGCGGAGGAGGGTGCCGTGACCCGGCGCGGAGCCGCCTATGCACTCGGTGATCGGTGGGGCCCGGTCGGATTCGAACCGGTGACGCCGCGGTGCCTGATCGAACGCGAGGGCAGCCGGGCCGTGGTCCAGGCCGCCGCGGACGAGCTGGGGGACACGGTCTACCTGGCGGCACGGGTTGCGGGCGGAGTGGCCTACCTCCTGCGATGCGACGGCGACTCCCCTGTGCGCGTCTTCACCGTGGAGGTCGGCGAGGTCAAACGGCTTGCCGCCGGGTACGCCGGCATCGCGCTCCTGGCCTCCCTGCCGCCCGAGCGCCGGCGAGCGGAAGTGGACGCGGTCGTCGCCCGGCCTCCCCGCCGCTGGAACCTGACGGATGACGGGGCCCTGCACGACCTGCTGGACACCCTGCTGCGTCAGATGGACGAGCAGGGGTGGTGCGGCGGTGTGCCGGTCGTGCCCGGGGTGGCCGGAGTCGCCTGTGGCGTTCCGGCGCGGACGGGAGGCATCCCCCAGGTGTCCCTCACGGCCTCGGCGGCCGAGCAGCGGATGCCACCCGGACGCGTGCCCGAGGTGGCTGAGGTGCTGCGTGCGGCGGCGACCCGACTGGCCGAGATCGGGGGCTGAGCAGGTCGACCGGCCCGCCCCGAGACGCGCCGCTCACGACGCTCGGGCCAGGTGGCACACTGGGGAGCACCGTGCCATGGCCCCCATCACAGGCGCCCGGCCGTGCCGCATCCGCCCGACCCCAGGAGGAGTCCGACCGTGACCACCGCCGCCGCCATGAACATCACCCGCGAAGAGGCCGCCGCGCGCGCGGCCGCCCTCACCGTGGACGCGTACGAGGTGAGCCTGGACCTCACCCGCGGCGCAGAGCACTTCCACACGGCCACCACCGTGACGTTCGCGGCCACGCAGGACGCGGTGGGCACCCACACGTGGATCGACTTCGTGGCCGGGCAGGCTCCCACGGTGACCCTCAACGGCGAGGCGCTGGACGTGGCGGACTTCGACGGCGCCCGACTGCGGATCGGCCCGCTGGCGGCGCAGAACACCCTCGTGGTCGACGGGCTCGGGGACTACAGCAACACCGGCGAGGGCCTGCACCGGTTCGTGGACCCCGTGGACCAGGAGGTCTATCTCTACACCCAGTTCGAGGTGCCCGATTCCCGCCGCATGTTCGCGGTGTTCGAGCAGCCCGACCTCAAGGCCGCGTTCCGCTTCACCGTGACCGCGCCGGCACACTGGGCTGTGGTGTCCAACCAGCCGGAGGACTCCCGCCGCACCCTCGGCGTCGTGGCGAACGAGGAGAACCTGCAGGGCGTGGACGCCGCGGTCTGGGAGTTCACCCCCACCCCGCGCATCTCCTCCTACATCACCGCGCTCGTCGCCGGCCCGTACGCCTCCGTGCATTCGGAGCTGACCAGCGCGGACGGCCGCACGATCCCCCTCGGCGTCTACTGCCGCGCGTCACTGGTGGAGCACCTGGACGCGGAGAACGTCTTCGAGCTCACCCGCCAGGGCTTCGAGTTCTTCGAGGCCCAGTACGGCCACGCCTACCCGTTCGAGAAGTACGACCAGCTGTTCGTGCCCGAGTTCAACGCCGGCGCGATGGAGAACGCCGGCTGTGTGACCTTCCTCGAGTCGTACGTCTTCCGCGGGACCGTGCCGGAGGCGCTGATCGAGCGCCGCGCCATCACCATCCTCCACGAGCTGGCCCACATGTGGTTCGGCGACCTCGTGACCATGCGCTGGTGGAACGACCTGTGGCTCAACGAGTCCTTCGCCGAGTTCATGTCCACGCTCGCCGCCGCCGAGAACACGCAGTACACCAGCGCCTGGACCACCTTCTCCTCCATGGAGAAGAACTGGGCCTACCGCCAGGATCAGCTCTCGTCCACGCACCCCATCAAGGCCCGGATCCGCGACCTCGACGATGTGCTCGTCAACTTCGACGGCATCACCTACGCCAAGGGCGCCTCCGTGCTGCGCCAGCTCGTGGCCTGGGTGGGCCAGGAGAACTTCATGGCCGGCGTCCGCGCGTACATCGCCCAGCACGCGTGGGGCAACACCGAGCTGCCGGACCTCATGTCCGAGCTCGAGGCGGCTTCCGGCCGCGATCTGTCCGAGTGGACCCGCGTGTGGCTCGAGACCTCGGGCGTGAACACGCTGCGCACGGAGGTGGAGACGGATGAGGCCGGCACCATCACCGCGCTGCGCCTGCGCCAGAGCGCCCCGGACGGCTCGCCGTCGGCGCCTGGCGACGACGTGCTCCGCCCCCACCGCCTGGCTGTGGGCTTCTACGACGTGGACGAGGCCACCGGCCGCCTGACCCGCACCGAGCGCTTCGAACTCGACGTGGCCGGTGAGGTGACCGAGGTCGCCGAGGCCGTCGGCCGCCGTCGTCCCGCCGTGATCCTGCCCAACGACGACGACCTGGCCTACGCCAAGCTGCGCCTCGACGACGCCTCGTGGGAGGCCGCGTCCACCCGCCTGAAGGACGTGGACGGCTCGCTGGCGCGCACGCTGCTGTGGGGGGCGGCCTGGGACACCGTGCGCGACGGCGAGGCCTCCGCCGCCTGGTTCGTCGACCTCGTCCTGGCCAACGTCGGCCACGAGCGGGACTCGTCCGTGGTGCAGACGCTGCTGCGCCAGCTCGCGACGGCGATCGGCCTGTACCTGCCCGAGGACCAGGCCGAGGCCGTGCGGGTCGCGGCGGCCGACCGTCTGTGGGGCCTCGTCGCGGAGGCCGAGGACGGCTCGGACAACCAGCTGCAGTTCGTCAAGGCGTTCGCCCTGCACGCGCGCACCACGGCGCAGCTGGACCGCCTGGCGGCCCTCGTGGACGGCACCCGCACCGTGCCCGGGCTGGACCTCACCACGGACCTGCGCTGGGAGCTGCTCACTGCGCTGGTGGCGGCCGGCCGTGCCGGGGAGGCCGAGATCGCCGAGGCCGAGCGCGCCGACGCGACCGCCACGGGCGCGCTCGCCGCGATCCAGGCCCGGGCCGCCGTGCCGACGGCCGAGGCCAAGCGCGCGGCCTGGGACCGAGTGATGGCCGGCGAGCCGTCCAACACGGAGCAGCGCCAGGCCCTGATCGGGTTCGCGCGGGTCCACGACGCCGCGCTGATCGCGCCCTTCGCGGACTCCTATTTCGAAGGCGTCGAGGCGATGTGGGACTCCCGTTCTCACGAGATGGCCGAGACCGCCGCGACGCTGGGCTACCCGACCGCCCAGGTCACCCGGGAGATCGCCGACCGCGCCACCGCCCTGTCCGAGCGGCTGGCCGGCACCCGCGCGGGGCTGTCCCGCGTCCTCGCCGAGGGCCGGGACGAGACCGTCCGCGCCCTGGCCGCGCGCGAGCACGCGACGGCGCACGTGCATCAGGTCCACGCCGGGGCCTGAGCCGGACGGCGGCTGACGCCTCTGCCGGCGCTTGCGGGGCGGTGCTGCTGGTGGGTATTCCACGGAAGATGCCCTCCAGCACCTCCCCGGCCGCTGTCGGGGCGCGGGCTGGCTAGGTGTTGTGGGTCATGAGGTTCTTGCCACGAGGCGCCGGCTGAGATGAGACGAGTGGGCCCCGCCCCGCAGGATGGAAGTTCCTCAACAACCCACCTGCCCGAAAAGACCCACTCATGACTCACGCTAACGCACCCCTGACCCCGACTGGCCGACTCAGGATGGTCCACCGCCACCTGCACGACGGGATCCCGCAGGCACACGTGGCCGCCGAGTTCCGCGTCAGCCGGCCCACGGTGGCCACCTGGGTCGCCCGCTACCGCGCCCAGGGAGAAGCCGGCCTTCAGGACCTGCCCAGCCGGCCGCACCGTTCACCTGCCCAGCTCGATCCGGTCCTGGTCGCCCAGATCCACGCCCTGCGGCGGGAGCGCAAGTGGTCCGCACGGCGCATCCATCACCACCTCGTCTCCGAGGGCCACCAGCTGTGCCTGCGCACCGTGGGACGGTGGCTGCACCGGGCCGGGATCTCCCGCCTACGGGACCTGACCCCAGCCGGAGAAGACCTCCGCCGGCAGCCGGCCCGGAGGATCACCGCGAGAGGGCCAGGGCACATGGTGCACCTGGACGTGAAGAAGATCGGGCGCATCCCTGACGGGGGCGGCTGGCGTGCGCACGGACGGGACTCCGAGAACGCGCGAGCAGCCAAGCGCGGGCCTGGCCGACGGGTCGGCTACACCTACCTGCACTCGGCGATCGACGGGTTCACCCGCCTGGCCTACACCGAAGCCTTGCCCGATGAGCGGGCAGCTACGACCGTGAGCTTCTTCTGCCGGGCGCGGGCGTTCTTCGCCGCCCACGGCATCCGGATCGACAGGGTGATCACGGACAACGGCAACAACTACCGGGCCGTGGACTTCACCGCGAAGGTGGTCTCGCTCGGGGGCCGGCACCACCGGATCCGGCCCTACACGCCCCGCCATAACGGGAAGGTCGAACGCTACAACCGGCTGATGGTCGATGAGGTCCTCTACGCCCGCCCGTATACCTCAGAGACGGCCCGGCGTGAGGCGTTGGCAGTGTGGGTGAACCACTACAACTACCATCGGCCGCATACCTCCTGCGGAGATGCTCCACCGGCCTCGTTGGCCCCGGCCCGAGTCAACAACGTCATGACCTCTTACAGCTAGGCTGGAACCCATGAAGCACACCTTCTCCCTGCGCACCGAGTGGACGGGCGACCGCGGCTCGGGCACCTCCGGCGTCCGCGACTACGACCGCTCCGTGGTGATCCAGGACGCCGCTGTCGGCGAGATCCAGGCCTCGGCCGCCCGCCCCTTCCGCGGCGATGACTCGAAGTGGAACCCGGAGACCCTCCTGCTCGGCGCGCTCGCCGAGTGTCACGTGCTCTCGTACCTCCATGTCGCGGCGACCTCCGGGGTCGTGGTCACGGGGATGACGTGCGGGGTCGAGGGCGAGCTCGAGGTGGACGGCGACGGCGCCGGTCGGTTCACCGCGATCACGCTGCGGCCCGAGGTCACGCTGCAGGACGAGGCCGACCGGGAGCGGGCCGAGGCCCTCCACGCCGAGGCGCACCGGCTGTGCTTCATCGCGAACTCGCTCTCGGCCCCGGTCGCCGTCGAGCCGGCCCGCCCCGAGGCCCCGCCCACCGGCACGCCGACGCTGCCGGACCAC